>CAZXCB010000246.1:0-5036 GCA_964639075.1 uncultured Bifidobacteriaceae bacterium | reverse complement strand
CCCGAGCGCCCGCAGGCGACCGGCCTGGGCCTCGGTCTCGACGCCCTCGGCGACCGTGTCGACGTCGAGGGCGCCGGCCATGGCGACGATGGCCGCGACGAGGGTCTCCTCGGCGGTGTCCTCGCGGTCGAGGTCGTCGACGAACGCGCGGTCGATCTTCACGGTGTCGACGGGGAAGCGGCGCAGGTACGCGAGCGACGAGTAGCCGGTGCCGAAGTCGTCCACCGCGAGACGGATGCCGATCTCCTTCAGGTGTCCGAGGATCTCGGCCGCGCCGGCCGGGTTCTCCATCAGCGTCGACTCGGTGAGCTCGAGCGTCAGCGCGCTCGGGGGGAGCGCGGCCGCGGTCAAGGCCCGGCGGACGCGCTCGACGAGCTCCTGGTCGCGCAGCTGGCGGGCCGAGAGGTTGACTGCCATCGTGAGCTCGGTGCCGTGGAGCAGCTTCGTTCGCCAGTCCGCGAGCTGCCGGGAGGCCTCGCGCAGGACCCACGCGCCGATCTCGACGATGAGCCCGGTCTCCTCGGCCACCGGGACGAACGAGAGCGGCGGGATCTGTCCCCAGGACGGGTGCTCCCACCGCAGCAACGCCTCGAACCCGGTCACCCGACTCGTCGTGAGATCGATGACCGGCTGGTAGTGGAGCTCCAACTGGCCGCGTTCGACCGCGTGGTGCAGGTCCCGCTCGAGTGCGAGGCGTCGCGACGCTCGGTCGCGCATCGACGCGTCGAACACCGCGACCGCGTCGCGGCCGGCGTCCTTCGCCTGGTACATCGCGGTGTCGGCGTCCCGGACCATCGCCTCGGCGTCGATCGCGCTGTCGTGACCGTCGGCGACCGCGACCCCGATGCTCACCGACGAAGCGATCTCCGAGCCACGCACCTCGAACGGCTCGGTGAAGAGGCGACGCGTGCGGTTGGCGACGTCCAGCGCCTCGGCCTCGCTGCGCAGCTCGGGCACGACGAGGACGAACTCGTCGCCACCGATGCGGGCGACGAGGTCCGACGGCCGGGTGTGAGTCCGGAGCCGCCGGGAGACGGCGGTGAGGAAGTCGTCGCCGAGGCCGTGGCCGTGGCTGTCGTTGACCAGCTTGAAGCGGTCGAGGTCGCAGAACAGGAGCGCGACGTAGGTGCCGTGCGTCGCCGCGGCCGTGAGCGCCTGGGCGACGAACTCGTACACGTACGCGCGGTTCGGGAGTCCCGTGAGCGCGTCGTGCGTCGCCTGGTGCACGAGGCGCGCCTCGGACCGTGCGTGCGCGCGCAACGCGCGGAACATCCGCCAGATGGCCGCCGCGGTCAGCGACAGCACGATCGCGGCGAGCGCGACCCGGTCACCCACGGGCGCGTCGACCCGGGTGATCGTGACCATGCCCGGGATCGCGAGCCCCACGGCCACGATGGCGAGGCGCCCGAGCGTCGGCGCGGTCTCGCTCGCCGGAACGACCTCGGTCTGCCCGGGCATGCTCGGGTGCAGCACGCACGCGATGAACAGGACGTACGCGAGCGCGTAGGGGATGTCGACGGTGTGGCGCGGGATCTCGATCGCGCCCGTCTCGAGGAGCATGTAGACGACGTCGCCAACGAGGAACAGGCCCATGCCCGCGAGCAGGAGGCGGGTCGACGTCACGCTCCGGCGACCGGACGCGAACGCGAGGCTCGCGGTGATCGCGACCAGGAACACGGACAGCGGCGGGTAGACCGAGAGGGTCAGGCGCACCGAGAGCGGTGCGTGCGTGTGGAACAGCGCCGGATTGACGAGGAAGAGCCAGCCGAGCGTCATCGCCGCGAGCGCCGCGACCGAAGCGTCGAGGATGAGGTCCGTCGTCTGCTTGAGGCCCGACCGCCGCGCGAGGGCGAGACCGAGCAGACCCGCGCCCGCGATCAGGTATCCGGGGATCGTGATGAGATCGGGGACCAGCGAGCGGCGCGACGACAGGTCGCCGAGGGTCCCCAGTGCCTCGCGCGTGATGCCGCCCACGAGGAAGAAGCAGAACCCGACGGCGATGAGCACCCACGCGAGGCTGGCGCGGGGGCGGTTGCGGCGGATCGCGACGACCGTGGCCACCACGGCCACGACGGTGAGCACCGCGAAGGACGAATTGGTCAGCGGGCCGAGCAGGCCGAGTCCGTCCAGGGCGACCCACACGAGACAGGCACCGACCGTGACGATCGCCGGGCGCGCGCTCGTGATCGGACCGCGACCCGGCCGGTCGGCTCCGTGCGCGTCCGGAGCGTGGTCTGCCCCGATCGCTTGAGTCGTCATGGTCACCTCGTGCCCGTCGCCACCCACGATGGGTGCAGCCCCAACATCGGCGGGGGACCCGGGCGCCTTGAATCAAGGATTCCGGTGGCTTCGGGGCCCCCGGACCCCAGGCCGGTCACCCCGAGGCGCCGTCGACGGCCGTGACCCTGAACCCGGTGGGAGTCCGGCCCGTGCGGGCCTCGTACTCGGCCACCGTCGCGGCGAGGCACGCCTCGGCGCTGCCGGCCGAGGTGAGCCCGACGACGCACCCGCCGAAGCCGGCGCCCGTGAGCCGGGCTCCCCAGGCGCCGTGGGCCATGAAGCAGTCGACGAGCACGTCGAGCTCGGGCGTCGACACCCCGAAGTCGTCCCGAAGGCTGGCGTGGCCGGCGAGCAGGATCCGACCGACGCGCCCGGTGTCGCCGGCCCGCAGCGCCGTGACGCACTCGAGCACCCGGGCGTTCTCGCTCACGACGTGGCGGGCGATCGGGTCGTCGGCCACCGCTTCGGCGGTCGCGTCGCGCAGGGCGGGGACACCGAGCCGGGCCGCGGCCGCGTCACAGGCGGCGCGACGACTCGCGTACGCGCTGTCGGCGAGCTCGCGCGCGATCCCCGAGTGCACGACGAGGATCGCGAGGTCCGCGGGGAGCGGCACGGGCTCGACCGTGAGCGTCCGGCAGTCGAGCAGCAGCGCGTGACCGGCCCGACCCGACAGCGACGCCATCTGGTCGAGCAGACCGCCGGGGACGCCGGTGGCCGCCACTTCGGCGGCGAGCGCGAGGCGAGCGAGCTCGCGGACGTCGGCGCGCTCAGGCGCATCCGGCGGCGCGAGGGCGAGCACGAGCGCGATGGCCAACGCGGAGGACGAGGACAGGCCGGCGCCGGCGGGGACGGTCGAGTCGATCGCGAGGCGGGCGCCGCGCACCGCGTGGCCGCGCTCCGCGAGCACCCGGACGGTCCCGGCGACGAACCGGCCCCACCGGGGTCCACCGGTCGGGTCGGGTGCCGCGATCGCGAGGTCGACCGTGCCCTCGAGCTGGGCCGACGTCGCCCGGATCCGTGGCGCCGGATCCGGCTCGGTGGTGATCCGGCACTCACGGTCGATCGCGACCGGGAGGCAGAACCCGTCCGAATAGTCGGTGTGCTCCCCGATGAGGTTCACCCGTCCGGGTGCACGCACCGTCCTCACGGGCGCACTCTAGGAAACGGGTCCTTCACCCAGGCCCGACGACGGACGATAGTGATGCCATATGAGTCGGTTCCAGCGTTCCATCGCGCTGCTCAAGGCGAGCTGGGCGGTCCTCAAGTCGGACCGGTCGCTCGCGCTGTTCCCCGTGTGCTCGGCGCTGGCGTCGATCGGCGTCGCGCTCGTGCTCGGCCTGCTGGCCTGGGCCACCGTCGGCACCGAGACCACGGCGACGGGCGGAACCGGATACACCGCGAACGCGATGACGATCGTCGTGGGGGTCCTCGCCTACGTCGGGCTCGCGTTCGTGCAGACCTACTTCCTCGCCGGGCTCGTCGCCTCGGCGAACCAGGTGCTGCACGGGGAGTCGACGACAGTCGGGCAGGGCCTGCGCGTCGCCACGTCGCGGACCGGCCGGCTCCTGCCCTGGGCGATCGTCACCGCGACCGTGAGCTGGATCATCCAGTCGATCGAGGAGCGCGCCGGCTTCGTCGGTCAGATCGTGGTCGGCCTGCTCGGCGCCGCGTGGTCGGTGCTGACCTTCCTCACCGTGCCGATCATCGTCTTCGAGGACGTCGGTCCGATCAGCGCCCTGAAGCGCTCGGGCACGCTGCTGAAGAAGACCTGGGGCGAGAACATCTACGCGCAGCTCGGCCTCGGTCTCTTCGCACTGCTCCCGATGCTGCTGGCGTTCGGCATCGGTGCGGCCGGGATCGCGAGCAACGTCACAGCCGTGGCGATCGGCGCGGTCGCGGTGGCGGTCGTGATCCTCGTGGTGACCTCGGTGATCCTGTCGGCGCTCGGCGGGATCTACCGCACGGCCCTCTACCGCTATGCGGTCGACGGGACCGTCCCCGTCCCGTTCGCGGGTGCCGACCTCGAGCACGCCTTCGGCCCCCGGCGCGGCCTCGGGCGGCTCGGCCGGTAGCTGCCGAGACCCTGCCGATCCCGGGTCGGCGTCAGGCGTCGCGCAGCAGCGCCGCCGCGTGCTCGGGCGCGACCGGGTTGGACAGCATCGCGGCTCCCACCTCCGCCGAGGCGACGTAGCGCAGCACCCCCGGCGCCCGGTGCATCGGCGCGAAGTGGACGTGCACGTGGACGCCCGGGTGGATCCACATCAGGTACGGCAGCGGTTCCGCGTAGAGGCGGTCGTAGCGCCCGACGGCGTCGACGAGCGCGGCCGCGAGACCGTCGCGTCCGGCGTCGTCGAGCGACGGCAGATCGGTCACGTGGGTGCGCGGCGCGAGCAGGGTGGCGAAGGGGTACCCCGCGGCGAAGGGCACGTGCGTCACCCAGCCGCCGCCGTCGTGCACGACCCGGCTGCCCGCCGCGACCTCGGCCGGGACCAGCTCGCAGAGCGGGCAACCGCGCGCGGCGGCGACGGCCGCTTCCCGCGCCGGCAGCGGTGGCACGTAGGGGAATCCGTAGATCTGGCCGTGCGGGTGCGAGATCGTCGCGCCGACCTCGGCACCCCGGTTCTCGAACACGAGCACGTACGCGATCTCGGCGCGGCCGAGCAGCGCTGCGCTGCGCTCGGCCCAGACGTCGACGACGGCACGCACGCCCTCGGTGCCGAGCGTCGCCGGGAGACGAAGCGATGAGCGGCGGCAGA
>CAZXCB010000245.1:0-5037 GCA_964639075.1 uncultured Bifidobacteriaceae bacterium | reverse complement strand
CGCGAAGCTGGCCGCGAAGATCGCCGGCATCCCGAAGCCACGCGGCTGCATCTGAACCGGTACGCAGGAACGAAAGGAGCCCCGCGATGGGCGACACCATCGAGAAGGTCTCGATCGTCATCTCCAAGGGATCCCTCGACGGGATCTACCCCGGCCTGATCATGGCCAACGGCGCGCGCGCCGAGGGGATCGACGCCAACCTCTTCTTCACGTTCTTCGGGCTCGACGCGGTGCACAGGAAGCGGATCGAGCACATCAAGGTGGCCACCGTCGGCAACCCCGGCATGCACATGGCCACGCTCGTCGGCGCCCTGCCCGGCATGTCGGCGCTCGCCACCCACATGATGGCGAAGAAGATGGAGGCGCTCGACATCCCGCCGATCCCGGAGTTCATCGAGATGATCGGCGACACGGGCGCGGGCATGTACGCGTGCAAGGCCTCCGTCGACATGTTCGGCCTCGATAAGGACGACTTCGTCGATCAGGTCCAGGACATCATCACCGTCGGCGAGTTCTACGAGCAGGCCGCCGGCGGCGAGATCATCTTCACCTGAGCGACACGGCCTGGAACGTGCGGCGGTAGGCCGTCGGGCTCGTCGCCAGCGCGCGCTGGAAGTGGAGTCGCATCGCGGCGCCGCTCCCGAAGCCGGTCACAGCTGCGATGTGCTCGACCGACTGGTCAGTCGTCTCGAGCAGCTGCTGCGCGAGGGCGACGCGCTGCGCGAGCAGCCATTGGTGCGGTGTCGTGCCGGTGACCTCCCGGAACCGGCGCGCGAAATGGCGCGGACTCATGAGCGCGACCTCCGCGAGCCCCGCGACGCTCAGGTCCTCGTCCAGGTGGGCCATCGCCCATTCGAGTGCGGCGCCGAGGCCGTCGACGCACTCGTCGTTCGGGCGGACCGGGGTCGCGATGAACTGCGCCTGACCGCCACGACGGTGCGGCGCCACGACCAGGTTGCGCGCGACCCGGTTCGAGACGTCGACGCCGAAGTCCCGTCGCACGAGGTGCATCGCGAGGTCGATGGACGCTGCCGAACCCGCTGAGGTCAGCACGTCGCCGTCGTCGACGTAGAGGACCGACGGATCGAGGCGCACCCGCGGGAACCGCGCCCGGAACTCGTCGGCGTGGGCCCAGTGCGTCGTGGCGGGTCGGCCGTCGAGGATGCCGGCCGCCGCGAGGGCGAATGCACCGGTGCAGAACGAGACGAGGCGCGCGCCGCGGCGGTGTGCGTGGAGGAGCGCGTCGATCAGGTCGGTCGCGACCGCCTCGTCCACGTCGCACCAACCGGCGATCACGACGGTGTCGGCCCGCCGCAACGCCTCGAGACCGCGCGGCACCGAGACCTGGAAGCCGCCGAGCCGGAGGTCGGCATCTCCCGGGGTGCACGTCGTGTACCGGTACCACGGGACGCCGAGGATCCCGCTGCGGTCGATGCCGAAGACCTCGTCGGCGACCGCGGGCTCGAACGACGTCATCCCGTCGACGAGCACCGACACGACCCGGTGGCGGCGCATGGCCGGATCCTAGCGGCCATCGCTGATCCTGCCAAGGGCAGGTTTCTCGCGACCGCCGTCGTTCCTGCCACTGTTCGCGCGCCGCGAGGTGGCCGATCCTCGAACGAGACCACGGGAGGACGCCATGATCAGCCCCCACATCACCACCGCGTTCGTCACGGAGCGTCAGCATCGGTACCGGCGCGACGCCGCCGAACGCCGGCTCGTCCGGGGCGCCGACGACGCGAGCTCCGACGGACCGATCAGGTCGGCGGAACGCGCGAACGCCGCGGAGTCACCGCCGCAGGTGCACGCGGTCCCGTGCCGGCTCTGCTGCGGCGCGATCCCGTAGCGGCCTGCGCACACACCTCGACGGCGCGGACAGTGTCCAACGGCCCTGCCGCGCCAGGCCGCCGGTGTCTAGGTTGACGATGCTCGTATGTCGAACCCCGCCGACCGGATCCTCGCCGCCCATCCGCAGGCCGGCCCTGCCTGGTACCGGGGGCTCGCCCGCGTCGCGGGTGCGGTGCTCGCCCTGCCGGGCGTGCGTCAGGCCCGGCCGCTCGCGCTCCGGGTGCACGCGGCGACGACACCGGCCGTGCACGTCACCGTGCGCCGCGGACCGCGCGTCGAGCCGGTGGCCCCGCCGACCCGGCTCACCGTGCTCGCCGCCAACCTCTGGCACGACTGGCCGCGCCACCAGCGGTGGCCGCAGCGGCTCGAGTCGTTCGCGGCACTCGCCGAGTCGGTCGACGCCGACATCCTCCTGCTCCAGGAGGTCGCGCGCACGCCAATGCTCCACGCGGACCGGCTGCTCGCGGAGCGACTCGGCATGGCGATGGCCTCGACGCGCGCGAACGGCGACCTCGACGCCATCGGATTCGAGGAGGGGCCGGCGATCCTCAGCCGCTTCCCGTTCGGCGACATCCACGTGCGGCGACTCACCCAGGGCCACAACCTCCTCGTGCGGCGCGTCGGGCTCGCGGCCCACGTGGACACTCCGCTCGGCACCCTGCTCGTCGTGTCGGCCCACCTCGGGCTGGTCCAACGCCACAACGCGGCGCAGATCCGCCGGCTGCGCTCGTGGGTCGGCGCGGTGTCCACCGGCTCGCCCGCGGTGATCGGCGGCGACTTCAACGCGCCGGAGCAGCGCGCCGAGATGACCGCGACGAGTGCGCAGTGGACGGACACGTTCCGGTCCCTGCACCCGCACGGCGAGGCACCCACCCACACCCGCCCGGCCCACCGCCGGGGTCCGCGGCACCGGCGGCTCGACTACGTCTTCCTGGCGCAGCCCCCGGGCCGGGCGTGGGAGATCCTCGAAGCCGCGCACCTCGACGCGCCCGACGGCCCGCACTCCGATCACCGCGCCGTGCTCACCCGCATCGCTCCCCCGGTGACCCGGTGAGCGGCGACGACGCGCCCGCGGACGCGCCGGCCCGCCGCCGGCGCCGCTGGCCCTGGATCGTCGGAGCGGTCGTCGCACTGCTCGCGCTCGTCGGCGGCGTGATCGCGTGGAGCTGGGGCGGCCGGGGTGCGCAGGAGGCGTCGGTCGACGACGCGATCTCGCGGTTCCGGCGCGCCGACGACAGCGGCACCGGAGGATTCCTGCAGCCCGCTCCCGGCGTCTATACGTACCGCGGCACCGGCACCGAGCGCCTCTCGGTCCTCGGTGCCGAACAGCACTGGGGGCCGCGCGTCCCGGTCACCGTCTCCGCGACGAGCCCCGAGTGCTGGCGGCTCCGCATCGAGTACAGCAACCACCATCGGCAGGACTTCGACTACTGCGCGCGCAACGCGACGCTGCTCGAGACCGGCGGCCGCACCGCGCAGCGCTTCGACTTCAAGACGTTCAAGGTCGACGACCTGACCGAGTTCACGTGCGATCCACCGGGCGTCGCGATCCGCGTGAACGCGACGCGGGGCGCGTCGTGGAGACAGTCCTGCGCAGGCACGAGCGTGCAACGGGACACGAGGGTGACGTCGACCGGCCGGAACACGTTCCTCGGCATGCGCCACCTGAAGGTCGCGGGGCGGACGATCGAGGCGTACGCGTACCGGAACGACCGCACGCTCAGCGGCGACCAGTCGGGCAGCGAGCACAACGAGCTGTGGTTCGCGGTCGGCAGCGGGCTCCCGGTCCGGTACACCCGCGACACGACCGTCGAGTCACCGTCGCCCCTCGGCGCGGTCACGTACTCCGAGCACGGCACCCTCACCCTCGCCACGCTCGTCCCCGAGCGCTGACGGCCACGACATCTGATCGCCACGCCGGGTGGTGTCACAGCTGCCCGGTACGGTCGGGCAGATGGAACCCGACTTCGAGACCCGCGCGACGGCGGTGCTGCGCGCGCTCGTCGCGTCGCCCGAGGCCGAGCTCCGTGACGGGCAGCTCGACGCGATCCGCGCGCTCGTCGAGGACCGCCGGCGCGTCCTCGTCGTGCAACGGACGGGCTGGGGCAAGAGCGCGGTCTACTTCGTCGCCACCCGGCTGCTGCGCGACGCGGGCGCGGGGCCCACGCTCATCGTCTCACCACTCCTCGCCCTCATGCGCAACCAGATCGACGCCGGGGCGCGCGGCGGCGTGACCACGCGCACGATCAACAGCGACAACCGCGACCAGTGGGACGAGATCGTCGCCGAGCTCGACGCCGACGCGATCGACGTGCTCCTCGTCTCCCCCGAGCGCTTCGCGAACGTGTCGTTCCGCGAGACGGTGCTCCCGGGGCTCGCACCGCGCGTGGGCATGCTCGTCGTGGACGAGGTGCACTGCATCAGCGACTGGGGTCACGACTTCCGTCCCGACTACCGGCGCATCGGCCGGGTCCTGGATCTTCTGCCCGCGGGAGTGCCGGTGCTGGGCACCACCGCGACCGCGAACGACCGGGTCGTCGCAGACGTGCAGAGCCAGTTCGGCGACGGGCTGCTCACCCTCCGCGGCCCGCTCGCGCGCTCGAGCCTCGTGCTCGACACGCTGCGCATCCCCGGCCAGGCCGACCGCCTGGCGTGGCTCGCGACCGTCATCCCCACGCTGGCGGGCACCGGCATCGTGTACTGCCTGACCGTCGCCGACGCGGCGCGGGTCGCGGGCTGGCTCACCAGCCGGGGCATCGCGGCCGCGTCCTACAGCGGCGAGACCGATCCCGAGCTGCGGGTCGTGCTCGAGGAGCGGCTGCTCGGCAACGATCTCAAGGCGCTCGTCGCGACGTCCGCGCTGGGCATGGGCTACGACAAGCCCGATCTCGCGTTCGTGATCCACTACCAGTCGCCCGGGTCGCCGATCGCGTACTACCAGCAGGTCGGCCGCGCGGGTCGCGCGCTGCCCGACGCCCACGGCGTCCTGCTCAGCGGCTACGAGGATCGCGACATCCAGGACTACTTCATCCGCACCTCGTTCCCGCCCGAGGACCTCGCGACGGCAGTCGTCGACCTGCTCGCGGCGCGCGCCGGCTGGGTGCGGATCGCGGAGATCGAGGACGCGGTGAACATCCGGCGGGGCCGACTCACCGCGATGCTCAAGGTGCTCGAGGTCGAAGGTGCGGT
>CAZXCB010000244.1:0-5077 GCA_964639075.1 uncultured Bifidobacteriaceae bacterium | reverse complement strand
CATCGGTCCACCAGTTCGAGATCCTGCCCCGCCCGCCCGAGGCCCGGCCCGATGCGAACCCGTGGCCGACGTGGCCGATGATCTACCGCACGTCGTCCGCGCACGAGGAGGGCGGGGAGCGGGTGTTCAGCGTGAACACGGAGTGCTTCCTCGGCGACGACGACGGCAACGTGCGCGCGCTGCGCGCCCACGAGGTCGAGCAGCGGAACGCCTCCGGCCGCATGACGTTCGAGAAGGTCGACGGCTCGGACTTCGAGCTGCCGTGCGAGCTGGTGCTGCTCGCGATGGGGTTCGTCGGCCCACAGCGTGCCGGCATGCTCGACCAGCTCGGTGTCGAGCTCGACCAGCGCGGCAACGTGGCGCGCGGCGACGACTGGCAGTCGAGCGTCGAGGGCGTGTTCGTCTGCGGCGACATGGGACGGGGTCAGAGCCTGATCGTGTGGGCGATCGCCGAAGGCCGCTCGTGCGCGGCGGCCGTCGACGCATGGCTCACGGGCCACACCGACCTTCCCGCGCCGCTCACCCCGGACGCCGCGCCGATCGGGGTCCGGTAGTCGCGTCGGACTCGCCCGAGATGCCGCCGATCGAACCGCCCGCGAACGTGTGGGACCTCCCCGGGCCGGAGGCCGCCGGCGACGGAGAGATCGCGGCGATCGGCGCCGACCTGGAGCCCGGGACGATCCTCGCCGCGTACCGACGGGGTCTGTTCCCGATGCGGGTCGGTCGGCACCGCGAGCTCGGTTGGTGGGCGCCGGACCCCCGGGGGATCATCCCTCTCGACGGGCTGCACGTGAGCCGGTCGCTCCGCCGGAGCCTCGGCACGTTCGACGTGCGGATCGACTCGGCGTTCGAGGCGGTGATGCGCGCGTGCGGCGATCCCCACCGGGCCGACGGCTGGATCGACGAAGAGTTCGTCGTCGCGTACGTCCGGCTGCACGAGCTGGGGTGGTGCCACAGCATCGAGACCTGGCGCGACGGTGAGCTGGTCGGTGGCCTCTACGGGCTCGCGATCGGCGGGCTCTTCGCCGGCGAGTCCATGTTCCACCGCACGACCGACGCGTCGAAGGCCGCGATGGTCGCCACGGTCGCGAAGCTGCGCGAGATCGGAGCGGCCCTGTTCGACGTGCAGTGGGTCACGCCCCACCTCGCCTCCATGGGCGCCATCGCGATCAGCCGGGAGGAGTACGGCGAGCGCCTGCGTGAGGCTCTCGCCGTCGACACCCGCTGGTAGCCACCGAGCCGAAGCGAGGCACGAGCGGAGGCGAGCAGCTCGGGAGCGAACCCCCCTCCGGACAACCGCGCAGAGGCGTGAGCGTACGAGCAATCAGGTTCGGTCGGCGGCGACCATGTCGAGGAGCGCGTACTCCTCGCCGGTGTCCATCGCGTCCTCGTACTCGATCACGCCGATCTCGGTGAACCGGTCGCGCAGCCAGCCGTCGCCCGCGTCGAGCAGCCCGAGCTTCTTGCAGTTCGGGACGATCTTGGAGAACAGCGCGGCCTGGAACGGGTTGCCACCCTGGGCCCGCATCGCGAACAGCGTCTCGGTGATGGTGCGCCGGTCGATGCCCATGCGCTCCCACACCGTCTGCATCATCAGGCGGTCGCGCATGCGGATCGCGGCCTCGAACGCGAACTCCTGGCGCTCGCGCAGCTCGGCGGCGGAGAGTCCCTCGTTGTGCTCCTGCAACGAGAGCACGCCGAATGCGACGTGGCGCGCTTCGTCGCTCATCACGTAGCGCAGCAGCTGCTTGAGCAGGGGCTCCTGGGTGACGTGGTGCATGAAGCCGAACGCGGCGAGGGCCAGCCCCTCGATCATGATCTGCATGCCCATGTAGGTCATGTCCCAGCGCGTGTCGCCGAGCACGTCGTCGATCAGCATCTGCAGGTTCGGGTTGACCGGGTAGTGGCCGTCGAGCTTCTCGTCGAGGTAGCGCGCGAACACCTCGACGTGGCGCGCCTCGTCCATGACCTGCGTCGCGGCGTAGTACTTCGCGTCGATCCAGGGCGTCGTGACCACGATCTTGCCGGTGCAGAGCAGTGCGCCCTGCTCGCCGTGGAGGAACTGGCTCATGCGCCAGTTGAACGCCTCCATCTGGAACCGCAGCCACTCGGCGTCGCCCCACGAGCGCACCGGTGAGCCCTCGACCTCGCTCATGCGCTGCTGGAAGAACGCGACCGCGCCCGACATCTCGTGGGCGACCCGCTCGATGTCGACGTCGGTCGACCAGTCGAGATCGGTGGAGCCGTTCCACTGCGATCCCTTGGCCTTCTCGTAGAGCTTGGCGAGCCCCGCCCGGGTCCGCGCGTAGTCCCAGGTGAAGATCGCGTCGCCGCGGGCGGGGGTCGAGTGGTACGCGGTGCCGAAGTCGCGGGCGTCGTCAGCCAGGATCGACTCGATGTCGTTGACGTCGTCGCGGCCGAGGAACTGTCGGTGTGCATCAGGCATGGCCGCGACGGTACCGCTACCTTCACGACCCGTGCAGCTCTCCGCTCCGGCCGCTCGGGTGCTCGGATGCCTTCTGGAGAAGGCCCGGACCACCCCCGACCAGTACCCGCTCAGCCTCAACGCCGCCGTCACCGCGTGCAACCAGAGCACGAACCGCTGGCCGGTCGTCCGCTACGACGAGGCCACCGTCGAGGCGGCGCTCGACGAGCTGCGCGAGCTCGGCCTCGCGCGGCGTGAGAAGCCCCATGGTGGCCGCGCGATCAAGTACTCCGAGCTCGTGGCTCGGGTCGTGCCGCTCGCGGAGCCCGACCTCGCGGTGCTCACCGTGCTGCTGCTGCGCGGCGCGCAGACGCCGGGGGAGCTCAAGGCGCGGACCGAGCGGCTGCACGCGTTCGCCGACCTCGGCGAGCTCGAAGCGAGCCTGGAGCGCCTCGCCTCGCAGGAAGACGGCGCGATCGTGGCGCAACTGCCGCGCGAGCCCGGCCGCAAGGAGTCGCGTTGGCAGGACCGATGGCAGCCGACCCAGGTGGGAACACCGGATGTGGCGTCGGTCACGGACCGAGGCCTGGCCGAGCGCGTGGCCGCGCTCGAGGCGCGCGTCGCCGACCTCGAGGCCCGACTGGACGGGCTCGCGCCCCGCGACGACCGGTAGCCTGCCCGCTCGTGACCGACGTCGAGATCTTCCACAACCCGGCGTGCTCGAAGTCGCGCGGCGCGATGCAGATCCTCACCGAGCGCGACGTCACCGCGTCGGTCACCGAGTACCTGAAGGCCCCGCCGGACCGGGCGACGGTCGAGCGCATCGTCGACGTGATCGACGACGAGCCGGCCGCGCTCGTGCGCAAGGACAAGCGCTTCTCGGAGCTCGGCCTCGCCGCCGGCGACTACGTGACGCCCGACGCGGTCGTTGAGCTGTTGCTCGCCCACCCCGAGCTCATGGAGCGCCCGGTCGTGATCGTCGGCGACCGGGGTGTCATCGCCCGACCTCCCGAGAAGCTCGTCGAGCTCCTCGACCGATCCTGACCGAGAAGGAACGCATCCCCTGATGGCGACGCCCACCCCCGAAACCGTCCGCGCCGAGGTCCGTAGCTGGATCGCCGCCAACTGGGATCCCGACCTGACCGTCGGCGAGTGGTGGGCCCGCCTCGGCGCGTCGGGCTACGGCGCCCCGACGTTCCCCGAAGACGACTTCGGTCGGGGCTTCAACCGCGCGCTGGCCAACATCGTGAACGAGGAGATCGCCAACGCAGGCGCGGTGGGACCGCCGGCCGGGCTCGGCTACCTGCTCGCGGCACCGACCATCGCCGCGCACGCGACGCGCGAGCAGAAGGACTACTGGTTGCGTCGGATCCTCGACGGTACCGACGCGTGGTGTCAGCTCTTCAGCGAGCCCGGCGCCGGATCCGACCTCGCGGGGCTCCAGTGCAAGGCCGAGCGCGACGGCGACGAGTGGATCATCACCGGTCAGAAGGTGTGGACCTCCACCGCCCAGCTCTGCAACATGGGCATGCTCATCGCCCGGACCGACCCGGATGCCCCGAAGCACACGGGCATCACCTACTTCGGCATCGAGATGGATCAGCCGGGGATCGAGATCCGTCCGCTGAAGGAGATGACCGGCCGGGCGATGTTCAACGAGGTGTTCCTCGACGGCGCGCGGGTGCCGGACGCGAACATGATCGGCGGCCTGAACAACGGTTGGGCCGTGGCCAACACGACCCTGGCGGCCGAACGGGCGGGGCTCGGCAGCGGCGGCAGTGGCGCGGCCGGGTCGGCGTTCCCGGGCCCGTTGTCGAACCAGCTGGGCCTGCGCGTCGGCGACACCGTCGGCCAGGAGCGCACCGGCGGAACCGGCGGCGGCGGCGGTGGCATGGCCCAGCGCCTGAACGAGCTGGCGAAGTCGAACGGCACCATCGCCGACCCGACCGTGCGCCAGGGCATCGCGAAATTGTGGTCGCTGCAGCAGATCGGGAAGTACTCGAGCCTCCGCATGCGGGGCGGCGGGGCGAGCGCCGGTGCCCCCAACATCGCCAAGCTGATGATGAGCGACATGCTGCGCCTGAACCGTGAGGTCTCGACCGCCGTGCTCGGCCCCGAGATGATGGTCATGGACAAGGACGCGATGAGCGGCGGCATCCAGCAGGAGATGGTGCTGTTCTCGCCCGGACCGTCCATCTACGGCGGCACCGACCAGGTGCAGCGCAACATCATCGGCGAGCGGGTCCTCGGCCTGCCCAAGGAACCCGACCCCAACAAGGGCGCCCCCTTCAAGGACATCCCGAAAAACGCGTAACCATGAAGTTAGGTATGACGTTGCCGTCGTTCGTGGCGGGGGTGGATGGTCCGACGATTCGGGAGTGGTGCGCGCGGATCGACGACGGGCCGTTCTCGTCGGTGGCGGTCGGCGAGCGGGTGGCGTATCCGAGCCACGACCTGTTCGCGTCGTTGGCGTTCGCAGCGGCGGCGACGCGACGGGTGCGGATCGTGTCGACCATCGTCGTCCTCCCGAGCCACAACGCGGTGCGGGTCGCGAAGCAGGCCGCCACGATCGACGTCCTCTCCGACGGTCGGCTCACGCTGGGTGTGGGCGTGGGTGGTCGCGATCAGGACTACGAAGCGGTGGGCGCGTCG
>CAZXCB010000243.1:0-5087 GCA_964639075.1 uncultured Bifidobacteriaceae bacterium | reverse complement strand
CGCCCCGGGATGTCCTGGAGCAGGTAGTTGGGCTGGCCGGTGGCCGTGTCCGCCGAGTTGGCAGGCGAGACGACCGCGCCGTACCCGTGGGTGTACACGACGTGGCGGTTGACCCAGCTCTGCGAGGGGAGGTCGCCGCTGTTGAGCTCACGCGTGGCGATCAGGACCTGGCGCTGCTGCTCGTCGATCACGTACCGGTCGGTGTCCGCGTTGAGGAACCGGTAGTAGGTCTGGAGGCTCTGGAACTGCTGGAAGTTCGTCGCGATGACGGCCGGATCCCACAGGCGGGCATTGCCGATGGTCTGCTGGTTGTCCTGCAGATCCGGGAGCGTGAGGTTGTCCTTGTAGTTGAAGTTCTCCGTCGCGACGTCGCTGAGGTCGAACGCGGCGCGCGTCGCGTTGATGTTGCGGCGGATGTAGGGCCGCTCCTTCGCGAGCTCGTTCGGCTGCACGAAGAACTGCTGGTACACCGCGGGGACGATCGTGCCGATCACGAGCGACACGAAGCCCCAGAGGCCGACCGCGATCACCGGCAGCACCCAACCACGGCGGAAGATGTTCCACACGAACAGCCCGGCCGCCACGACCGAGATGACGATCAGCAGGTTCAGCGCGGGGAGCTGCGCCGCCACATCGGTCTTGCTCGCTCCCTCGACCACGCCGCGGGTGGAGAAGTTCAGCTCGAAGCGAGCGAGGTAGTACTGCGCGGTCTTGACCAGCGCCATGAGCGCGAGGATCACCGAGATGTGCGCCTTGACCTGGGGGGTCACCCGCTGGAACGGCGACTGCAGGCGGATGCCGCCGTTGAGGTAGTGCGCGATCGCGGTGACGATCAGGATGACGATCAGCCCCGCGAACAGCCAGTCGAACACGAACGACAGGAACGGCAGCCGAAAGACGTAGAAGCCGACGTCCTTGTGGAACTGCGGGTCCTCGATGCCGAAGTCCTGCGCGTGGGTGAACAGCACCCAGCGCTGCCACTCGCCCGCGACGCTGCCGCCGGCGAGGAGCGCGAACACGAGCGACACGAGCAGCCGGATCCGGCCCGAGTACGGCGCGACCGACTGCTGGTACCGGGCGAGCATCTCGTCCTCGGGCCCCAGCGCCCGCGTACGCGGCGCGAGCCGGTCGGCGATCGTGAGGCTCGCGAGCATCATGGCGAAGAAGATCGCGGTGAACACCGCCGCCGGCGCGAACCGCGCCCACAGCAGACCCCGCCAGGTGGCGCCGAGATGGATCGAGTCGAACCAGAGGTAGTCCGTGTAGAAGGTCGCCAGGCTGCGGGCCGAGAGGAACAGGACCACCAGCGCGACGACCAGGACCACCATCCAGGGCCGGATCCGGAACCGCCGCTCTCGCGTGCGCTGGACGGGGGGGACGCGCATTGGGCGGAGCCTAGAAGGCGCCGACGCTCACCGGGCAGCAGGCCCCCGTCAAACCCCGAGGCGCCCGCGCGTCCGCGTGGCAGCGCGCACCACCCGGACCCGAGACTCCGGCTCCCGACCTTCGGAGCAGCGCCTCAGCCGGCGACGACGAGGAGGCAGCGGCAGCCGGGATGCGCCGGCGGATGTGGCTGGCCGGTGGGGAACGCGTCGCCCCGCGCCGTCGGCTCGAGCGCGTTGTCGTCGCAGTCGGGGCAGTGACCCTCGACGGAGACGACCCAGCGCAACTTCCGCCCGCGCGGGGTGGCGTCGAACACTCCGAGCGACCAGGCCGCCGCCAGCGTGTCCCCCACGATCGCGTCGAGCTCCTGGCCCTTGAACTCCCGGTACCGCGCGCCGAGGCGCTGCGTGGCCGACGCGTCCTCGGCCGCGCCGTCGATCGCCTCGACCAGCCGGGCGCGCAGGCGCTCGACCATGGTCGCGGCGAGGCCGTCGACCATCGGCGCCGGCGCGGTCGCCGCGGCGGTGGCACCACCCACGCGCCGGCCGCCCGAGTAGGCAGTGTCGACCGGACCGCGCAGCGTCGCCGCGAGGACCGCGACCTGCTCGGTCTCGGTCGGCAGCACGGCTGCCGCGTCGGGCCGGCCCTTGACCGTGCGCAGGCGGTCGAGCACGTCGTTCTGCTCGTCCTGGAGCGCGCGCTTCACCTTGCGCCCGAGCTCGCGCTGCAGCGGCTCGAGCACCGCATCTCGGGTCGCCCGGGCCCGCTCGTCGTCGTCGTCTTGGCTCGTCCGCTCGGTCTCGTCATCTCGGCTCGTCCGCTCGATCTCGTCATCGCGGCTCGTAGGCTCGATCTCCTCGAGCGTGTCACCGGTCGGGACGCTCCCTCGCGGCTCGCCTCCGCTCCGCTCCGGCTCGGCGTTGATCTCGACCACCTCGACGACAGCCCCTTCATCGGTCACGACGACGACATCGGTGACCTCGATGACGACGTCCGGCTCCGGGCTCGGGGGCGGGAGCTCCTCGGCGCCGGGCTCGGAGGACTGCTCGCGGAGCCGGGCGAAGAGCGCCTCGACGTCGGCCGACACGGGCCCGGCCTCACCGGTGAGCTCGCCGGCCATCGCGGCGAGCTCGCCGTCGACCGGCGGGACGTCGAGCGGGGGCGGCGGACCGGAGAGCTCGTTCGCCGCACGCGCTTCGACCTGGACGAGCGCCTCGGTCGCGTCGCCGAGCGTGCGCTTCACCACGCGGTACGCGTCGAGCAGACGATCGCGACCGGCACGCAACTCGTCGATCTGCGCCTGCAACAGGTTCCGACGGCGACCCAGGTCGGCGAGGATCCGCTCGCGTACCGCGCGCGCTTCGTTCACGAGCTCGCGCCCCGCGGACTTCGCCGCCTCGATCTCGGACTCCGCCGCCGCGGCCGACTCTTCGCGCGCGCTCGCCACCTCGGTCGCGACGGTGTCGCGTAGCTCCGCGACCTCCGCCTCCGCCGCGGCACGCGTCTCGCTCGCGAAGGTGATCGACTCCTCCTCGCGCGCCGCGGCCGCGGTCTGCGCGTGGTCGCGCAGGGCCGCGGCATCCGTATCCGCCTCCGCGCGCGTTGCCGCGGCTTCGGCCTCGGCGGCGGCGACGAGCTCCGCGGCGGCCGCCTCCGCTCGCGTCCGGATGCCCTCGGCCGACTCCTGGGCCGAGCGCAGCACACGCGCCGTCTCTTCCCCCAGCGCGTCGAGGAGCCGGTCCTCGGTGACGAGCGGCGGGTGCTCGCGCTGTTCCTGCAGCTCGGCGACCTTCGCCTCGAGCTCGGTCTGGCGGGCGAGCGACGTGGTCATCTCGGCGGCGACGCGCTTGAGGAAGTTGCGGACCTCGAGCTCGGACACACCTCGGAACGCAGCCGCGAATCCACGCGTCGCGACCTCCTCGGGAGTCAGGCGCGGCGCGCTCGCGGCCGCTCGGCGATGCACGTCAGCCACGGGGCCCTCTCGATGCCGTCACGATCGACCATGGTATTGGCTCGTCGCGTCGGGCCCGAGGGATCCGGCGCGGTGCTCAGGCGGCCGGGCGCGCAGGGACCGACGCACCGCCGTTGGCCCGCAGCACCCGCAACGCGTCGTCCAGCGTCTGCACGCCGACCACTTTCATCGATCCGGCGCGCTCGCGCGCATCGGACACCTCGGCCTTCGGCACGATCATGAGCCGTGCGCCCGCGTCGCGCGCCGCGACCGCCTTCTGCGGCACCCCGCCGACCTCACCGATGTTGCCGGCGCCGTCGATCTCGCCGGTGACCGCGACCTTCTTCCCGCCGGTGAGATCGCCCGGCGTCAGGTCGTCGATGATCGTGAGCGCGAACGCGAGGCCGCCCGACGGCCCGCTCACGTCCCCAGCGTCGATGCGGACGTCGAACGGGAACGCGACCCGCAGGTCGGCGGTCTGGGCACCGATGCCCAGGTACGGCTTGCCCTTGATCTCGCCGTCGGGCGCGGTACCGCTCGTCACCGACACGACGCGCTCCTTGCCGTCGCGTCGAACGGTGATCGCGAAGGTCGTCCCTGCGGGCTTCGCCTGCACGATCTGGCCGACCTGGTCGCGCACCGTCACCGACGCGGCGTCGATGGCGGTGATGACGTCACCCGCGCGGAGCCCGCCGTGCGCGGCAGGTGAGTCGGGCACCACGGTCGAGACCAGGGCGCCGGTCCCCCGGACCGTCACCGGGTACCCCAGGCGGGTCAGTGCCGCCTGCTGCGCCGCGACCTCGGAGTCGACCATGCGCTGGACGTCCTCTCGGTCGGCCTTCTTGCGCGGCGTCGTGCCGAGGTACTGCTCCTCACCGATCACCTTGCTGTCGTCGTCGAAGCTCGCCTGGAGGTACCGCCAGAGGTTCGGCCGGCCATTGCTCACGCGCACGGTGAGCAGCAGCACCGAGCCGTCGTGGCCGTAGGTCTTGACGCCCTTGATGTGGACGTAGTCGTCGACAGGCGTCGCGTCACCCGGCGAGAAGATCACGTACGGGAGCGTGATGCGCGTCCCGATCACCGCGACCACCGTGATGAGGAGCGCCGCGACGAGCAGGATCGGGCCGAGCCGCGAGGCGCGCGCCGGCTCCGACGCGTCGATCGGTTCGTCGCCGTTCGGCGCGGCCGGCAGATCGGTGGCCGCGTGCGGCTCGGGCTGGGTCATCGGCGGGCGTCAGCCTGCCACGCCGGCGGCGCCGCGTCCCGACACCGCCGATGGGCGCGAACCGTCAGGCGCCGGGGCGTGGGCGCGAGGTGAGCTCGGCCCGGACGATCAGGCGCTCGGCGGAGCTGCCGATCGGATGGCACGTGAAGATCGTGAGCGTCCGGCCGGGGTGCTGGTCGACGATCCACAGCGCGGTGTTCGGAACCACCTGCACGCTCGTCACCGAGTAGTGGTACGTCCCGGTCGCGTCGCTGAGCAGGATCTGGTCACCGGTCGCCAGCTCGGCGTTGCGCAGGAACGGCTCGGTGTGCGACGTGCGGTGCCCGGCGAGCACCACGTTCCCCCAGGCGCCGATCTGCGCGGTGCCGGGCCAGTGCGCCGGGCCGGCGTCGATGACCATCTGCTCGACGCCTTCGCGCACGGGCTGGTCGACGCCGGTCTTCGGGATCTGGATCCGGCCGATCTCGACGAGGTCGCGGTGCGCGCTCGGGTTCGGCAGCGCGGCCGGGACCGGGAGCGGCGGGGGCG
>CAZXCB010000242.1:0-5108 GCA_964639075.1 uncultured Bifidobacteriaceae bacterium | reverse complement strand
TCGCCGCGATCGGCGAGGACGCGTTCGTCTGGTGCGAGCAGTGCGACTACGCCGCGAACACCGAGGCCGCGACCCGCCGGCCGACTCCCCGGCAGGCGATCCCGGACGTGCCGGCGCGCGAGCGGGTGCACACCCCCGACATGCCCGGCATCGACGTCGTCGCCGGGTATCTCGGTACGACGGCCGAGCTGACGATGAAGGCGATCGCGTTCGACGTCGACGGAGAGCTCGTCCTCGCGCTCGTGCCGGGCGACCGCGAGGTGAACGAGTTCGCAGTGGCGGCGGCGTACGCGCCGGCGACCGTGCGCCTCTTCACCGACGAGGACTTCGCGGCCCGCCCCGACGTCCCGAAGGGCTACATCGGTCCCGACTTTGCCGGTGCCGCGCGCACGGTCGCGGATTCGTCGATCCGCGCACCCCACGGCTGGGTCACCGGCGCCAACGAGGTCGACCACCACGCGAAGAACATGGTGCTCGGGCGCGACTTCGCGCCGACCGACTGGAACGAGATCGCGCTCGTCGAGCCCGGCGACTCGTGTCCCGACTGCGGCAGCCCGCTGCGCATCGACCGCGGCATCGAGGTCGGTCACGTCTTCCAGCTGGGCGACAAGTACTCGGTCGCGCTCGGCGCCACCTACACCGACGAGAGCGGCGCGGACCACCCGATGGTGATGGGCACCTACGGCATCGGCGTGAGCCGGATCATCTCGGCGGTGGTCGAGGAGCACCACGACGACGCGGGGCTCACGTGGCCGGCCGCGGTCGCGCCCTACCAGGTGCACCTGGTCGTGCTGCCGGGCCGCGGCGAGACCGCCTCGACCGTGACGGCCGCGGCCGACGGGCTCTACGGCGAGCTGTGCGCGCGTGGCGTCGACGTGCTGCTCGACGACCGCGACGCCAGCCCGGGGGTGAAGTTCGCCGACGCCGACCTCCTCGGCATGCCCGTGCAGATCACCGTCGGCGCCAAGGGCGTGGGCCGCGGCGTCGTCGAGCGCAAGATCCGCGCCACCGGGGAACGCGACGAGCTCGCGCTCGCCGACGCCGTCGACGAGCTCGTCGCGACGCTCACACGTGGCTGAGCGCCGGGCCGGCGAGCGGGCCCGTGGCGCGGACCTCGGAAGGACCCACGCCGCCTGAGTTACCGTCGGCGGCGATGACGCTGCCCGTCCGACCGCCGCTCTCGCCGATGCTCGCGAAGCTCACTCGCGACCTGCCGGTGGGCGATCACTGGAGCTACGAGCCCAAGTGGGACGGCTTCCGGTGCATCGTGTTCCGCGACGGCGACGACGTCGAGCTCGGTTCGCGCAACGAGCGGCCGCTCACGCGCTACTTCCCCGAGCTGCTCGACCCGATCCGTGCCGCGGTGCCCGAACGCGCGGTGCTCGACGGCGAGATCGTGATCATGACCGAGCACGGTCTGGACTTCGACATGTTGTCCCAGCGCGTCCACCCGGCCGCGAGCCGCATCGCGAAGCTCGCGGCGGAGACGCCGGCGGCCTTCGTCGCGTTCGACCTGCTCGCGCTCGGCGCGGACGACCTGCGCGAGGAACCCTTCGACGTGCGCCGGGCCGCGCTCGAGCGGGCGGTCACGCCGAACCGCACCGTCTTCGTCACGCCGCGCACGCGGGACCCGGAGGCGGCGGCGGTGTGGTTCGAGGAGTTCGAGGGAGCGGGCCTCGACGGGCTCGTCGTGAAGGACGTCCAGGGCACCTACCGACCGGGGGATCGCGGCTGGCTCAAGGTGAAGCACCTGCGCACCGCCGACTGCGTCGTCGCGGGGTACCGGATGCACAAGGACGGCGTGGGCGTCGGTTCGCTCCTCCTGGGTCTCTACGACGACGACGGGACCCTGCACCACGTGGGCGTGGCGTCGAGCTTCGACGCGAAGTCGCGGGCCCGGTTGCTCGAGGAGCTCGCGCCGCATCGCGACGGCGCGCTCGTCGATCACCCCTGGGCCGACTGGGCGGAGGCCGCGACCGCCGAGGAGCCCGACGGCCAGCGTCGCCCCGGGAACCTCAGCCGCTGGAATGCGAAGAAGGACCTGTCGTGGGAGCCCGTGCGGATCGAGCTCGTCGCGGAGGTCGCGTACGAGCACATGCAGGGTGACCGATTCCGCCACACCGCGCGGTTCCAGCGTTGGCGTCCGGACCGCGAACCCTCGTCCTGCACGTACGAGCAGCTGGAGCGGCCGGTCCCGGTCGCGCTGCGCGCCGTCTTCGGGGCCTGATCGGTCGTCGAGCGGTCAGGCCCGCTCGACCGCGAGACCGCGGTACACCGCGCGCAGGACCGGGATCCGCTTCGTCACGCACACGTTGGGGTCGTCGCTCGGCTCGTACATCGCGACCAGCGCGCGCCACGGCAGGTACGGGTATCGGTGGTGGTCGTCGTGGTACAGCAGCCGCGGCGAGGTCCAGAGGATGCGGTCGAGCAGACCGCAGTCGGTCGTGCGGGACACCGTGCTGCCGGCGAGCTGCACCGCGCCGTCGGGCCCGAGCCGTGCGTGCTGGGCGTAGGTGCGCAGGCGGTTGAGCAACGGGTACAGCGTGACGAGCGAGCCGTAGTACAGGACGATCACGTCGAGGCGGCCGATCCACCACATGAGCGCGACGAGACCGACGAGGCAGCCCGCGAACACGATCCGCAGCCCGAGGCCACCGCCGCCGTCCGACTGCGCGGCGCGGAACCGGCGGTACTGCACGACCATCGTGCCGCCGACGAGGTCGTGTACGACGGCATGGCGGAACCCGCGCCGGGACCCGACGGCGAGGAACTCCGTCTCGGGGTCGCCGGCAGTGAAGAACGCCTTCGCACGGTGGTGGTCCGTGTGCGACGCGCGGTAGACGCCGACCGGCAACGCGAACCAGATCCCCGACAGCAGGTTGCCGAGCACGTCGTTCCCGAACCGGGAGCGCGTGAGGCAGTAGTGCGAGGCCTCGTGGATCCACTCGCTCATCGCCCGCTGGTGGATCACGCACGCGACGAGTGACAGCGGCACGTACGCCCAGAGCGGCAGGTACTCGTAGCCGAGCCAGAACCACACCACGAGCAGCGCGTCGGTGAGTGCGAGGTGCGCGACGTTCAGCACCGAGTGGATCGGGCGCAGGTGCGTGCGTCGGAGGTCCGCGAGCCGGCCGCGCTCGGGAGCGGCCGGACCTTCGGTGCCCGTCCCCGGTGCGTCCGCAGTCACGTGCGTGCCTTGCGGCCGACCGCCGACATGAACGCGGTGCCGCCGAACGCGAGGTCGAGCAGGTTCAGCGGGAGGAACAGCACGAGGAGCGCGGCGTAGTAGCGCGAGCGGGGCGCTCGGGAGCGGTCGATCCCGCGTCGGCGCAGCTCGGACTGGACCGACAGCGCCCACCCGCAGCTGTTCGGCTCCCAGTGCACCCCTTCGGCGCGCAGCTCCGCCGTCTCCAGCAGGGCGGCGACCGTCGACCGGTCGAAGAGGTACAGGTGACGGGGGTAGTGGATGAGCCCCCACCGCTGCTTCCACACCTTCGCGTCGAGCGCGCCGACGTTCGGGGTCTCGAGGTACACGACGCCGCCGGGGGCGAGCATCGCGGCGATGCGCCGGACGGTGGCCACCGGGTCGAGCACGTGCTCGATCACGTGGCTCATGAAGATCAGGTCGTACTGCTGGTCGGTCTCGAACTCCTCGAGGGTTCCGCAGAACACGTCGAGGCCGCGCGACCGGGCGACCGCGGCCGCCTCCTCGCTCAGCTCGACGCCCTGGACGACCGGGTACTCGTCGCGCAGCTCCATCAGGACGTCACCGGTCGCGCACCCGATCTCGAGGAAGCGTCCGCCGGGCGGGAGGTGCTTGCGGCAGAGGTCGGCCTGGCGGCGCTGGTAGCGGCGCAGCAGGAACCCGGCGATCGGGTTCCGCGACTCCGCGTAGCTGTGGTACTCGGCCGGGTAGAGACCGGGGAGCTCCTCGCGGGTCGGCATCGGCTCCATCGCGACGAGACCGCACCGGACACATCGGTACAGATCGCCCGGAGCCGTCATGAAGTACTCGAAGTCCGTGCAGTCGTCGTACAGGAGCGTGGTCGCCTCACCACAGAGCACGCACGACTGCGACACGCTTCGAGGTTACCCGGGTGTCGGGTTTCGGCCGAGACGTCCGAGGGCCTGTCTGGTAGGGTCCACGCGCTTCGGCGACAGGAAGGTCGTCGAGGTGGCCCATCCGGTCCCGGCGCCCCCAAGGGGCTTCGGAGCCGGTCGAGGCCAGGCCAGCGTGGGCCTCGTGCCCACGCATTTTGTTGACTGGACCCGGTTCCGACCGGCGACGACGGAAGGGAGGTGACCCATGACCGACCGAGTGACGGCACTGCGAGCCGAGCTCACCCCGATCGTGGAGAGCCTCGGACTCTCCGTCTACGACGTCGCGCTCTCGGGTGGTGGCGACCGACCCACGCTCACGGTGCTCGTGGACCGCGCCGGCGGTGTCGACCTCGACGCGATCGAGACGGCGACCCGCACGATCTCGGCCGCGCTCGACGCGATCGACCCGTTCCACGGCCGCTACCTGCTCGAGGTGTCGAGCCCGGGTCTCGAACGACCGCTGCGCACGCCCGCGCACTTCGCCGGCGCGATCGGTGAGCTCGTCACCCTCAAGGCGCGCGACGCCGACGGCCGGATGCTGCGCCTGCGCGGCGTCCTCGACGCGGTGGACGACGCGTCGCTCACGATCACGACCGAAGCCGGGGACCGCACGGTCGCGCTCGACGCCGTCGAGGCGGCGCGCACCGTGTTCGAGTGGGGACCCGCACCGAAGCCGGGCAAGGGCTCGAAGCCCGGCCGGAAGAAGGAGGCGGCGCACTCGTGAACAGCCGAGCGGAACGAAGCAAGCAGAGCTCGCGTCGTCGTGATGGCGGAGTGGAGCGACCATGAACTCCGACATGATGGAGGCGCTGTACACGATCGAGCGCGAGAAGGGGATCTCGGTGGAGATCCTGCTCGAGGCGTTGGCGAACGCGCTCGTCACTGCGTACAAGCGCACTCCCGAGGCGGCGGAGGAAGCTCTCGTCGAGATCGACATCGAGACCGGCGACATCCACGTCATCGCCCAGGAGCTCGACGAAGAGGGCCAGGTCGTCAAGGAGTGGGAC
>CAZXCB010000241.1:0-5147 GCA_964639075.1 uncultured Bifidobacteriaceae bacterium | reverse complement strand
CGCGCTCGATCTGGTCGCGCCTGCGATCGGGCTCGTCGGGCTGGTCGCGGCCGCGCAGTTCACCGGCGGTGCCGCGTGGCTCGTCGCGCTCCGGCTCGTCGTCGGCGCGCTGTTCCTCGGAGTCGTCACCGACGCGATGCTCCTCGGCCACTGGTACCTCACCCAACCGGGGCTGCCACGCGAGCCGATCAAGGAGCTCGTGATGTGGGCGGGCGTCGTGTGGCCGTTCGAGGTGTTGGTGCTGGTCCTGCCGCCCGGGATGATCGGCGTGGTCTCCGGTTCGACCGACGACGGGTACGGCGGGCTGCTCGCGTGGATGTGGGTGGTGTGTGCGATCACGACCGGCGCGCTGCTGTGGATCACGTGGCTGGCGCTGCGGGAGCGCTCCTACTCCGCGGTCATGGCCGCGACCGGGCTGCTCTACCTCGCGATCCTCACCGCGTTCGGGACCGACCTGGTCGCGCGTGCGGTGCTCGCCCCGTGACGCCCTAGTCTGGCCCGGTGGCAGGACCCGTTCGTCTCCGCGCGCTGTCGGGCGCGTTGTCGGGCGCGTTGTCGGGCGCGCTGTCGGTCGGCACCACCGTCGCGCTGGTGGCCGCTGGCCTCCTCTCGACTGCGGCCGCGTCCCGGCCGGCGCGCAGCTCCGGTTGGGACCCGCGCATCGAGGCGATCGCCCACGAGGTCGAGCACCTTCGGCACCTCCGCTTCGAGCATCCGATCCCGGTGCGGTTCCTGTCCGACAAGAAGTTCCGCAAGCTGGTCACGTCCGACGACGAGAAGCAGACCACGAAGGCGAAACGGCGCCAGGAGGTGATCGAGGCCGAGCTGCGCGCGCTCGGCCTCGTCGACGGCTCGTTCGACATCCGCGCCGCGTCGGACGAGGTGACCGGCGACAGCGTCGCCGCCTTCTACGACCCCGATCACGAGCGGATGGTCGTGCGCGGCACGAAGATGGACCCGGAGCTGCGGCTGACGATCGCGCACGAGCTCACCCACGGGCTCCAGGACCAGCACTACGACCTCAACCGGATGCGTGACCGGGCGAAGACCTCGGGCGCCGACGACGCGATCGTCGCGCTGGTCGAAGGGGACGCGACCAGGATCGAGAACGAGTACTACGCCACGCTGAGCAGCAAGGACCAGCGCGCCGTCGATCGCGCGGAGGCCGACGCCGTCTCCGGTCCGGCCGATCCCGACATCGCGCACCCGTCGGTCGCGACGTCGGATGCGGGCTTCGTCGGCGCGCAGCTCGAGGCCCCGTACGCGCTCGGCCCGTCGCTGGTCGACGTCGTCCTCTCGCACGGTCACCGCGCCGGACTCGACCGGGCGTTCCGCCACCCGCCGACCACGCAGCTGCAGTTCCTGCTTCCGACGACGCTGTTCGACTCCTCCCGCCCGCGGCGCGTCCGCACTCCCCGGCTGCCGGCCGGGGCGAAGGTCGTCCGCACCGGCCACCCCGGCGACTTCGGCGCGCTCGATCTGTACTTCACGCTCGCGAGTCGGCTGCCCGCGCCGCTCGCGCTGCGGGCAGCCGACTCGTGGGCCGACGGCAAGGTCGTCATCAGTCGGAGCAAGCAGGGCATCTGCGCCGACGTCGCGCTCTCGGGCCGCGATCGTGCCGCTGACGCGCGGCTGCGTGCGGCGATCGCGCTCTGGACGCGAGCGCTTCGCGACGGAAGCAGCACGACGACGCCGACTGGGCTCGGATTCCGGGTGTGCGATCCGGGTCCGAGCGCGGCCGCACCGCCGAACTCGGCCGAGGACGCACTCGGCTTCGCCGCCGTACGCGGATTCATCGTCGGCGACATGGTGCACGAGGGGATCCCGGTCTCTGCCGTGAGCTGTCTGGGGGACGCGATCATCGAGCGGCCCGAGTACCTACCCTTCTCCGCGGGCATGCTGAGCGACGCCGAGCCGACCGACGCGCAGGTCGAGGGCATGCAGAACGCATTCGAAGCCGTCGCGTCGAGCTGTCTCTAGCGCGACTCGGGGCTCGGTCCGAGGTCCACCAGCCAGGCGTTGCCGTGGCGTCGTGCGGTGGCGCCGCGGGGCAGACGGCGGACGATCGCCGCGGCCGCGGCCTCGCCGTACTGTGGGATGCCCGCGTACCGACCGACGTGGAGGACCACGTACCGCACGCCGAGCCGGCGCATCGCGCGCACGGTCGGGTCGGCAGGGAAGCGGTTGAACACCGCGCGTCGGGCCGCGTAGTCGTCGGGCCAGCTCCCCGAGTATCCGTTGACTCGCGGATGGAGGTCGAGGGTGGAGTAGAGCATCCGGGGCGCCTCGACGAACGCCCATGCCGCGCCGTCGTGCGTGCTCTCCATCGGGAGCTCGGCGACCGCACCCGTCGGCCGGCCGTCGAGCGCGTGGTACACGGCGAGGGTCCGGCGGTCGTCCGGGAGGTGGACGGAGAAGACCGGCGCGGCCAGCTCGAGGCCCAGGGCGGCGCACAGCGCGATGCCGATCGCTGCCGCGAGTCGCGGCCGCAGGCGCGTCACGATCACCGTCATCCCGAGCCCGGCGAGGACGGCCAGGGCGAGGAAGCCCGGCATCGCGAGCCGCGCCGCGACGCGGATCCCGGAGAAGCCCGGGACGTGGTCGTGGAACCAGGCGAAGGGCATGCGGTGGCCGCGGACCTCCGGGCCGAGCGCCAGGATGACGGCCGCCCCGCCCGCGGCAACGAGGATCCAGAGCTCGCGCAGCCGGTGCGGGATCGGCGCCGGCATCCGGCTCCGGCGACGCGCCGTCGAGGCGACGACGAGCGTGCCGGCGCCGACCAGGGCGAGCCCGGCGGCCATGAAGCCGGGGAAGAAGGAGTGCTCGCTGCGGTCCACGCTCTCGTTGGCCCGGTCGTCGAGACCGGGGTAGAGGTAGCTGCCGGTGGCGACGATCGCGAGGTCGCGCGGTTGCAGGCCCCATTCCGGCACGAGCGGGCGCTCCCGGCCGAGGTCCAGGTAGGGAAGCACGAACGGGATCGCCGTGGCACTGAAGGCGGCGACGACCGCCAGGCCGGACCAGAAGCGCCGACCGGGCCGGAAGCGCGCCGCGACGAGCCAGCCACCCAGGACGACGGCGACGCACACGGTCCAGATCGCCGCGTAGTAGAGCGCGCCGAGGAAGAAGGACGCGTTGACGAGCCCGAACGCCACGGCGTCGCCGACGCGACGGCGCTCCAGCCATCGGAACGCGAGCCAGAACCCGAGGGGGAACTGCGCGAGGAGGAGCAGCTGGAGGTGACCCAGGTGCGAGAAGGTGTAGCTGCCGAAGGTGAACGAGACCGCGGCGAAGACCGCGGCGTCGACCCGTCCGACCAGTCGATGGGTCAGCGCGTAGGTCGCGGCCAGCGAGCCCGTCAGCATGCCGAGGGTCAGGAGGTTGATCTGGAGCGCCCAGCCGGCGCCGAGCGCGCGCAGCACCGAGTACGGCGCCAGCAGCACCAGCATGTTGTCGGTGTACGCGACCGTCAGGTCGTGGTGCCAGAAGATGTTGCCGTCGAAGAGGTGCAGCGGATCGGTGATGAGCGCGTGGCGGGTCCAGCTCCAGCTCCACCCGAAGAGCACCGGGTCGCCGAGGTTCACCACGCGTTGCGTGAGCAGGTTCCACGACGGTCGCATCATCACGACGACGATGCCGACGAACAACGTCGCCAGCAGCACCCGCCGACGCGCCGGGTGCCGGCCCGAGGTCCCGGGAGCAGGCATGACCGGCGCGTCGGTCACCAGGCCGGTCATGGCGTCACACGACGAAGTACTTCGCCTCGGGGTGGGGCACGATGATGGCGCTCGTCGACTGCTCCGGCTCGAGCTGGAACTCCTCGGTGAGGTGCACGCCGATGCGATCGACCTCGAGGAGATCGACGAGCTGGGCTTGGTCCTCCAGGTCGGGGCACGCGGGATATCCCCACGAGTACCGGGACCCGCGGTACTTCTGACGGAACAGCCCCGCGAGGCTCGGACCGTCCTCGGCGACGAAGCCCCACTCCTCGCGGATCCGGCGGTGCCAGAGCTCGGCCAGCGCCTCGGTCATCTCGACCGAGAGGCCGTGGCACAACAGGTAGTCCTGGTACCTGTCCGCCGCGAACAGCTCGCGCTCGCGGGCGCTGGCCTCGTGGCCGACGGTGACCACGTGGAACCCGGCGTAGTCCGCGTCGCCGGATTCGATGCTGCGAAAGAAGTCGGCGATGCAGAGGAACGGCGCCTTCTGTTGGCGCGGGAAGTGGAACCGGCACCGCTCGGTGGTGCGCGCGTCGTCGGTCCACACCACGAGGTCGTCGCCCGCCGCGTTCACCGGGAAGTAGCCCCAAGCGACCGCCGGGACCAGCCACCCGTCGGCCTTGGCGCGCTCGAGCTCGGCCCGGAGCGTGGGCCGGATTCGCGTCTTGAACTCGTCGTCGGACTCGCCGCTCTCCGGCCGGAACTGCCACTGGTTGCGGAACAGCGCGGTCTCGTTGACGAACGCGGCGATCTCGTCGAGTGAGATCCCCTTGGCGACGCGTGCCCCGAGGAACGGCGGCGTGAAGACGGGGACGTCGTCGGCGACGTCCGATCGGGCCGGCACCGGGACCGGGTCGGTCGCCAGCTCGGACCTGCGCGGCGGCAGCTTGCGCCCGCCGGGCGCCCGGCCGAGGTCGGGGTCGATCGTGCCCGTCCGCTTCGCGGTCATGAGGGTGTCCATGGTGTGGAGGCCCTCGAACGCGTCCTTGCCGTAGAACAGCCGGCCCTCGTACACCTCGCGCAGGTCGACCTCGACGTAGTTGCGCGTCAGCGCGGCGCCGCCGAGCAGCACGGGCGTCTCGGCGAGGCCGAGCTCGTTCATCTCGACGAGGTTCTCGCGCATGATGATGGTGCTCTTCACGAGCAGGCCGCTCATGCCGATCGCGTCGGCGTTCACCTCCTTCGCCTTGTCGACGAAGTCCTGGAGCGGCGCCTTGATCCCGATGTTGTGGACCTCGTAGCCGTTGTTGGTGAGGATGATGTCCACGAGGTTCTTGCCGATGTCGTGGACGTCGCCTTTCACCGTGCCGATGACGACGACGCCCTTGCCGCCGGCGTCGGCCTTCTCGAGGTGCGGCTCCAGGTGCGCGACCGCGGTCTTCATCGTCTCGGCGCTCTGCAGCACGAACGGCAGCTGCATCTCGCCGCGGC
>CAZXCB010000240.1:0-5199 GCA_964639075.1 uncultured Bifidobacteriaceae bacterium | reverse complement strand
TCCACCCTGTTCGTGCGCGAGCCCCAGGGCCACGCGCGCCCCGAGGCCGCGACGCACGTCACGACCGATGCGGCGCTCCACGGCGGACTCACCACCGGCGAGGTCTTCAGACTCACGAGCTTCACCGAGCCGGCGCTGTCGTCGTGCAGCCAGGCCGGCATGGTCAACAACCTGAACGACGGGCTCGCGTGGGGTCTGTTCCCGCTCTACTTCGCGGCCGCGGGGCTCTCGATCGGACGCATCGGCGTCATCGCCGCGCTCTACCCCGCGGTCTGGGGGCTCGGCCAGCTCGTCACCGGAACGCTCTCCGACCGCGTCGGCCGCAAGTGGCTGATCGTCGGGGGGATGCTGACCCAGGCCGGCGCGATCGGGCTCATCGCCGCGACGAGCGGCTTCGGTGCCTGGGCCGTGGGCGCGGTGCTGCTCGGCGCGGGCACCGCGATGGTCTACCCCACCCTGCTCGCCGCCATCGGTGACGTCGCCCACCCCTCCTGGCGGGCATCGTCGGTGGGCATCTACCGGCTCTGGCGCGACGGCGGGTTCGCGGTCGGCGCGCTCCTCGCCGGCGTCCTGGCCGACGCCTTCGGGCTCGAAGCCGCGATCTGGTCGGTCGCGGCGCTGACCGCGCTGTCGGGCATCGGTGTCGCGGTGCGCATGTACGAGACCCACCCACGCGCGCCGCGCCCGGAGGACGGGGCGACCGGCGACCTGGCGCGACCAGCGACGAAGCCGGAGGCTCAGGCCTCGTCGGGCACGGCGTAGGTGGCCTGGTAGCGCGCGAACCGCTGGCGCTCGCGCGTCGGGTCGAGGCCGGTGTCGGCGAGCGAGTACCGGTGCGTGCCGCGCACCTCGGGTGGTCGGGCCGCGAGGTGCTCACGAACCAGGTCGTCGAGCGCCGCCGGCGGTGCGATCGCGAGCTCGTCGTAGACCCGGCGCAGGGTCGCGCTCGGCTCACGAACGAGATCCGCGTACCGGACGTCGACGAACTGCGCGTCGGGGAGCTCACCGGACGCGCGGGCGTCGATCGTGTCGTCGAGCATGCGCGCGTAGCCGATCGAGATCCACGGCGCGAGCGAGTCGACGTCGACGGTCGCGCACCGCATCGAGCGGATCGTCCCCATCAGGCTGATCGTCGACGGGACGGTCTTGAGCGGGTCGCGGTGGATCTGCACGACCCGGGCGTCGGGGTAGACGCGGAACAGCGTCCGGAGCTGGCCGAGGTGGCTCGGCGCCTTCAGCACCCATCGATCGGCACGCGCCCGGCGCGACAGGGTCTGGAGCACGCGGCGGTGGTAGCGGTACGCGTCGGTCTGGTCGGCCGCGACGAGGTACGCGGAGTAGCTCGGGATCTCGAAGGTGCCACCCCACTGGTCGGAGAGGAACTCGAGCATCGTCGCGAAGATGCACTCGTTGGGCTCGTCGCCGCTGTTGTGGTGCATCGACGCGTACGCGGGTGCCAGATCGGCCCAGAACGCGTGCACCTCGTGGCCGGCGCGGCGCGCGGCGCCCGCATCCGGACCCACCGCCTCGCCCGGGTGCAACAGCTCCCACGTGAGCGGGACGCGGTTCGTCGCGTCGAGTGCGAGCAGCTCGTGGAGGATCGAGGTCCCGGAGCGTCCGGTCCCGACGACGAAGATCGGTTGGTCGATCACCTCGTCGAGGATGGTCGGGTCCGTGGTCCACGCCGCCTGCAGCAGCAGACGCTGGCGCAGCGCGCGCACGAGCTCGGTCCGGGCGACGATCCGGCCCGCCAGGGTCAGGTGCGCCTCGTCACGGAGCGCGGCGACGAGCACCTCGAAGTGCGGGCGCCAGGAGTCGCCGCCGAAGTCGGTGAGGCCCGTGCTCGCGCACGCGGCGGCGACGAGGTCGTCGGCATCCAGCTCGACCAGCCACTCCGCGCCGCCGACCGCCTGGGCGTGCGCGTTCAGGCGTGTCACCCACTCGGGCGCATCGGGTCGGGTCCACGGCATCGCGACGCGCCTCAGCTCCAGCGCCGCTGCGCGGCCCGCCACCGGTGGCCGAGCTGCGCCCGCCGCGCCGCGGGCACGACGCGCGGGTGACCGGGCGGGAGCACGTCGCGCACGTCGGCGAGTGCGACCACGCGGGCACCCGGCTGTGGCTTCGTGCGCGCGCCGACGTAGCGGTAGACCGCCATCCCGATCGGCTGGCCCTCGGTGTCGAGCCAGTTGGGCACGCCGGGGTCGTCGGCCGCGACGACGATGCGGACCATCCCGTCGTCGTCCACGTGCGCCTCGTGGCCGTTGCAGCTCGTGAGGCACCGGTCCCAGGCGCCGGAGTCGAACCAGTGGAGATGGTGCACCGACCAGTTCCAGTAGTGCGCGTCGGGTACCTCGTGCTCGATCACGAGCGCCTCACCCGGCGCCAGGTCGAAGCACCCACCCCCGTAAGCGATGCTCGGCGCACCACCGGACGGCGTGTTCGGCGCGGTGAACGTGTTGTGCTCGAGCAGATCCCGGGACGCGGCGACGTACGCGGCCCAGTAGTCGATCGACTGCTCGATCCAGCGCGCCGCGCGATCGAGCGCCGCACCGACCACTTCGGGGTCCGGTGCGGGCGGTCGCGTCCCGACGGTGTCGACGCGCTCGATGGTGAACGACGCGACCGGCTCACTCGACCAGTCGTAGAGGTACTGACGGATGAGCAGCATGCGCGCGCCGGACTCGCCGCGCAGACGGTTGGCGCCGTCCGCACCCGGGCCGACGTGCAGGGTGAGCTCCCCACCCGGCTCCACGGCGAGATCGCTGAGCGCGACCTCGGCGAACACGCCGTGCTCGTCGAGGTGCATGTCGCCCTCGACGAGCGAGAACAGCGCCTCGTGCACGCCGGCGACCCGTCCGCGGAGCACGTACTCGGCGGTGGGATCGATCGCGCACCGCGCGTACACGTTGTCGGGGTTCGGCGCGCCCCACTGCGACCACGGGAGCTCGTAGCGCGCGAGCCGCGGGAACCGCGCGTCCGCGTGCTCGAGCTCGCCCGCCAACGCCAGACCGGTCTGGCGGGCGAGGTGGCGCAGCCCCTCGGCGCGCCCGCGGGGGTCGGTGGGGAAGTCCGGATCCGACAACCGACGCTCGAGCCGTTCGAGCGTGGCGGTCAACCGTCGCCACGCCGCACCCGCCGGATCGACGGCACTCGTGGGCTCGACCATCGAGGGAGGGTACGCCGCGGCGGCGCGTCGGAGCCGAGCAGCGGCGATTGGAACGACGAACCGTCAACCCCGAACGTGGAGACCCCGTCGATCGGCGACCACGTACGCCATCACGAGCGCTCACTCTCCCTCGGCGTCGGTGCTTGCTTCATCCACACTGGACGGCTGACATCGTCGTGAACCCTACGGTCGCCCTTGCCGCGGTGTCCGAACCACCCACATCTCCAAGGTTCAGCGTCTGTCGCGGCGGCCCTCGCGGCGGTCCTGACGGCGGTCCACACCGTGCGCGACGACGGCCGCGGTGCCGACGGCCGCGGCTGTGCGAGCCACCGGCGCGCCGATGACTCCCCGTCGGGCTGCTCGCATCGGTCGTAGTGGCATCTCAGGCTCCTTCCGCTCCCTCGGCCTCGATGGAGGCGACGATGGCTTGAATGGGGATGCGACCGCTCGCGACGAGCTGGCTCCTTCGCCATCTCACCCGTGAAGTGGCTCGCGCCCGGAGGGAACTCGAGTGCGTCACGGCGTGGTCGTCGATGGATCGATCCCGAACGCCGCGATCGGGATCAGGATCGAGTAGAGGCCCATGACGACGGGCATCCCCGCGATCTTCGTGTACCCCATGACCTCGGGGATCCCGAGCGCCGCGAGGGTGCCCGTCAGTCCTTCAGGAGCCAGGCGCGGACCTGCGCCTCGTGGTCCACGTAGTGCTCACCGGTGACGTCGACGATGACCTTGTCGATCGTGCCGCCGGTGAACGCGAAGGTGCCACGGTCCGCGTAGTCCGGGGTCACCGGTGATGCGCTGTCGCGACCGACGCAGATGCCGTCCCCGACGACGCAGAAGTACCCGGGCTGGGTGATGATCTCTCCCGATCCGACGGCTTCGTCGTCCACGTAGAGCGTGGCCGTGCCGGCGAAGCCGGGCTGGTTCGGATCGCTGCTCGGACCGCTCACCACGAACTCGACGGTGAGCACGTGGCGCCCGGGAGTGATCTCGCGGTCGGCTTCGACCGTCTGGATGTGCGTGCCCACCCAGTTGAACGCGTACTTGAGCTTGCGGTCCTTCACGTAGAGGGAGTGACCGCCGGCAACACCGCCGTGCGCGTACAGCACGCCCTCCGCGTCCGCGGAGTCGAGCTCGACGCCGGCCACGATCGTGTACGAGCGACCGTTGATCGCGACCCCGGCGGACTCGGGGACGTCCGCGCAGTTGGGGAAGTATTCGTAGCGGGTCCGGTCGGGCCCGCCCTTGGGCCGCTCGGCGAGTACCTGCTCCAGCGCGCTGCGGTCGTCGAGCGGGAGCCCCTTGTAGATGCCTGCGTAGTAGAACCACAGGTCCTTCAGCCGCTCGACGACGTCCGGGTTGTCGGCCGCGACGTTCGCCGTCTGCGACCGGTCAGCCTCGAGGTGGTAGAGCTCCCACTCGTCGTGGCCGAAGTTGCCCCAACCCGACAACGGCGGGTGCAGCGTCGCGGCCAGCCAGCCGTCGTGGTAGATCGAGCGCTGACCCAGCATCGTGTAGAACTGCGTCCGCTTCCCCGGCGCCTCCGGATCGGCCAGCGCCTTCGCGAAGGACTCCCCCTCGATCGGGCTCTGCAGGTATCCCTTGATCGTCTCCGGCGGGGTGATCCCGAGCAGGTCGTAGACCGTCGGCACGACGTCGACCGCATGCACGTACTGCTGGCGCGGGGTTGCGTCGGCGGTGATCCGCGCCGGCCACGACACGAAGCACATGTCGGCGACACCGCCCTCCGCCCCGGCCCAGCGCTTCCAGTACGGGAACGGCGTGTCGAGCGCCCACGCCCACCCGGTGTTGTAGTGGTTGTACGACTCGGGCGAGCCGAGCTGGTCGATGCGCTCGAGCGTCGCCGCCGGGTCACTCGGCAGTCCGTTGAAGAACCGCCACTCGTTGAACTCGCCGTTCGGGCCGCCCTCGCCGCTCGCGCCGTTGTCCGAGATCACAACGACCAGCGTGTTGTCGAGCTGGCCCGACTCCTCGAGGTAGTCGAGGACGCGCCCCATGCGGTCGTCCCA
>CAZXCB010000239.1:0-5218 GCA_964639075.1 uncultured Bifidobacteriaceae bacterium | reverse complement strand
CCGCCCTCGGTCGCGGTGAGCTCGTGTGCTCCCGCCGAGAGGTCCAGGGTCAGACGACGGTCTCCGGTCTCGCACGCCCGCACCGGGAGCGCGTCGAGCGCGACCGCATCCGCGGTCGAGCCGGCCACCCGCGCGGCCACCGGCGTCCCGTCGACGGCCAGGAGGTCGCGGCGGCACTCGTCCGGGAACGTGGTCGGCGGCGCGACGGCCGCGAGGTCGGGCACGCCGAGCTCGGCGATCGCGGCCGGGGTCTCGACGTCGCAGCCGCAGTCGTACTCGAGCGTCAGCACCGGGCGGACCTTCGCGATCCGGACGCGGATGCCGTCACCCTGCAGCGGCGCCAACCGGGCGGTCGTGGCAACGGTCGCGTTCGGCGTGGTCCCGTCGGGCGGCACCTCGAGGGGCACGCGCCGGCGTTCGCCCGCGTGGTTGCTCACGACGAGCTCGGTCGGCACCGAGTGACGGCCGTCGGCCACGAGCGAGAGGTCGAGGCGGTCGATCGTGCGGGTCGTGCCGAAGTCGACGTCGACCCACGATCCGACCGCGGACTTGAACGGCGTCTCCCACGCGGTCTGCGGGTCGTGGTCGAGCGCGGCCGACGCCCGCACCGCGGGTGCGTCGAGCAGCCGACCCGACGAGCTCGCGACCACCGGTCCGGTGTACCCGAGCGTCCGGTCGATCTGCGGGTCGGTGCGGTCACGCGACAACCGGAGCGCCGCCGCGAGGTCGAAGATCCGCGCCGTGGGGATCGCGAACTGGCGGACGAGCGCTGGCTCGGGGCTCGACCGGGCCGGCAGGGGCTGGACGCGGTCGCGGCTCATGAGGATCACCATCGGGTTCCGCACCGAGCGCGCGCCCGCGGCCCGGCTCAGGTCCGTCGGCATGCGCACGACCTCGCGCACGACGACCGGCGCGGCACCGGGCGCGTCGTCACGCAGGCGGATCTCGCCGAAGCCGATGGGGCTGTAGCCCCCGAAGATCTGCTGCTCCCCCACGTTGGTGTCGCGCACCTCGACCTCGAAGGACCGGAACCGGCGCTTCGGGAACCGGAGGGTCTGGCCCGCCACCGTCCGGGACGCGGCGTCGAGCGTCGCCGGCGTCGCGTCGCCGCCGTCGAAGCGCAGCACCGCGCCGGTGATCCAGCGATCGTTCGGCGGCTTCAGCACCTGGACCAGGTTCACGTGGTCGGTCGTGATCGGGTGGTCGAGCACGATCCGGATCCGGTCGCCGCGCACGTCGTCGAACTGACCGGTACGCCACGCGGTGTACGGATCGCCGTCGAACGCACGCGTCGCGCGGTCCTCGGGCGTGTAGGTGATCGCGTTGCCGTAGTTGTTGGCGGCGACGCTGCGCGCGCCGTGCAACACCGTCACGGTCTCGGTCGCCGGGCCGGCGTCCGGGAACAGCTCGAGCCGCGCGTCGGCCTCGTCCTTCGTGAGCGGATGCGTCCCGCGACCCTCGGTGTAGCCCGAGGTCTCGGTGATCGTGCTCCACCGTCGCCCGCGGTCGCGGTTGCTATCGGTGAGCACGAGCGTCGCGCCGCGGCGGATCTGGCGCTCGAGCGCGGCACGGTCGCTCGCGAAGGACGCGGAGTAGAGGACGAGCGGGTCGTCCGCGAGCAGCCCGCTCTCCGCCGCGTCCACCATGCCGTCGCCGTCGCCCGCGAGCACGACCGGCGCGCGCGCCGCCGCGGTCCGCACGATCGGCACCGGATCCTCCACCGGGAACACCGCGACCGGTGGCGGGAGCTTCAGCCCCGGATCGGCGAGGAGCGCCTGCTCGTCGAGGAACGGGTACTGCGTGCTCTGGGTCGAGGTCGGCGCGCCGAAGGTCGCGGGCTCGCCGAGTCCGGCGGGCGTCGGGCGGAACGCCGACCACGTGAACAGCGGCCGCAGGAGTCGGTACCGCTCGAACTGCACGTCGTTGCGCAGCACCACGTCGCCGACGCCCATCAGCCGCATGAGCGGCGCGATCGCGTCCGGATCGAGCTGGCGGGTCTGCAGCCGCAGGTCGAACGCGTTCAGCAGGTTCGCCGACGCCGGTGACCCGTACGGGATCAGCTCGCGCGCGACGTACGGACGGTCCATGAGGCCGGGTGTGATCGGGTCGACGGTCTGACCCCAGCGGTAGGAGCCGAAGTCGGCGCCGGGCAGCTCCATCACGCGCGTGTCGCGACCCCGTTCGTCGACGCGCGCGATCGCGTCCTTCCAGTATTGCGGGATCTCCTCGGGCCGCTGGAGGTTGTCGCCGTAGAAGCCGCCGGTCCACAGGGCCGGCAGGTTGACGAAGAGCCGGAGCACGACGACGGCCGGGACGGCGACCACCGACCACCTCCGCTGGCCTCGGCGCAGACGGTCGACCACCGCGGTCACGCCGGCGCCGAGCAGCCCGGCCAGGCCGAGCACCACGAGCGGCACGGCCCGACCCGTGCTCCGGAGGGCGAACGCGACCGTCGAGCCCTGCGCGAGGTGCTTGAACGTCGCACCGACCGGGGTCGGCGTGTCGTAGGGATGCGCGCCGACGGCGACCACCACGCCGACCACGACGAGGAGCGCGAAGTAGATCCGGTGCCGCCAGCGCACCAGCGCGGCCGACGCGAGCGCGAGCACCGGCACCGCGTAGGAAACGAGGATCAACGCGGGCCGTTGCGTGTACGACGTGCTCGCCTCGATCCACGGACCGAGGCGGTCGCGGCCGTAGAAGAACCAGTAGCCCAGGCCGCGCAGCACCTCGTTGGGCAGCGTGGTGCGCGACACGACGCGCATCGTCTCGGTGAACTTCAGGATGTCGAGTCCGTAGCTGCCCTGGGCCCACAAGCCCGAGATCCACCACGCGGAGGCGAGGACGGTGAGCACCCCGATCTTCGCGACGGTGGCGAGCACGCGGCGCCACGACTCCTCGCGGTCGACCCAGATCGCGTAGGGCACCCACAGCATCGGTCCGATCCCGGCGAACACGAGCGCGGTCACGTTGACGCTGCCGATGAGCTGCACGAGCAGCGCGAACAGCGCGGCGTGCCGCCAGCCGCCCCTCCGGCTCCCGCGGATGAGCAGGGCGATCATCCACGGAAGCCCCGCCCACGGCAGCAGCAGGACCGACAGGCGCGCCGCGTACTCGAGCCAGTACGGGCTCAGGAGGTACACGAGCGCGCCGACGGTCGCGCCCGCGCCACGCAGGCCGATCGTGCGGAACAGGAAGAGCACGCCGAGCGCGGCGAAGAACAGGACGCTGCCGAGCCACAGGCGTTGGCTGACCCAGTCGGGGAGGCCCAGCCGATCCAGGGACCAGTACCACGGCCCCATCGGGAACAGGTACCCGATGTTCTGATGCGTGACGGTGCCGAACCCGATGTTGGAGTCCCACATGGACCACGCCCGCTCGAGCACGCGTCCGGGGTCGAGGTAGAGGTACTGCTTCGTGTCCGCGACGACCCGGCCCGGGTGCGCGAGGAGGACCGGGACGTAGGCCAGCAGCGCGAGCAGCGCGTAGCCGACCCCCCGCTGGCGGCGGGTGCTCTCCCACGTCGCCGGCCACGACACGGTCACGGGTCGAACCGCCGGACTCCCACCTGCTCGCCGTTCGGGCCGTCGGCGACTGCCACGATCCCGGTGCCGACGCGTGTGCGCGCCAGCGCGTTCACGACCTGTTCGCACCGGGTTCCGAGCGTCCGGTAGCCGGGCGACCACACGAGCCAGACGGTGCCCCCGCCCGCGCGGGCGTCGACTGCAGCCGCGAAACGGGTCGGCGACCCCCGACGGTTGCGCGCGGCGTAGTCCGTCCAGTCGACCAGGCGCGGCCCGTCGAGCCGGGGGAACGTCACCTGGTCGACCTGGGCGTCGAGCAGCCGGGCGGTGCTCGGGGCCAGCTGGTCCGGGCAGTAGGCGACGACATCGCCGCGGTGCAGGCGCGCGCGCAGCGCGGCCGCGACCGTGGTGGAGGCGGTGCGCTCGGCCCGGGTGTCCTGCCACCCGCCGGCGAGCCCACCCACCACGAGGACCCCGAGCACCGCGCCGCGCCAGACCGCGCCCGGCAGGGCCACGATCGCGGCACCGACCGCGAGCGCGAGCACCGGGAACACGACCGTGGCGTAGCGCTCGTGGAACCCCGTGCCGGCGATCACCGAGGCGACGACTCCCAGGAGCACGGTGGCGACGGTCACGGCGGCCGCGAGCCGCACGATGCTCACCGCGCCGCCCCGCCGGTCCCCCGCGACCAGCGCGACCACGATCGCGAGCGCCATCACCGCGACGAGCGGCCACCGCACCGCGTGCGCGCCGCCCAAGCCGACGAAGGCCCGCCGCGCGCTGCCCACGAGCGCGGCCGGCGCGTCCCACGGCGTGCCGGTGTGGTCGAGCTGGTCACGGAACGTCGGCAGCCACGGCACGAACAGCACCGTCCCACCCGCGAGCGCGCCGAGCAGGCGGGGCGCGGCGCTCGCGTGGGCGCGCGCCCACGTGAGCGCGAGCCCGGCACCGACGACCGCGACGAGGAACCACGCCCAGTACACCGTGTACACGAGGCCGGCCGTCGCGATCGCGACGCCGGCGAGCCGCAGCACCGTCGGCTCGCGCCACGCGCGGAGACCGAGCCAGATGCCGAGCAGGCCCAGCACGATCGCGAGCTCGTACATGCGCGCTTCGGAGGAGTAGCGGATCGCGAACGGCGACGTCGCCACGACGACCGCCGTCACCCAACCGATGCGCCGGGCCACGCCCGGGTCCGGGCTCGCCGCCCGGCCGGCGAGGAACGCGAGGCCGATGGCGATCACGCCGAGGACGCCCGACAATGCCCGGACCGCCGCGGTCGACGTGCCGAAGACGGCGGTCCAGGCGTGGAGCAGCACGTAGTAGAGCGGCGGCGCACCGTCGTGGAGCAGCGCGACCCGGAGCCGGTCGAGCGGCAACCGGGCGATCGTGACGCTGAGTGCCTCGTCGAGCCACAGGTCCGACACGGCCACGAAGCGCACGACGATCCCGGCGCCGATCACCGCGACGGCCGCCGCGACCCAGCCCGGCGAGATCCGCCGATCGGCCGCCCCGACCGCCCCGCCGTCCGGGGGCTCCTGGCGCGCGGGCGCCGCCACGTCGACCTTCATGCGAGCCCGCCAGCGTACCGGTGCCTCGTGCCGGTTCCGGGGCACTCCCGCGCCGTCAGGCGCTGATGCTGGGCGCGACCTCGGCCATGAACCGCTGGAGGCTGTCGCTCGCCGGGAAGTCCC
>CAZXCB010000238.1:0-5277 GCA_964639075.1 uncultured Bifidobacteriaceae bacterium | reverse complement strand
GGCGCTCTACGAGCTCAAGCAGCAGGACATCGGTGTGACCACGTGCGTCGGCATCGGCGGCGACCCCGTCCCGGGAACGAGCTTCATCGACTGCCTGCGCGCGTTCGAAGCCGACCCCGAGACCGAGGCCGTGATGATGATCGGCGAGATCGGCGGCTCGGCCGAGGAGGAAGCCGCCGCGTTCATCAAGCGCGAGATGAGCAAGCCGGTCGTCGCGTACGTCGCGGGGGTGACGGCGCCGCCGGGCAAGAAGATGGGCCACGCGGGTGCCATCGTCTCGGGCGGCAAGGGCACCGCCGCCGCCAAGATGGAGGCGCTGCGCGATGCCGGCGTGCAGGTGGGACTCAACCCCACCGAGGCGGGCGAGCTGATGACCGGAGTCGTCGCCACCCTCTGACCCGGTGCGCGCCTGCCCAACCTGCGCCACTTGCCCGCGCTATTCGCGGGTTTGTGGCGCAAGAACGGCTCAGTAGATGCCGCGGGGGCCCGAGTGCTCGCGCGAGTGCATCACGCCCCCGACGAGCAGCGCGATCGAGCCGCCGAGCAGCGCCCAGTAGCCGAGGCCGTAGTTCCACCCGACGGGCTTGCTCCCGAAGAAGTAGCCCACCGCGATCAGCAGCGCGAACAGGCCGAGCAGCACGTGGATCTGCTCCCACGAGTACCCGCCGCGACGGATGGTGAGCTGCCCGTCCGCGAACCGGCGCAGCGCGACGACCCCGGCCGACGCGACGCCGGCGAAGAGCGGGTACAGCGCGATCGGCGACAAGCCGCTGTCCCACGCGGTGGGACTCTCGAACCCGGCGGGCAGGGAATAGAACGGCAGGAAGGAGCCGATCACCACGGCGAGACCGCCGACCATGATCACGATCTCCCCGCGGGTGGGTTGGGACTTCATCGGGCCTCCCTCGAAGGCGCCCAGTGAAGCATCCGCGGCCGGTCCGCTGCCGGATCGTCTCTTCGGATGCCGAGCCGGGCCGACAGGTACGGTGGGCCCCGTGCGGATCGGAGTGCTCGCGTCGGGCAGTGGGACCATTCTCCAGGCCCTCCTGGACGCCGATCTGCCGATCGTCGTGGTGCTCGTGGACCGTCCGTGCGCGGCGACCGATCGCGCCGCGGCCGCCGGGGTCCCCGCCGAGGTCGTGCTGCGCGACAGCTTCGCGCCCGACTTCGACCGCGTCGCCTACACGCACGAGATCGTCGACGCGCTCGTCCGCCACCGGGTGGACCTGGTCGCGATGGCGGGCTTCGGGACGATCCTCGAGAAGCCGATCCACGACGCCTTCCCGGACCGGATCGTGAACACGCATCCCGCGCTGCTGCCGGCGTTCAAGGGCTGGCACGCGGTGGAGGACGCGCTCGCCGCGGGGGTCAAGGTCACGGGCTGCACCGTGCACGTCGCGCGGCTCGACGTCGACGACGGGCCGATCCTGGCCCAGGAGTCGGTGCCCGTGCGCGACGACGACTCCGTCGAGAGCCTGCACGAGCGCATCAAGGACGTGGAACGCCGCCTGTACCCGGCGGTCCTCCGGGAACTCATCGACAAGGAGCAGTGATGCGGGCACTCCTGTCCGTCTACGACAAGACCGGCATCGTGGAGCTGGCGCGCGCCCTGCACGACCTCGGCGTCACGTTGGTGTCGAGTGGCGGCACCGCGTCGGCGATCGCCGACGCGGGGGTTCCGGTGACCGACGTCGCCGAGGTGACCGGCGTCCCGGCGATCCTCGACCACCGGGTCGTCACGCTGCACCCGAAGGTGCACGGAGGGCTGCTCGGGGACCCGACCAACCCGACCCACCGGGCCGACATGGACGAGTACGGCATCGAGCCGTTCGACCTGGTGGTGTCGAACCTGTACCCGTTCCACACGAGGCCGTCGGTGGAGCTCATCGACATCGGCGGGCCCGCGATGGTGCGCGCCGCCGCGAAGAACCACGGGCACGTCGCGGTCGTCACGAGCCCGGACCAGTACGAGACGGTGCTGGCCGAGCTGCGCGAGCACGGTCGGATCACCGAGGTCACCCGCCGCGCGTTCGCGCTGGCGGCCTTCGCCCGCACCGCGGCGTACGACGCGGCGATCGTCGACTGGCTCCAGGAGGGCGAGGAGCTTCCGGTGCACCTCGTCATCCCGCTCGCGCGCACCGACGAGGTGCTGCGCTACGGCGAGAACCCGCACCAGCATGGGGCGCGGTACCGGCGCGTCGGCACCACGAGCTGGTGGGACGAGCTCGTCCAGCACAGCGGTGTGGCGCTCAGCTACCTCAACCTCTACGACACCGAGGCCGCATGGAAGCTCGCCCACGATCTGGGAGATCGCGCGGTCTGCGCCATCATCAAGCACGCGAACCCGTGCGGGGTCGCCGTCGCCGACGACCTCCCCACGGCGTACCAGCGGGCGTTGGAGTGCGACGAGCGGTCCGCGTTCGGCGGGATCGTGGCGTGCAACCGACCGATCGACGACGCCACCGCGAACGCGATGGCGCTGGGGCCACAGGCCGACGTCGTGATCGCGCCCGGGTACGAGGGTGACGCGATCGCGACCCTGCGGGCGAAGCGCAAGAACACCCGGCTGCTCGAGGCGCCCGCGCCCGAGGGCGAGCCGCGCGAGTTCCGCCAGATCAGCGGGGGGTTCCTCGTGCAGGACTCGGCGCACTTCGCAGCACGCAGGGACGACTGGCGCGTCGTCACGAAGGCGGCACCGACGGCCGAGCAGTGGGCCGACGCCGAGCTGGCGTGGCGGTTGTGCGGCCACGTGAAGTCGAACGCGATCGTGCTCGTGAAGGACGGCCAGGCCGTGGGGATCGGCGCCGGCCAGCAGAACCGCGTCGAGTCCGGCGAGATCGCGGCGAAGAAGGCGGCCGGTCGGGCGCACGGCGGTGCATGCGCGTCGGATGCGTTCTACCCGTTCCCCGACGGCGTGGAGGCCGCGGCCGCGGCCGGGGTCGCGGTCGTCGTGCAACCGGGCGGTTCGGTGAGCGACGACAAGGTCGTCACGCGCGCCGACGAGCTCGGGCTCGCGATGGTGTTCACCGGCGAGCGCCACTTCCTGCACTGATGGAGCAATCCAGATGGCGTTGATGATGCCGGGGGGCCCGGTCGCGGATGCGGTGTTCGCCGAGCTCGTGCCCCGGATCGAACGGCTGCGCTCGGGGGGCCACGTGCCGTGTCTCGCGACCTTGCTCGTCGGCGACGACGACGCCAGCGCTCGATACGTCGGCATGAAACACGCCAAGGCCGCGGAGCTCGACTGCACCTCGGTCGACGTGAACCTGCCTGCGGACGCGACCCAGGATCAGGTGCACGCGGCGGTGCGTTCCCTGAACGAGGACGCCCAGGTGGACGCGGTGCTCTTCCAGTACCCCGCGCCCGCGCACATCGACTTCGAGGCCGCGCTCCTCACGCTCGACCCCGACAAGGACGTCGACGGGCTGCACCCGGTGAACATGGGCCGGCTCGCGCTCTCGATGCCCGGACCGGTGCCGTGCACCCCGGCCGGGATCGAGGCGCTGCTCGCGCACTACGAGATCCCGGTCGCGGGCCGGGGTGTGTGCATCCTCGGCCGGGGCGCGACGTTGGGTCGCCCGCTCGCACTGCTCCTGTCGCAGAAGCGGCCCACGGCCAACGCGGCCGTCACCGTCGTCCACACCGGCGTTCCCGACTGGCCCAAGTACTCCCTGGCCGCCGACATCGTGATCGCCGCGGCCGGCGTGCCCGGGATCCTCCGGCCCGAGCACATCGGCCCCGACTCCGTGGTGGTCGGCGGCGGGGTCCGCTACGAGGGTCGCAAGCTGCTCCCCGACGTCGACGAACGGTGCGAGACCGTCGCCCGCGCCATCACGCCGCGCGTCGGCGGTGTCGGGCCGACCACGATCGCGATGCTGTTCCGCAACCTGATCGAGATCGCAGAACGCAATGCGGCATGAGTGACGTGAGCGAGGCGTTGACCCCGGAGCACCCGGCCCGCGCTCGCCGAGCGGGGGCCGAGCGGCCCGGTCGCAGGCCATGAGCGGGGAGGGCGTCCCGTGCCCGCTGTGCGCGCTGCCCAAGGACCCCGACGAGCGCTGCCCGTCGTGCGGTCTCACGCCGGAGTTCGGCCCGGATCGTCCGAGCCCGTTCGCAGGTGCGACGGTGTGGCTGATGCTCGGTGCGATCCTCGCGGTGTTCGTCGCCACGCTGGCCGTCGTCGCGCTGACCGGATAGCCGATCGCCCCGTCCGTCTCCGAGGAAGCAAAGGATCCCGATGCCCGAGAAGATCACCCAGAACGCCGACGGCGTGCTCAACGTGCCGGCGGAGCCGATCATCCCCTTCATCGAGGGCGACGGCACCGGCGTCGACATCTGGCCCGCGGCCCAGCTGGTGATGGACGCGGCCGCGGCCAAGCACGGCCGGAAGATCGCGTGGATGGAGGTCCTCGCCGGTCAGAAGGCGTTCGACGAGACGGGAAGCTGGCTGCCCGACGAGACCGTCGACGCGTTCCGCGACTACCTCATCGGCATCAAGGGCCCGCTCACGACGCCGATCGGTGGTGGCATCCGGTCGCTCAACGTCGCGTTGCGCCAGATCCTCGACCTCTACGTGTGCCTCCGTCCGGTGCGCTGGTTCACCGGGGTGCCGTCGCCGGTGAAGCACCCCGAGAAGGTCGACATGGTGATCTTCCGCGAGAACACCGAGGACATCTATGCGGGGCTCGAGGTGGAGGAGGGCACGCCCGAGGCAAAGCGCCTCATCGAGATGCTGCGCGACGAGCTGGGGTGGGACATCCGGCCCGACTCGGGCGTCGGCATCAAGCCGATCTCCGAGACCGGCTCGAAGCGCCTGATCCGTGCCGCCATCGAGCACGCCGTGCGCAAGCAGCGCAAGTCCGTGACGATCGTGCACAAGGGCAACATCCAGAAGTTCACCGAGGGTGCGTTCCGCAACTGGGCCTACGCGCTCGCGGAGAGCCCGGCCTTCGCCGACAGGTTCTACACGTGGGAACAGTGGGGCCGCGCCAAGGCGCAGAAGGGCGAGAAGGCCGCGAACGATGAGCAGGCAGCCGCGCTCGCGGGCGGCAGGATACTGGTGAAGGACGCGATCGCCGACATTGCCCTGCAACAGGTACTGACGCGCCCCGACGAGTTCGACGTCATCGCCACGACGAACCTCAACGGCGACTATCTGTCCGACGCGCTGGCCGCCCAGGTGGGCGGCATCGGCATTGCGCCGGGCGCGAACATCAACTACGTGACCGGCCACGCCGTGTTCGAGGCCACACATGGGACGGCGCCGAAATACGCGGA
>CAZXCB010000237.1:0-5373 GCA_964639075.1 uncultured Bifidobacteriaceae bacterium | reverse complement strand
CCGACAGCAGCTCCAGGAGGAACGCCTCGAACTCGTCGTCGGCCCGGTCGATCTCGTCGACCAGCAGCACCGGAGGGGCGCCGCGGTGGTCGATCGCACGCAGCAGCGGGCGCCGGACCAGGAACCGCTCGCTGTAGAGCTCGTCCTCCACGACCGGCGCGCCGGCCGCCTCGGCCGCCCGCAGGTGGAGGAGCTGGCGGGAGTAGTCCCATTCGTAGAGGGCCTGGGCGGCGTCGATGCCCTCGTAGCACTGGAGTCGCAGCAGCTCGGTCCCCTGCCAGCGCGCCAGCACCTGGGCGACCTCGGTCTTGCCGACGCCGGCCTCGCCCTCGAGCAGCAACGGGCGCGCGAGGGCGAGCGCCAGGAAGATCGTGGTGGCCAGGCCGTCGTCGGCGAGGTACTGGTGCGCGAGCAAGGCTTCGCGGACGTCCGCGACCCGTTCGACCATGACCCGCCAGGCTACAAGCCGACCGCGGCGCCCTCGGCCCGCGGATCGGTGGCGACCCCGTAGCCGTGCGGCCGGACGTCGATCGCGTGCGCGTGCCCCATGCCGGAGTCGCGCGCGATCACCTCGGCGAGCTCGTGCCCGCGCCGCTCGAGGCCCGCGCGGACGTGCGGGTCGAGGTCCGCCTCGACGCGCACCTTCCAGTCCCACGGCTCGATCCGCCACCGCGGTGCGTCGATCGCGGCCTGCGGATCCGTGCCGTCGTCGATCACGGCGCTCAGCACCTGCGCGTGCACCTGCGCCTGGGCGTCGCCGCCCATGGAGCCGAACACGAGGTCGGGACGGCCGTCGCGGAGGGCCATCGCCGGGATGAGCGTGTGCATCGGGAGCTTCGACGGTGCGAGCGCGTTCACGCGCGACGAGTCGAGTGCGAACGACGACCCGCGGTTGTTGAGGTTGATCCCCCACTCCGGGACGTGCACGCCGGAGCCGAACGCGAGGAAGTTCGACTGGATCAGGCTCACGAGCAGGCCGTCGCCGTCGGCCGCGCACAGGTACGCGGTGCCACCCCGCTGGGGCTGACCGGGCACCGGCACGGTCGCGCGGTCGAGGTCGATCCCGTCGCGACGGACCGCGACCCAGTCGTCGGCGTAGAGATCCTCGGGCGCGAGCTGCATCGCGGCGGGGTCGGTGATGTGGTCGTCGCGGTCGCGCAGCGCCACCTTCACCGCCTCGACCGTCAGGTGCGCGCGCTCGGCCGGGTCCATGGTGGCGACGTCGAAGCCCTCGAGGACGCGCAGGATCTCGAGCACCGCCGCGCCCTGGGGGGGCGGCGGCAGCTCGGCCACCTCGCGGTCGCGGTACGCGGCGACGAGGGGATCGGTCCACTGGCCGTGATGCGCGGCCAGGTCCTCCGGCGCGAGGAAGCCGCCGTGGCCCGAGACCGCCGCGGCGATCGCGTCGGCGACCGGTCCGCGGTAGTACGCGTCCTGGCCGCCCTCCGCGAGCAGCTCGATCAACCGTGCGAGCGGCTCCTGCACGAGCTGGTCGCCGTCCTCGAGCCCGCCGTACACGGCCTGCCACTCGGGGAAGTCGCGGTACAGCCGCCCGTACGCCCACGCGGCGGCCGCGGCCATCGGCGTCACCTCGAAGCCCTCACGCGCGTAGCGGATCGCATCCTGGGCGAGCTCGCCGAAGCTCATCGTGCCCCAGCGCGCGAGGAGCTCGAACCAGCCCGCGACGGCACCGGGCACGGTGACCGAGTGGGGCCCGATCAGCAGCGGCGCGCCGGCCAGCGCGTCGCGCACCCCGTCGATCGTCGCGGCGGCCGGTGAGCGGCCCGAACCCAGGTAGCCTGTGAGCCCACCGTCCCAGACGATCGCGAAGATGTCACCGCCGTACCCGCAGAAGTACGGCGCGACCACGCCGAGCGCGAGGTTGGCCCCGACGATCGCGTCGACCGCGTTCCCGCCGCGCCCGAGGATCGCGGCACCCGCGGCCGACGCGAGATGGTGTGGGGTCGCGAGACCCGCCTGCGGGAACGGGACCGCGCGTCCGGGTATCGACAAGGGCTCAGTCGTCGACGGCCGAGGAGGCCGGCTCGTCGGCCTCCTCGGACAGATCGAGGTCGACCGCGCCCAGGGACGCGAGGGTGGCGTCGTCCCGTGCCGCGATGCCGCCGCGCACCGGGTCCTCGACCAGTCGCTGCATGTGCCGGAGGCCGTACCCCGCGTACAGGCCGTCCTCGACCCGCTCGTCGAAGCTCCAGCGCAGCACGGCCATACGGCGACGCTCGAGGCGGCCCGAGTTCGGATCGCCGACGAGCTCCGTGCGGGCTCGGCCGAGGACACCGAAGATGCCGATGGTCCCGTACTCGTACAGGTGGTGGTACGCCGGCTCCATCCCGAGCGAGCCGAGGTCGGTGAGGAACACGGACGCGTACAGCGGGTCGTTGTCGATGAACGCGCTCGGGAACGCGCCGAGCGCCTCGAGCATCCGGTACGCGACGAACACGACCCGGCGCAGGAATCCCGGCAGGGCGAGGACGATCCCCAGCTCGCCGTCGACGGTCGAGCGGGCTCCGCCGAACTTCGCGCTCTGCAGCTGCGTCCCCATCGCGCTCACCATGTCGAGGAACGACTCCTCGGGCTGGAAACGGCGCTTCAACACGATGAGCGGCGCGCCCCGGCGCATGCGCTGCTTGGCGCTGTAGGAGATCCAGATCCCCTTGCGCTGGTAGAGCCGACCGCCCGCGACGAAGCGGTTCAGCCCCGGGAACTCCGCGAGACCCCCACGGGCCGCCCACAGCACCACGTGGAACAGCGTCGCCCGGGTCTCGGGATGGGCTTCGTTGAACGCCCGGACGAAGCGCTCCGCGTTGCGAACGTCGATCCGCTGCTCGAAGTAGACCGCGGACTCGTTGCGGTGCCGCATGACGTAGGGCATGACACGGCGCAGGTCGGTCCCGTCCTTGACCAGGTCGCCGTCCGCCCGCCGCCACCAGAGCACGCGGTCACGCTAGCCCCCGACGCATTCCCTTCGTCGTCTACCGTGACCGGACCGTCCCGCCTGCGAGGAGCCGGAGTCGGCATGACGGACCAGCCGGCGCGCGACCCGTCCCAGGACCCGGAGGTCGACCGACCGGGCCGGGCGATGCTCCTCGTGGCGCTCCTCGCGCTCGGGATCACGATCGTGGTCGCGGTCGCTGTGGCCGTGCAGCGCACGGACATCGTCGCCAACGACGACCAGGCGCTCATCGACCTGCGCGTGCGCGACGTCGGTGCGCACACCCCGCTCGTCGGCTCATATGAGCGCTTCGGTGGCAACCAGCCGGGACCGCTGCTCTTCTACCTGCTCGCGCTTCCCTACCGGCTCGTCGGCCCCGGCGCGCCGGGCCTCGCCGTCGGCTCGGTCCTCGTGACCTTCGCCTCCCTCGCGGGGTGCGTCCTGATCGCGGTCCGCCGCGGCGGGGCGCTCGCCGGACTCTGGGCGACCGGGCTGCTGCTTCTGGTGCTCGAAGCGCGCGGCGTCGACATCCTCACGAGCCCGTGGGAGCCCCAAGTCCTCCTCGGCGCGCTCGCGCTCCTCCTCTTCCTGATCTGGGAGCTCACCGCCGGAACCGTCTGGGCGCTGCCGGTGGCGGCCGCAGTCGCGACCTTGCTCGCCCAGGCCTGGGTGGTCTTCGCGGTCATGGTCGCGGTGCTCGGAGGCATCGGCGCGGTGATCGGCGTCGCGAACGTCGCGCGAGAGCGACGCACGCCCGGCGCGCGACCAGGCGCGCTCGCCGCCCTCGTCACCACGGTCGTCGTCATCGGCGTCCTCTGGCTCCCACCCGTGGCCGAGCAGCTCACGCACGACCCTGGCAACCTGACCGAGCTCACCTCGATCGACCGGCAGGGTTCGGCGACGGGACTCCGTGACGGATACCGGGCGGTCGCGATCCAGTTCGGGCCGGATGCATCGTGGTTCCACGGTTCGATCCCGACCGCTCCGTTCTCGCCCACGGTGGACTTCGCCGCGGGCGGCGGCGTGCCGTGGGCGCTGCTCGCCTTCGGGGGTGCCGCCGGGTTCGCGGCATACCGGCGGTCGTCCAGCGCGACTTGGCTCAACGCCGTCGTCGGTGCAACCGTGGTCGGAGCGATCGTCACCTGCGCACTCGTCTTCGGCGGCATGTTCGTCTGGATCGTGGAGCCAGACCGCGTCGTCGGGATGATGCTGTGGTTCGCGGCCGGATTCTCGGTCGTCGCGGCGTTGCGTCCTGCGTCGCGCCGGACCGTCACGCGGATCGCCACGCCGATCCTCGCCGTCGGCGTGCTCGCGATCTCGGTGGCGCTCGTGGTCGATCTGCTCCGGGCGCCCAGGGACGGAGGACGACTCGCCGAGGCGGTGGGACGGCTCGCCGGCGCCGTGCGCGCCGACCGATCCGATCTCCCTGATCCGGTGCTCGTCACTTCCACCGCACGGGTCTCGACACGCGGAGAGGATCGCTGTTGCGCACCCCTGCTCGCGTCTGCGCTCGCGCGCGGAGGCGCTGACGTCGTCGTCCCCACCGACCAGGCGCACCGCTTCGGCACTCACCGTGCACGGCCGACGTCCGCGCGCTCCGAGCTGTTGCTGACGTCCTTCTCGACCCCGGCCCCGCCCCAGCGATCCGGTTACCTCCTCGTCGCCGCCACCGACCCACTCGACCGTCGCGAGCGCTCCGCCCGCGACGCGATCGATCGCCGGCTCCGCCGGCTGATCGGTCCCGATCCGGACCTCGCGACGATCGTGGCCGCGCAGCGACGCTCGCCCGAGATCGCGCGGCTGCTGCGTGCCCAACAACGCCTGCCGGACCTTCCACGGATGGCCCTGTACCGCCGCCGCAACGCGTCCCGCGGGTGATCGCTCCGTCGCTACCCTTCCCCGATGCGCATCCTCGTCGTGGGTTCGGGTGGTGTCGGCGCGGCGATCGTGGCCATCGCGCACCGCCGGGAGTACTTCGAATCGCTGACCGTCGCCGACCTCGACCTCGGTCGCGCCGAGCGCGCGATCGCAGGCCTCGACGACGGTCGGTTGCACGCCGCCGCGGTCGACGCCTCGGATCCGGTGTCGGTCGCGGAGCTCGCCCGCGCCGGTGGAGCCGATGTCATCGTCAACGCGTGCGATCCGCGGCTCAACCCGCCGATCTTCGACGGTGCGTTCGCCGCGGGCACGACCTACCTCGACATGGCGATGCACCTCTCGCACCCGCATCCCGAACGGCCGCACGAGCTCACCGGCGAGAAGCTCGGCGACGCGCAGTTCGCGGTGGCGGACGCGTGGGAAGCGCGCGGGCAGCTCGCGCTCGTCGGCATCGGCGTCGAGCCCGGGCTCTCGGACGTCTTCGCCCGTTACGCGTCCGACCACCTCTTCTCGGAGATCGACGAGGTCGGCGTCCGCGACGGGGC
>CAZXCB010000236.1:0-5377 GCA_964639075.1 uncultured Bifidobacteriaceae bacterium | reverse complement strand
GCGTCGGCCGGGGACTGTCGGCCATGGCGCGAGAACGCGTTCTCGCGTGACCCGGGGTGCAGGCGGGCGCCGCCGGACGGGCACTCCGAGGCCCGGGGCCGGCCCGGAGTCGAGGTCCGGGTATGGGAGCATGACCGGCGAATGACCGCCGCGACCGCCGAGGCTGCGCCCGACGCGCCCCCACCGACGCCACGGTCCGGACCGCGCAACTTCGGCGGGTACGTCGGGGCCTTCGACGGCATGCGCGGCATCGGCCTCGTGGCGGTCCTGCTCTACCACGGCGGCTACACGATCCTGCCGGGCGCCTACTTCAGCATCTCGATGTTCTTCACCCTCTCCGGGTTCCTGATCACGATGCTGATGATCCGGGAGGTCGCCAGGTCCGACCGTATCGCCCTCGGCGCGTTCTGGCTGCGCCGGGCCCGGCGCCTCCTCCCCGCCGCGATCTTCACGCTCATCGGCGTGCTGCTGCTGCGCGGCTACTTCCCCGCGATCCAGCCGTCGCGCCTGCGCGGCGACGTGCTCGCCGCGCTCGCGTACGTCGAGAACTGGTGGCTGATCCACACGAATCAGGCGTACGGCGCGATCTTCTCCGAGGGCTCGCCGGTCCAGCACTTCTGGTCGCTCGCCATCGAGGAGCAGTACTACCTGTTCTTCCCTCTGCTCATGGTCGCGCTCTTCACGGTCGTGAAGCGGAACCTGCGGATCGCCGCGGTGCTCGGCGTGCTCACCGCCGCGAGCTTCGCCTACGCCGCGCATCTCAGCAGCAACCTCGACCGCGCGTACTACAACACGTTCAGCCGGGCGTCGGAGATCCTCGTCGGGATCCTCGCGGCGTTCCTCGTCGCGCAGCTCGACCGCGAGCGCAACGCGACCGCGCGGCACGCGATCGACGGGGTCGGCATCGCCGCCATGCTCGGGATGGCGTGGCTGTGGTCGACCATCGACCTGCACGACCCGTTCGTGTTCCGAGGCGGGACGCTGCTGAACAGCGTGTTCACGGTGATCGTGATCGCGGCGTGTCTCCAACCGGGTGCGGTGGCGCGGTTCCTCAACGTCACGCCGTGGCGGAAGTTTGGCGGCATCAGCTACGGCGTGTATCTCGTCCACTGGCCGATCTTCCTGATCCTCACGGAGCAACGGCTGGGACTCGGACACAACGCCACGTTCGCCGTGCGCGTCGCGGTCACGCTCACGGTCGCGATCAGCATGTACTTCCTGTTCGAGAACCCCATCCGGCGCGGCACGATGCTCCGGCGCAACACCCGCTTCTTCGCGGTGATCGCCGCCGGGACCGCAGCGGTCGTCGGCCTCGCGGTGGCGATGCCCGACACCGACGCCTCCGTGCTCGACCTGTCGTCGAGCTCACCGGTGAGCGGTCAGCTCACGGCGCTCGCCGACGCGCCGAAGGTTGCCGGAGACCCGCGCGTCATGGTGGTGGGCGACTCGATGAGCTGGTCGGTCTTCGTCGGTCTGGACGACTGGGGGAAGACCCACGGCGTGCAGTTCGGCCGCTACTCGGCGCTCGGCTGCGGCGTCGGCGGTCCGGGGACGCTGAACTACCTGGGCCTCGTGCGCAAGACGTTCGCCGACTGCGCGCAGTGGAAGCGGGACATGGGCAAGGCGGTCCGGGCCTTCGACCCGGACGAGGTGCTCGTCGTGGTCGGCCTCGCCGACATCTCGCCCCGCCGCTTCGCCGACGGGAAGTTCCGCAGCATCGGCGACCCGGTGTACGACGCGCGCCTCACGCGCAAGATCCGCTCGATGGCGCGCACCCTCACGTCCCAGGGCGCACAGCTCAAGTGGGTCACGTTCCCCCACGTCGACATCCCGTTCACCAACGGCGGCACGGGCGAACCGCCGTTCGTGGAGAACGACCCGAAGCGCATGGACGAGCTGAACGCGCTCGTCGCCGCGGCGCTCGCACCGATCCCGAACGCGTCGATCATCGACCTCGCCGCCTACATGCGCGGGCGTCCCGACGGCGAGCTCGACCCGGCGTTCCGTCCCGACGGCGCGCACCTCAGCAAGAGCGGCACCGACGAGGTCGCGCGCTGGCTCGGCCCGCAGCTCCAGCAGTGACCACCCGGACCGAGGTCCAGGCCCCTCACCGCGCGCGGGCGCGGCGCGCGAGGAACGGCATTCTCGTGGTGATCGGCGTGTTCGTCGCCGTGCACGCCGTCTACTGGGCGACCGGCGGCGGTCTCGCCACCGCGGAGCTGCACTCCTCGTGGCAGGTGCTCGACCTCCACCCGCTGCGCGCCGACCCGTTCGGCTCGGTCGCGCTGCTCCACATCCAGCCGCCGCTGTTCAACCTCTTCGTCGGCGTGGTCGAGCGCTGGAGCCCGCTCGCCGCCGCGTTCACGTACCAACTCCTGTACCTCGCGTGCGGGCTCACCCTCGTGCTCGCCCTGCGGGCGCTGCTGGTCGAGATCGGCTGCTCCGAGCTCGGGGCGACGGCCGGAGCGGTCGTCGTCGCACTCGACCCCACGGTGCTCAGCTACGAGAACACCGTCACCTACGAGCTCCCCGTGGCCACCGCACTCGTGCTCACCGCGTGGCTCGGCGCACGTTTCGTGCGCTCCCGGCGCACCGGCGTGCTCGTCGGCTTCGTGCTCGCGGCAACGTTCGCGACGCTCACACGCGCGCTGCTGCACCCGGTGTGGCTGCTCGTCGTCATCGCGATCGTGCTGGTTGCGGCGCGACCGACTGCCGGCTGGCGCGCCGTCGTCGGTGCCTGCGCGATCCCCGTCGTGCTCGTCGGCGGGTGGGTCGTGAAGAACCAGGTGCTCTTCGACGAGCCGTCGCTCAGCTCGATGCTGGGGAGCAACCTCGCCCGCGGCGTGATCGCACCGATGCCACGCACCGTCGTCGACCGGCTCGTGCGCGACGGCACGCTGACGCCTGCCGCGCGGGTGCGTGCGTTCTCGCCGTACACCGCGTACCAGCCGGCGCTCGGGCCGTGTCGGACCGCGTGGACCGAGCCCGTCGTGCGTGCGCTCGTCAAGCGCGACGGCATCAGCAACTTCAACGCGGTCTGCTTCCTCCGCGCGTACCACCAGGAGCAGCACAACGCGTTCGTCCTGCTCCGCGAGCGACCCGGCGACTACATCGGCACGCGCTACGCACCCGCGGCGCTGCACTTCAGCCACGACCTCGGTCCCGGGCTGGAGAGCTTCCGACCGAATCCCGTGTACCGCGGGCTGCTCCGGGTCTGGAACCCCATGCTGCTGCGGGCCGACGTCACCGTGCACGACCGCGGGTGGACCAACCCCGTGATCCCGAACGCGCCGGAACCGATAGTCCCGATGTCGGTCACGCTGCTCGCCGCGACGCTCCTCGTCCTCGCGCTCGGCGCGGTCGCGGCGCTGCGCCTGCTCCGGCGCGGCGACCCGAGCCGTGCTGCCGACGTCGGGCGCGTCCTCGTCGCGGTCACGGTCGGGTTCGTCGCGGCCGTGTCGATCCTCACCGAGTACGGCGAGAACGGGCGGTTCCGTTTCCTCGTGGATCCGCTCGTGATCGGCGTGACCGTCGGCATCGTCGTCACCACGGTCGCCCGAAGGGTCGAAGCCCGGCGCACCGCACGCAACGAAGCGACCCCGGCATGAACCCGCCTCCGACACACGACGATGTTGCGGAGGGAGAGGGATTCGAACCCTCGGAGACTTGCGCCTCAACGGTTTTCAAGACCGTCCCGTTCGTCCGCTCCGGCATCCCTCCCGAGCGGCGTGCAGGCTAGAGCGCGAGTGACGCCGACGGGGTGAGGATCTCGGCACCGTCGTCGGTGACCGCGATGGTGTGCTCGAACTGGGCGGTGCGCAGGCCGTCGCTCGTGACCGCGGTCCAGCCGTCGGACCAGAGTCGCTCGCGGTAGGAGCCCATCGTGATCATCGGCTCGATGGTGAAGGTCATCCCCGGTTCGAGCGGCAGTGACATCGCCGGCTCCTCGTAGTGCGGGATCGACAGCGCGCCGTGGAACTCGCGGCCGATCGCGTGGCCGCAGAAGCTGCGGACCACGCCGAAGCCGTGGGCCTCCGCGTGCTGCTGGATGGCGCGTCCGATCACCCACACCGGCTCGCCCGGCTTCACCGCCTCGATGCCGCGGTACAGGCTCTCCTTCGTGACCCGGATGAGCTCCGCCGACCGCGCGTCGATCTCACCGACCGGGAACGTCGCGTTGCAGTCGCCGTGCACGCCTTCGAGGTAGATGGTGACGTCGACGTCGACGATGTCACCGTCACGCAGCTCGCGGTCGTCGGGGATGCCGTGGCAGATCACCTCGTTCACCGACGTGCACACCGACTTCTCGTAGCCCTTGTAGCCGAGCGTGCTCGGGTACCCGCCGCGCTCGATGTACGCGTCGTGCGCGACGCCGTCGAGGAAGTCGGTGGTCACGCCGACCGCGACCGCCTCGGCCACCCGATCGAGCACCTCACCGGCAGCGAGGCCGGCCTTGCGCATCGCCGCGATGACGTCGGGCGGCTTGACGAGCGGCTCGTCGCGGCCGCGCGGCCAGCCGTCGGTGGCCACGTAGGGCGGGCGCTCGATGTCGGCCGGGACCTCCCGGCGCGGGCCCACGACGCCGGCGCGCACCGGCTGGTCCCGCAGCCGGTGGCACTTCTTGTACTTCAGGCCGCTGCCACACCAGCAGGGGTCGTTGGTTCCGAGGGCGGCCACGGACCCAAGGGTACCGGCCGCGCGACCCGGCAGCTCAGGGAGCGGGGATCGAGGTGAAGCCGGTGTAGGGCCAGAGCACCTCGGGGACGGCGAACGAGCCGTCGGGCTGCTGGCCGTGCTCGAACAGGTATACGAGCGTCCGGCCGATCGCGCACGCCGTGCCGTTCAGCGTGTGCACGAGCTCGGTCCCGCGCTCGCCGCGCACCCGCGTCCGCAGGCGTCGGGCCGAGAAGTCGCGGTAGTTCGAGCAGCTCGTCGCCTCGCGGTAGCGGCCCTCGGACGGCAGCCACACCTCGAGATCGAACTTCCTCGCGGCCGCGGCGCCGAGGTCGCCCGCCGCGATGTTCACGACGCGGTAGGGCAGGCCGAGCCCGCCGACGAGGCGCTCCTCGATCGCGAGGATCCGCTCGTGCTCGGTCTCGGACTCGTCCGGCGCGACGAACGCGACCTTGTCGAACTGGTGCACGCGGAAGATCCCGCGCGTGTCCTTGCCGTACGTGCCCGCCTCGCGCCGGAAGTTGGTGGAGAACCCGGCGTACCGCAGCGGGAGCGCGTCCGCGTCGAGCAGGTCGCCACGGTGCAGCGCGGAGAGCGGCACCTCGCTCGTGCCGACGAGGAACAGCTCGTCGGAGGGCAGGTCGTACACCTGGTTGCGGTCGGTGGGGAAGAAGCCCGCTTCCTCCATCACATGCTCGCGCAC
>CAZXCB010000235.1:0-5413 GCA_964639075.1 uncultured Bifidobacteriaceae bacterium | reverse complement strand
TCACCGGCCTGGGCGAGCGCGCCGGCATCGCGGCGCTCGAGGAGGTCGTCAGGGCGATGCGGACCCGCGACGACTACTTCGGCGGTGTCGACACGGGAATCCGCAGTGAAGAGCTGGCCCGCACGTCCCGCCTGGTCTCGCGCCTCACCGGCTATCCGGTGCAGTTCAACAAGGCGATCGTCGGGCGCAACGCATTCGCGCACGAGGCCGGTATCCACCAGCACGGCGTCCTCGAGGACCGCGAGACCTACGAGATCATCGACGCGTCGACCGTCGGCCAGGAGGCGGCGCAGATCGTGCTCGGCAAGCACTCGGGCCGCCACGCGTTCTCGGACTCGCTGGAGAAGATGGGTCTGCGGCTCCAGGGTGACGCGCTCAACCAGGCGTTCGTCCGGTTCAAGGAGCTGGCCGACCGCAAGGTCCAGATCACCGAGGCCGACCTCGAGGCCATCGTGGCGGAGGAGCTCGGGACGGGGATCGTGCACCGGTACGCCATCGTGAGCCTCGACTTGCGGGGCGGGACGCAGCAGACGCCGTCGGCCACCGTCGTGCTGAGCGACGGCGACGGCAAGGTCGAGGCGACCGGGTCCGGCAACGGCATGATCGACGCCGCCGTGGCCGCCATCGCCGAGGGCACCGGCGTGCACGGCAAGGTGACCGACTTCCACGTCTCGTCGGTGACGAGCGGCGGCGACGCGCTCGGCGACGTCGTCATCCAGCTCGACGCCGACGGGACGCGGGCGAGCGGACGGGGCGTCGCGACGGACGTGGTCGAGGCCTCGGCGCGCGCGTACCTCGCCGCCGTCAACAAGGTCGTCCGGCTGCGCGAGCGACCGGCGCCACCCCGCGAGCGCGCGGTCGGCCCGTGAGCGGCGCCACGACAGCGAGCGTCACGTGGATGCGCAGCGGGGCCGGAGCGGCCCGGCGACGGAGTCGCCGAGCGCGGGAATCGTGAGCACATCGCACGCGGAGCAGTTCCCGGACCTGGCCCGCGCCGGGAACCGATGGGTCGATGCGGAGCACGCGCGCGCGTACCTGGCCAAGCGGGACGACATCCCGTTCCGGGTGCAGGGCATGGCCGCGCTCGCCGAGTTCCTGCCGGCCGAGCTCGGGCGGGTGCTCGACCTCGGCACCGGCGACGGCGTCACGATGGCCCTGGTCCGCGAGCTGCGTCCCGACGCCACCGGGCTCGCGGTCGACTTCTCGGCCGAGATGCTCGAGCTCGCCCGGGAGCGCTTCGCCGCCGCCGACGGCGTCGACGTGGTCCGCCACGACCTCGACGAGCCGTTCCCCGCGGCGTGGGGCACCTTCGACCTCGTCGTGAGCAGCTTCGCGATCCATCACGTCGGCGACGTCCGCAAACGGGCGCTGTACGGCGAGGTCTTCGACCGGCTCGCGCCCGGTGGTGCGTTCCTCAACCTCGAGCACGTGGCGTCACCGACGCCCGAGCTCCACGTCGGGTTCCTCACCGCGCTCGGCATCGACCCCGCCGACGACGATCCGTCGAACCGGCTCGCCCCGGTGGGCGAGCAGCTCGACTGGCTGCGGAGCGTGGGCTTCGAGCAGGTGGACTGCCACTGGAAGTGGCGGGAGCTCGCCCTCATCGGCGCGATTCGCCCCGCCTAGGGTCGCCGCTCAAGTCGGCGGCCCGGCCGGGTCGATACCCGAGGAGTCATTCGGCACCTTGGGAGGCACACCGATGGAGTACCACGAGTTCCTGACCTACCTGTTCGACCGTCCGCAGACCCGCGAGCTCGCGGTCGAGCTCGGCGTGGCGATGGACGAGGTCCTCGAACGCGGCCGACGCGACGTCGACCCGATCTGACCGGTTCGCTCGCTCGGACACCTGGCAGGATCGTCGTGTGACGACGTCCACCGCCCTGCCGCCCGCCGGGTGGTACTCAGACCCCTGGGGGGTCGCGCAGTGGCGCTGGTGGGACGGCGGGTCCTGGACCGGCTACACGGACCAGTGGTACCGGGTGCACGGCGTGGCGCCGGCGTCGGCACCGGTCGTCGACGACACGCGACCGATCCGCGGGGGCTGGATCGCCCTCGCCGGCATGGCGATCGGGATCGCGCTCTCCTTCGCCGCCTACCTCGTCCCTCGCGCGCTCGGCGTCGCGAGCGACAACCCGGTGCTCATCCTCTTCGCCCAGCTCGGGCTGTGGACGGGCCTGCTCGGGGCGTGTGTGGTCGCGGTGCGGCGCCGCGGCACCGGCTCGCTGCGTGACCTCGGGTGGAGGTTCAAGGGCATCGATCCCGCGCTCGGGCTCGGCTTCGGGGTCGCGATGCTCGTCGGCGTCGGCCGGATCGCGGTGTTCATCCAGTCGATCGGGATCGAGCCGAAGCGCGGGAGCCTGCTCGATCCGATCCGGCGCAGCCCGCTGTCGGTCGGGATCATCGTCCTGATCGCGGTCGTCGGCGCACCGATCGTCGAGGAGCTGTTCTTCCGGGGCCTGCTGATGAGCGGCCTGATCGTGCGCTTCGGTGTCGCGGGCGGGATCGTGACCCAGGCCGTGTTGTTCGGCATGGTCCACCTGGGCCCGACCGACCACGAGGGCAACTTCGACCTCCTCGGCAACCTCGGCGTGTTCCTGCTCATCGCGCCGGTCGGCGTCGTGCTCGGACTCCTCCGGTGGAGGTACAAGCGGCTCGGGCCCGGGATCTTCACCCACGGCGTCTACAACGCGATCATCATGCTGGTCGCGCTGAGCCGGCTCTACCACTGGTAGCGCGCACCGGGTATACGAGGACGGGATCGCTCACACTCCACAGCAGCGCTCCCGTCGCGGCGTTGAAGACCCGAGCGGGCCCACCGCTGAACGCGATCCCGGCGACCAGGTCGTTCGCTGCCGTTGGAGTCAGTATCCCTGGTCCGAACGATCGACCAACTCGTCGCCGACGACGCGATGCGTGCGCGGGCGTGCTCACCTGGCCGAACCCTTGGCTCTGGGTTCCCGTATGGGGTACTGACCGCCAAGCATTCGCCCAAGGCACGCGGCGGCCGGCACCCAAGCGTGGCTGAGTGTCTCCCGAGGTCAGGCCAACGTCCGCGCAGCAGGCTCGACGCGTCGGAACACGTCGAGCAGCTGGTCCTTCGTCGCGTTGCGCGCCCGGACGCGCACCGCGAGATCGCGTGCGCGGACCGCGACGAGATCGGCCCAGGTGATCCGTACACCGTCCGTCGTCGTCTGGGCCGGGGTGAAGATCGCTCGGTGGCCATCGACCGTGAACTGGCTCGAACGGTCGAATCCGATGCGGGCGGGGGCGGCCTGACCGAGCCCGCCTTCGTAGTTCGGGAAGCCAGTGACCGAGACGACGATCGCCTCAGGGTCCGTCGCGTCCCGACCCCGGCGCGCCAGAACCGTGAACGGCTCGGCCGTCGCGTACGTGTCGTCGCCCCACGGATCGAGCTGGCGCCCGTATTCGGCAGTCTGGCGCTCGGATCCCGCGGGAACCGATGCGACCGCGAACGGCACCGAGGGATGCGCGGCCGCCTGCGATCGCGCCCCACCGTCCTCGCCCGACGTGCAGGCGGCGACCCGCGACAGCGTCGCGGTCACCAGGATCGACACGCGTCGACGCCGGCCCACAGTCATGCGGCGTAACGCTACGACCCGGAGTCGCGACCCGACGCCGCCTCACCCAGCGGTGCGTGGGGTACCTCGAACAAGTCACCCGTTTCGGTGGACGCACAGCTACCGAATCCGGAGCCAGACGTCCATTGAACACCGTGCGGGCGCGAACCATTGGTCTCGCGATTCATCCGAGTGCCACCCGGCGGTGACCTCGACACAGCGACGCGTCCGCGCGCCCGTCCCGCTCCCGCGGTCAGGTGGTGGGCAGGTACGCGGGGCGGTGCGCCTCGAAGGCGCCGATGGCGTCGGCGTGCTGCTCGGTGAGGCCGATGTCGTCGAGGCCGTTCACGAGCCGGTGCTGGGTGTAGTCGTCGAGGTCGAACGGCTCGTCGAGCCCGATCGCCGGCACCGCGACCCGGCGGTGGACGACGTCGACCACGATCTCGATGGCCGCGTCGTCCTCGACGGCGGCCATGATCGTGCGCACGACGGGCTCGGGGAGCACGACGGGGACGAGCCCCATCTTGAGCGAGTTGTTCCGGAAGATGTCGGCGAAGCGCGACGAGATCACCGCCTCGAAGCCGTAGTCCTGCAGTGCCCACACCGCGTGCTCGCGTGATGAGCCGGTTCCGAAGTTGGGGCCGGCCACGAGGATGTGCGCGCCGTCGTAGCGACCCTGGTTGAGCACGAAGTCGGAGCGCTCGCGCCACTCCGAGAAGAGGCCGTCGCCGAAGCCGGTGCGCTCGACCCGCTTGAGCCAGTCCGACGGGATGATCTGGTCGGTGTCGACGTCGGAGCGGTCCAGCGGCACGGCGCGGGCGACGATCACATGGACGGGCTGCATCAGGACTCCAGGTCGGCCGGGGTCGCGAAGTGCCCGGCGATCGCGGTGGCGGCGGCGACGGCGGGCGAGACCAGATGCGTCCGTCCACCCTGGCCCTGCCGACCCTCGAAGTTGCGGTTGCTCGTGCTCGCGCACCGTTCGCCCGCGGTGAGCTTGTCGGGGTTCATCGCGAGGCACATCGAGCACCCCGGCTCCCGCCAGTCGAAGCCCGCGGCGCGAAACACCTCGTGGAGCCCTTCGGCCTCGGCCTGCTCCTTCACCGCGAACGATCCGGGGACCACGAGCGTGCGCACGCGGTCGGAGACGTGGTGGCCGTCCACGACCGCGGCCGCGGCGCGCAGGTCCTCGATGCGGGAGTTCGTGCACGAGCCGATGAACACGGTGTCGACCGGGATGTCACGCATCGGAGTCCCCGCCTTCAGCCCCATGTACTGCAGCGCGCGTGTGGCGGCGTCGCGCTGTGACGGCTCCGCGAACGATCCCGGGTCCGGGACGGCGTCGTCGATCGTCACGCTCTGGGCCGGGTTGGTACCCCAGGTGACGTAGGGCGCCAGCGCCGCCGCGTCGAGCACGACCTCCTTGTCGAAGGCGGCGTCGGCGTCGGTCGGAAGGGAGCGCCACGCGTCGAGCGCCACCTCCCACTCCCGGCCCGTCGGCGCGAACCGACGCCCCTCGAGGTACGCGAACGTCGTGTCGTCGGGAGCGATCAGGCCGGCGCGCGCGCCGGCCTCGATCGACATGTTGCACACGGTCATCCGGCCTTCCATCGACAGCGCGCGGATCGCGTCGCCGCGGTACTCGATGACCGAGCCGATCCCCCCGCCCGTCCCGATGCGCTCGATGATCGCGAGGACGATGTCCTTCGCGGTCACGCCCGCCGGCGGCGTCCCGTCGACGGTGATCGCCATGGTGCCCGGCGTGCGCTGGGGGAGGGTCTGGGTGGCGAGCACGTGCTCGACCTCGCTCGTGCCGATGCCGAACGCGAGCGCGC
>CAZXCB010000234.1:0-5434 GCA_964639075.1 uncultured Bifidobacteriaceae bacterium | reverse complement strand
CGGCGTCGAGCGCGTCATGGGGTTCTGCACCGACGACGAGGTGGCGGAGTACCTCCGCCAGGCGCCGGAGTTCGAGCGCAACCTGGCCCGCAGCGGGGTGCACCTCATCAAGTTCTGGTTCTCGGTGAGCCGCGACGAGCAACGACGGCGATTCCGCGAACGCGAGCGCCATCCGCTGAAGCAGTGGAAGCTCTCCCCGGTCGACCTGGCGTCGCTCGACAAGTGGGACGAGTACACCACCGCGAAGAACGCGATGTTCGTGCACACGGACACCCCCGAGGCACCCTGGACCGTCATCAAGTCGGACTGCAAGAAGCGGGCACGGCTCAACGCCATCCGGTACGTGCTGCACAAGTTGCCCTACGCCGGGAAGGACGTCGACGAGATCGGTCCGCTCGATCCGCTGCTCGTCGGCCCCGCCTCGAACGTCTACGAGACCGGCGAGCGCGACTGACCGGTTCGGGACACACATGCAGTGAGGACGCGGCCCTCGCCCGGGCCCCGTCGGCGTCGGTCAATCGGGTTCCGCCGCGAGCGGAGCCACCCCGCCGCGCCGCCATCGCTGCCGCGGCACTGTTTGCGCCTCCATGAGATCGGCCCGCCTCGGATGGGTCGCGTACCAGCGCCCGTACCGCTCGGAGATCGACACCGCGGAGATGCCGTGCGAGAAGACGCTTGCCGTGATCGTGGCGATCACCGCGAGCACCAACGCGTTCGTGTGCGGGAGGTCCGCGTCGCTGACGATGATCACGGCGAACACGATCGACGCGAGGCCGCGGGGCCCGAACCACCCGAGGAAGGCGACGGTTCGAGGCCGCGCGCCGGAACCGACGAGCGCGACCGCGACCGGGACCATGCGCACGAAGGTCAGGCTGAGCAACGCGTACAGGACGTCATCCGATCCGAGACTCCCGAGCGCGGGACCGAGGACGGCCGCGCCGAAGAGGACGAACGTGGCCGCGTTGAGCACCGCGCCCAGCTCCTCCACCAATGCACTCGGCTCGTGGCCCGACGTCGTGATACCGGTCCGGCGCGCCAGCCCGCCGAACACGGCGCCCCCGACGAACGCGGCGATGAACCCGCTGCCGCCGAGCGGCGTCGCGAGACCGTACGCGGCGGCCGCGGTCGCGGCCACGCCGATACGCGTCCACGTCTCGTCGGCGAGTCCACGCCGCCGAGCAACGCCGATGAGCACCGCGCCGAGCGCTCCGGCGACCGCACCGCCGAGGACGCCGTAGCCGATGGCCTCGGCCACCAGCCGAAGCGCCGACGCCGTCGAGGCCGTGCCCGCGTCGGCTTCGGCGACCGCCAACGCGATGAAGAGCAAGGGGACGCAGATGCCGTCGTTGAGCCCGCTCTCGACGTTGAGCGCCTGGCGGACTCGCGCCGGCACCCGCTCGTCGGTGACGACCGCCTGACCGAGCGCGGCGTCGGTGGGCGCGAGCACGATGGCGAGCACGACCGCCTCGACCGCGGTGATCGCCGGGAAGACCGGTATCGCGACGACGGCTCCGAGCATGATCGTGAGCGGAAGCCCGATGCCGAGCAGGCGCGCCGGCAGTGCGTACTCCCTTCGCAGCGCGCTGAGGTCGATCCGGGACGCATCGGAGAACAGGACGAAGACCAACGTCGCCTCGGCCAGCAACCGGACCGGTGCACTGCCGGCGTGGAGCTCGAGGATCCCGAGGCCCTCCGGGCCGGCGACGAGACCGACCACGACGAAGACCATCGCCGCGGACACCACCGTGGTCGCGAGCCGCCGCGAGAGCGCCGCGTACACGAGGACGGCTCCGGCGACGACGAGCAGCCCCCACCCTTCCATCGGCCGACTCCGCTTCAGTCGCTCGATCGCAGGGCGGGCACGAGGCGGAAGCTACTCGGGCACCACACGGCGGGTTACGGTCCGACGATGCCGCCGAGCCCCGCGCGCACCGAGCCCCACGACCAGCTGTCCTACTGCCGGATCTGCGCAGCCGCGTGCGGCATCGTCGTCACGGTCGACGGCGAGCGCGTCCTACGGGTGCGTGGCGACGAGGGTCACCCGGTGTCCCGCGGCTACACGTGCGCGAAGGGTCGCGGGCTCGCGGCCTGGCACCACTCCGCCGTCCGCCTCGATCGGCCGCGGGTGCGTGGCCGCGACGCGAGCTGGACCGAGTTGCTCTCCGACCTCGCGGGCCGCCTCGACGCGGTGATCGACGCGGACGGGCCGGATGCGGTCGCGCTCTACCTCGCGACCGGGCTCGCGTACGACGCGGCCGGTCAGGTGGCGGCCAGCCAGTGGTTGACCTCGATCGGCAGCCGCTCGTTCCTCACCGCGGTCACTGTCGACAACGCGCCGGTGCTCGTGGCGGCCGAGCTCGTGAGTGGCGAGCCGATGTTGAACCCGGTCTGGGACCCCGCCGCGGCCGCTCTCACGATCCTCGTCGGCACGAACCCGGTCGTCTCCCATGGGTACGGCACCGCGCTGCCCGACCCGATCCGCCACCTGCGTGACCACCGCGCCGCGGGAGGACGCGTCTGGGTGCTCGACCCGCGCCGTACCGAGACCGCGGCGCTCGCCGACGTCCACCTGTCGGTCCGACCGGGCGCGGACGTCACCGTGCTCGCCGCGCTCGCGCGTGCGGTGCTCGAAGACGGTGGAGACCATCGCGAGCTCACCGAGCACTGCGATCCCACAGAGGTCGGCGCGCTCCGCGACGCGCTCGCGTCGTTCACGACCGACCGCGCCGCGACCGCGGCCGGCGTCGACGCCCGGCAGCTCGAGCAACTCGTGCACGAGCTCCGCCACCACCGGGGCCGCGTCGCGATGCAGTGCGGCACCGGCGTGACGATGGCCCGCGACGGCGTGCTCGCGGAGTGGTTGCGCTGGGTCATCCTGATCGCGTCGGGCTCCCTCGACCGGCCTGGTGGCATGCACTTCCACCGCGGCGCGATCCATCAGCTCCGCCGACGGGGCCCGCGCCGTGACGCGCCGGCCGCGCTCGCGGTGCCGGGCCGGCCCGAGCTCCCGCGCGTGCTCGGCCAGGTCCCCGCCGTCGCACTCACCGACGCGATCGAGACCGGCGCCATCCGCGCGCTCGTCGTCACCGGCGGCAACCCGCTGACGGCGTTCCCCCAGCCGACTCGCTTGCGCGACGCTCTCGCGCGCCTCGACGTCCTCGCGGTCGTCGATGTCGCAAACACGCCGCTCACCGCACTCGCGACCCATGTGCTCCCCGCGACCGGTCAGCTGGAGCGGGCCGACGTCACGCTCGCCGAGCTCACCGCGTTGCGCGGCGGCCTGCAGGCCACGCGGGCCGTGGCCGATCCGGTCGCCGACCGCAAGCCCGTGTGGTGGATGCTCGCCGCGCTGAGCCGGGCCATGGGACGCGAAGCGCTCGGCGGCGTGGACCCCGACGTCCTCACCGACGAGCTGTACCTCCACGGTGTGCTCGGCCACTCCACGCTCGACGCCGACGAGGTGTTCGCCGCCGGTCCGCGCGGCATCGAGACCGCCGTCGAGCACGGATGGGTGCACGACAACCTGCTCCCCGGCGGTCGGTGGTCGATCGCGCCCGCGCCGTTCCTGGCGCGTCTCGCCGCGCACGTCGATCCCGCGCCGGAGGGCTTCGTTCTCGCGCCCCGTCGGGAGGCCGCGTGGAGCAACTCGGTCCCGTACGGTGCGCACCCGGACGCTCCCGTCGTGCGCGTCCATCCGGACACCGCCGACGCGATCGGCCCGGCGACGGGCACGCTCAGGACCGAGCACGGCTCCGTCCCGGTCACGCTCGTGCCGGACCGCACCGTGCGCACCGGGGTCGTCTCGATGACGCACGGTCGTCCGGAGGCGAACCCGGGCGCCCTCACGAGCGAGATCGTCGCCGTGGACGATCTCACCGCGATGCCCCAGGTCGCCGGCCTCGCGGTCCGGCTCGAGCCCCGCGCGTCCGCATGAGCACCGACGAGCCGGCCGGGCTCGGTGCGGCGGAGCTCCTGCGCTGGCAGGAGGCGGGCTGCCGGCTCGCATCCTCTCCCTCCGCCTTCTACGCCGCGCTGCTCGGCCGCGGCGCGGAGGACACCGAGCGCGGCGACGCGACGATCGCGCGGTTGCTCGAGCGGGCACCGATGACGATCGGCGCCGCACCACCGCTGCGCATGATGGGAGGCCTGCACCGCGGCGTTCTCACCGGCGAGTTCGCGGCGTTGGCGTCCGCCTGGCCGGCGCCCGACGGGACCGGCGGCGACCCCGACCGTGCCTACGACGAGATGCGTCATCTCGCGGAGGATCCACCCGCGTCGCTCCTCGACGCGATGACGCGCGATCCCCAGACCAACGAGGTCGGTCGATCGGCGGCCCTGGCCGCGGGCCTCGCGGCCATCGGCGCGGCGACCCGACTGCCGATCCGGCTCTTCGAGATCGGCGCGAGTGGCGGACTCAACCTGCGGCTCGACCGTTACTCGTACTCGGTGGGCGGCCGGGCGTGGGGAGATCCCGACTCGCCGTTGCGGTTCGACGACACCCACTACGAGGGCAGGCCCCCGTTCGATCCGGCCGTGGTGGTCGCCGAACGCCGCGGGTGTGACCTCCACCCGATCGACGCGACGACCGCCGAGGGAGCGACCACGCTGCTGTCGTACGTGTGGCCCGATCAGGCCGCGCGCATCAGCCGGCTCCGCGCCGCGCTCGACATCATCCGCGACGAACCCGTCGTGATCGACCGCGCCTCGGCCGACGACTGGGTGGCCGAGCACGTCGGAGCGCACGCCGGCACCGTCACCGTCCTGATGCACTCCGTCATGTGGCAGTACCTGCCGACGGCGGTGCAGCAGGCGGTCGACGCGACGATGCGCGACCGTGGGGCTCGGGCGACGGCGGCGGCACCGGTCGCCTGGCTCTCGGTCGAACCTTCGCCGAGGATCGTCGACATGGACGTCTCCGTCACCGTCTTCCCAGGCGGGACGCGCCGGGTGATCGGGGCATGCGGCGCGCACGGCCCTCCGGTGCGCTGGGCACCGGAGGGCTAGCGCGAATGCTCACCCGCGGCGGTCACACGTCGACGGTCACCCGCAGGAACGTCGCCGGGATCGTCGTCGAGCCCGGATCCGTGCTGCGGTTCTGCTCGTTGAACAGGTCGTCGAGCTCGCCGAGGAGCGCGTCCTCCCGACCGTCGGCCGCCGCGGCCTCGAACGCGTTCATCGTCGGGCCGTAGTAGGTGCGGAACCACGACAGGAGCTCCGTCGGCGGCACGGGGGTCTCGAACACGAACGTGTCGGGCTCGCACGAGACGTTCTGCTCGGGGACGCCGGCCGCCGCGAACCGTTCGACGACGTGGTCCACGATCCCCCAGGTCATCGGGCTGACGAAGCCTTCGGGGGGCGGTGGTGCGTACGCGGAGCTGATGCGCAGGATCTGCGCCACCAGCGTCGGGTCGCCGGGGATCCAGTTGCCCATCAC
>CAZXCB010000233.1:0-5454 GCA_964639075.1 uncultured Bifidobacteriaceae bacterium | reverse complement strand
CGACCGCGAGCCCGAGGTCGTTGTGGCAGTGCGTGGAGACGACGTAGTCGCCCTTCACGGTGTCGAACACGTACGCGATCAGCTTGCCGTAGTCCTCCGGCATGCCGAAGCCGACCGTGTCCGGGATGTTCAACGTCGTCGCGCCGGCATCGACCGCGATCTGGCAGACCTCGCACATGAAGTCCGGGTCCGAGCGGAACCCGTCCTCGGGCGAGAACTCCACGTCCGGCGTGTAGGACTTGGCGCGGGCCACGCCGGCACCGGCTTCCGCCTTCACCTGGTCGGGCGTCATCCGCAGCTTCTTGCGCATGTGGATCTCGGACGTCGCGATGAAGACGTGGATCCGGTTCCGCTCCGCATGGCGGACCGCCTCCCACGCGCGGTCGACGTCGTTGAACCCGGTCCGCGACAGGCCGGCGATCACCGGGCCCCGCACCGCCTTCGCGATCGCCTCGACCGCCTCGAAGTCGCCGTCGCTCGCGATCGGGAACCCGGCCTCGATGACGTCCACCCCGAGGCGCGCGAGCTGGTCGGCGATCTCGAGCTTCTCGCCCACGTCGAGCGAGATGCCGGGCGACTGCTCGCCGTCCCGGAGTGTCGTGTCGAAGATCAGGACCCTGTCCATCGGGGGTTCCTCTCTGGGTTGGTCGGGGTGTTCGGGCAAACAAAAACCCCCTCGGGCCCGGGGGCACGAGAGGGTGACGGCGAGTACCTCTTGGTACTCGCCCCTACGTGAGAAGGAGGCTCTGGGTGCGCAGGGCTGCTGACATAGGAACCGGGATCATCGCACACCCGGCCGGGAGGGTCAACGAGTTTCGGGTGCCCGAGTGCGAGACTGGCGCCATGTCCCGACTCGTGCGACGCGGCATCCTGGTCGGCGCGCTCGTGGGCGTGGGCTACGCGGCCTGGCGGTTCCTCGCCGCGCGGGCACCACGCACCGAGGGGATGCGGTTCGAGGCCCAGCCCTTCCCGGCGCTGCCCCGACCCGTCGCGGTCCCGTCGCCGGCCGCGGCACCGTCACCCGCGCCCGCCCCGACGGTGGCGTCCACCGACGCGGCCGCGGTCGAGCCCGACGCCGACGGCAACTGCCCGCTCGACCACCCGATCAAGGGCAAGGTCACCACCGGCATCTACCACCGACCCGGAGCGTTCGCGTACGACCGCACCCGCGCCGACCGGTGCTACCGGGACGAGGCGGCGGCGGAGGCCGACGGCCTGCGCGCGGCCAAACGCTGACCTCCACACCCCGAGGCGCCGGGGCTCCGCGAGGCTCACGCGCACCGCCCCGACCCAAGACTCCGGCTCCGGGCGGTAGGCGGTGCGCCTCGGTTCTCAAAGGAGATCTATCGCGCGGGCGTCGATGATGCCGTCGGCCGCGCGCAGCGTGTCGACGACGTCCTCACCCACGGCGGCTGCGGTGGACAGCACCATGAGCGCGGCAGCGCCCGAGCTCGTCCGGCCGACGACCATGTCGTCGATGTTGACCTTGGCCGCGCCGAGGATCGTGCCGACGGTGCCGATCACACCGGGCACGTCGTCGTTGCGCACCACGACCATGTGCGCCGACGGCGGCACGTCGATGATGTGGTCGTCGATGCCGACGATGCGCGGGCCGGCCTGCTTGCCGTACAACGTGCCGGCCACGTGCGTCTCGCGGCCCTGGTACGAGCCGCGCAGCTCCACGAGGTTCACGTAGTCGCGTGACGCCCCGACCTTGGTCTCGCGCACGGTCACTCCCCGGTCCGTCGCGAGCTGCGGCGCGTTCACGAACGTCACCGGTTCGTCGACGACCGGTGCGAGCACGCCCTTCAGCGCCGCGAGCGTGAGCACGCGACAGTCGTAGTCCGCGATCTGGCCCTCGTACGAGACGTCGAGCGTGTCGACGGCACCGCCGGCGAGGGCGGTGAACAGCCGGCCGAGCCGCTCGGTGAGTGGCAGGAACGGAGCGACGGTGGAGCTGGCCTCGCTGGCCGCGAGGTTGACCGCGAACGGCACGAACTCTCCGGCGAGCGCGAGCACCACCATCTCGGCGATGGTCTGGCCCGCCTTGTCCTGGGCCTCGACCGTCGAGGCACCCAGGTGCGGGGTGACCACCACGTTGGGCAACGCGAAGAGCGGCGACTCGGTGGTGGGCTCGGCCGAGAACACGTCGAGTGCCGCGCCGGCGACCGAGCCGCTCGCGAGCGCGTCGGCCAACGCGGCCTCGTCGATGATGCCGCCGCGGGCGGTGTTGACGATCCGGAGACCCGGCTTGGCCCGCGCCAACAGCTCCGCGTCGAACAGGCCCATCGTCTCGGGCGTCTTCGGGAGATGGATCGTGAGGAAGTCCGCGGTCTCGACGAGCCGGCCGAGGTCGGGCTCGAGCTCCACGCCGAGCTGGCGGGCGCGATCGGCCGAGACGTACGGGTCGTGGGCGACGAGGCGCATGCCGAACGAGAGGCACCGCTGCGCGACGAGCACGCCGACGCGACCGAGACCGACCACGCCGAGCGTCTTGCCATGCAGCTCGACCCCGGACCACCGCGAGCGGTTCCACTTCCCGGCCTTGAGATCGGCGTCGGCCTGCGGGATGTTGCGCGCCATCGCGAGCAACAGCGCGACGGTCTGCTCCGCGGCGGAGATCACGTTCGACTGTGGCGCGTTCACGACCATGACCCCGCGCGAGGTCGCGGCCGCGACGTCGACGTTGTCGAGCCCGATCCCGGCGCGCCCCACGACGACGAGGTCGGTGGCCGCCGCCAGGACCTCGGCGTTCACCTGGGTGGCGCTGCGGATCACCAGGGCGGCCGCGCCGGGCACCGATGCGAGCAGCTCCTCGGGCGAGAGCCCCAGCCGCACGTCGACGTCCAGGCCGGCGGCGCGCATGTGGTCCAGCCCGCGGTCGGCGAGCTCTTCGGTGACGAGGACTCGGGGAGACAAGGGGATGAGCTCCTTCGGATCAGCTGAGGAAGTCGACGATGCGGCCCACTCCGGCGCCGAGGTCGTCGTCGCCGAGTGCGAACGAGAGCCGCGCGTAGCCGGGTGCCCCGAACGCCTCGCCGGGCACGATCGCGACCTTCGCGACCTCGAGCAGCACCTCGGCGAGCTCGACGGTCGTGGTGACCGTGCGCCCACCGAGCTCGCGGCCCAGCACGCCCTCGAAGCTCGGGAAGCAGTAGAAGGCGCCCTGGGGCTCCGGACACACGACGCCCGGGATCCCGGCCAGGAGCGCGTGCATCAACTTGGCGCGACGCGCGAACGCCTCGCGCATCATCGCCACCGCCTCGAGGTCGCCCTCGACGGCCGCGAGCGTGGCGCGCTGCGCGACGTTGTTGACGTTGGACGTGGTGTGCGACTGGAGGTTCGTGGCAGCGGCGATGACGTCGTCGGGCCCGACCATCCAGCCGACCCGCCAGCCCGTCATCGCGTACGTCTTCGCCACGCCGTTCAGCACGACGCAGCGGTCGGCGAGTGCGGGGACCACGGCCGGCATCGACGTGAAGACGTGGCCGTCGAACGTCAGGTGCTCGTAGATCTCGTCGGTGACGACCCAGATGCCGTGCTCGACGGCCCATCGGCCGATGGCCTCGACCTCGTCCGGGGGGTAGACCGCGCCGGTGGGGTTCGACGGCGACACGAACAGCAGCACCTTGGTGCGTGGCGTGCGCGCCGCCTCGAGCTGGTCGACCGTGACGCGGAAGCCCGACGCGGCCGTCGTGGGCAGCACGATCTCCTGGCCGCCCGCGAGCGCGATCGCCTCGGGATAGCTGGTCCAGTAGGGCGCGGGGAGCAGCACCTCGTCGCCGGGGTCGAGCAGGGTCTGGAAGGTGTTGTACACGGCGTGCTTGCCGCCGTTGGTCACGAGCACCTGGCTCGGCGAGACGGCGTAACCGGAGTCACGGCCGGTCTTGTCGGCGATGGCGCGACGCAGCGCCGGCAGCCCCGCCGTGGGCGAATAGTGGTGCGCCGCCGGATCGCGGCAGGCGACGATGGCGGCCTCGACGATGTGGGACGGCGTGGCGAAGTCCGGCTCCCCCGCCCCGAAGCCGATCACCGGCTCCCCGGCCGCCTGGAGCGCCTTCGCCTTGGCGTCCACCGCGAGGGTGGCCGACTCGGCGATGGACGCGATGCGACGGGAGACTCGGGAATCGTGGGTCACGCCCGCCATCGTGGCACGCGAGGGCCGTCCGCAGCGGACCGATAGCACCGCCCGATCGCGCGCGCTGGGTGGTCGGGCGGCGTCCCACGTGGCGCCGGTGTCGGACTCGAATGGAAGCGTCCCGCTAGCCTCGACCCGATGTCGCGGACCCGATCGGGCCGGTCACGTCGCTTCCCTGCCCGGCATCTCGCCGGCGCGGCGGCCCTGCTCGCCCTCTCTCTCGCCCCGGCCGCGCCCGCCGTGGCCGATCCGGTGCCCGCGCCGGCGCCACCCGCGGCGCCGGCACCACCCGCGACCCAGGCGCCGCAGTCCTACGTCGTCGTCGACGGCGACACCGGCGCGGTGGTCGCTGCCAGCAACGAGCACGTCCCGCACCTCACCGCGTCGACCATCAAGGTGCTCACGGCACTGGTGACGCTCGAGCGGCTCCCGATGACGGCGCAGCTCACGGTGAGCCGGCTCGCCGCGGCCCAGCCCGCGATGCGCATCGACATGAAGGAGGGCTCGGTCTGGCCGCTCGATCAGGCGCTGGCCTCGCTCATGATGGTCTCGGCCAACGACGCGGCCTACGCGATGGCGGAGAACGCGGGGGGCACGCTCGACGGCTTCGCCACCCGTGCCAACGCCACCGCGGTGCGACTCGGCATGAAGGAGACCACCTTCAACGACCCGGCCGGGCTCGACGGCGCGCAGGGCTTCGGCGGCGGCAGCACGTCGAGCGCGTACGACCTCGCGATCGCCGCGCGCAACGCTCTCGCCGTTCCTCCGATCGCGGACGACGCCGCGAAGGTCACCTACGAGTTCACGGACCCGAGTGGCGTCGGGCGCCGCCTCACGAACCACAACCGGGGCTTTCTCACCACCTACCCCGGCGCGATCGGTCTGAAGACCGGTTACACGAAGGCGGCGAGCCGCACATTGCTCGCCGCGGCACGACGCGACGGTCATACGTGCATCGCGTCGATCATGGGGACGTGGGACGACACGGGCTGGGCCGGGTACCTGCTCGACCAGTGCTTCGCCGGGATCCGCGTCGCCGGCGCCACGCCGCTGCCTCCGGTGCGATTCCGGCTCGCCAGGGCCAACGCCACCAGTGCGCTCGCGGCTTCGACGACCACCGCGCCGACCGCCCCACCAGCCGCCGCCGTGGGTGCGCCCCGCACCGCGACGCCGACGCGTGCGGCCGCGGCGAAGGCCACGGCCGCACGGGAGGCGCCCGGCACGCCGGACGGCGGCGGGGTCACGCGGGGCTCGCTGCTCCGCCCCGCCGGGCTCGGGCGCCTCGGGGGGTGGGCGATCGCGTTCGTGCGCCGGCG
>CAZXCB010000232.1:0-5474 GCA_964639075.1 uncultured Bifidobacteriaceae bacterium | reverse complement strand
CCGCCACGCCTGCCACGATGACGCCGAGGGAGCCGAGCGCGTCCGAGGCGAGGTGCCAGAACGCGGCTCGAAGGTTCAGGTTCGCGCCGCTCGACCGGGCGATCACCCACGCGCTGCCCGCGTTGACCACCAGGCCGAGTCCGCCCACGAGCGCGACGCCGACCCCGTCGATCGGCTCCGGCGACGAGAACCGTTGGATCGCCTCCCACACGATCCAGGCCGAAGCGGCCGTCAGCAGCAGCGAGTTGACCATCGCGGCGAGGACCTCGGCGCGCTCCCAGCCGTAGGTGGTGCGCGCGGATGCCGGCCGTTGCGAGAGCACGAGCCCGGTCAGGGACAGGCAGAGCGCGACGACGTCGGTCGCGAGGTGCGCGGTGTCGGCGAGCAGGGCGAGCGAGCCGAACGCGAGCGCGGCGACGATCTGGACCACGAACAGGCCCGCGTTGGCCACCAGCGCGATGACGAGCGCCCGACGACGCGCGCCCGGGGTGCTCGCGCGGCCGGGTCCGTGGTGGTGGTGCGCCGACACGCGTGCCACGCTACGCCCGAACGGGTCGCGGTCGGTGCGAAGGACGGGGAGTCGAATGACGGGACGGTTGGACGGTCGGGTCGCGGTGATCACCGGCGGCGCGTCGGGGATCGGGCTCGCGTGCGCGCGCCGGTTCGTGGCCGAGGGCGCCCGGGTCGTGATCGGTGACCGCAACCCGGAGTCGCTGGCGGCGGCGCGGGCGGAGCTCGGCGACGCGGCCGTGGGAGAGCCGGTCGACGTGACCGTGGAGGCCGACGTCGAACGCCTGGTGCGCCGCGCGGTCGACACGTTCGGCGGTATCGACGTCGCGGTCAACGCCGCAGGCTTCGGGACGTTCGGGTTCGTCGCGGACCACCCCGTCGACGAGTGGCGCGCAGTCATCGACACGTGCCTCACGGGCGTCATGCTGTCGGTGAAGCACGAGGCGCGGGTGATGCGCGAGTCCGGAGGCGGCGCCATCGTCAACATCGCATCGATCAACGCGCGGGTGCCGGCCGAGGGGATGGGCGCGTACTGCTGCGCCAAGGCGGGGGTCGAGATGCTCACTCGGGTCGCCGCGATGGAGCTCGGTCCGGCCGGGATCCGCGTCAGCGGCATCGGTCCGGGCTTCGTCGACACGCCGCTGACCGCGTTCACCCGGGTCGTGCCCGCGATCCGGGAGGCGTACGTCGCGTCGACCCCACTCGGTCGCGCCGGTCAGCCCGAGGACGTCGCCGACGCGGCGCTCTTCCTCGTGAGCGACGAGGGTCGGTGGGTCAGTGGCGACACGCTGTTCGTCGACGGTGCCTCGATGAGCAAGGCGTACCCGGAGCTCCACAAGATCGCGGGGAGCTGAGCCGCCGCGCGTCGCGTCAGCGCGCGAGGAAGTCGAGGATGCGGCGGTTGACCACGGCGGGTTGCTCGAGGTGCAGGAAGTGTCCGGCGGCGGCGACGGTGTCGACCTCGGAGCCCTCGGGGAAGAGCTGGCCGAGCGTGTCGCGGTCGCAGAGCTCGACGCCCATGCACCCGTCGTCCTCGCCGTGGAGGTAGAGCGTCGGGATCGGCATCGGCGCCGAACCCGCGGCGGCGATCGGAGCGAGGTCGGGGTTCGGCGCGGTCGTCCCGAGCATCGCCCGGTAGTACCCGATGGCCGCTTCGGTGGATCCGGGCGAGCCGAGCGTGTCCTTGAGCGCGCGCATGAACGCGGGGTCGGGCGTGTAGCCGGGTGACCAGTAGCTCCACAGGTAGTCGATGAACGCGAAGTCGTCGTTGGGGACGACGAGCTCGGCGATCGGCGTCTGGAACACGAAGATGTAGAAGCTGCGCTGGAGCTGGCGCGGCGAGAACAGCACCCCGCCGAGCGCGCCCGAGTGCGGCACCGCGAGTGTGACGAGTCGCCGGAAGCGATCGGGTCGGTGGGCGGCCGCGGTGTACGACGCGATCGCACCCCAGTCGTGGCCGATCAGCACCGCGTCACCGTCGCGGGCGAGCGCGTCGGCGAGCGCGATGGCGTCGAGCGCGAGCGATGCCACCTCGTAGTTGCCGTCGGGCGCGAGTCCGGTGGGCGCATAGCCGCGCATCCACGGCGCCACCGCGTGGTACCCGGCCGCCGCGAGGTCGGCCATCAGGGGGGCCCACGTCGGCGCGTGGTCGGGGAACCCGTGCAGGCACAGCGCGAGGGGACCGTCGGAGGGGCCGGCCTCGAGGTACGCGATGTCGATTCCGTTGGCGGAGATGCGCGTGGGCTCGGGGCTGCGGGAGGGCTCGCTCATGGCCGCGCACGATAGGGGAACTCCCGCGCCCGAACGGGTTCGTCGACGCGCTCCTCGCGCACGTGGGCGAGGGATTCCGGGCCGCCCGTCGCACCCGGCGGGATCCGTCGGGGATGCCATGCGATGTCCGGGCGGTGTTCAAGTGGTCCCGGTTGTCGCTATCCTCCCCCGCCGTGATGGGGGAACTGACCGTGACCTTCCATGGCGTCCGCGGCTCGACGCCGTGTGACGGCGACTACCTCGCACGGTACGGAGGCAACACGTCGTGCGTGTCGCTCGAATGCGAGGGGCAACCCCCGATCGTGTTCGACCTCGGTACCGGGCTGCGCAACTACGGCAGCGCGCTCGTCGATTCCGGCCGGGCCGACGGCTTCCACGCGGCGATGCTGCTCAGCCATCTCCACTGGGACCACGTGCAGGGCCTGCCGTTCTTCGTGCCGCTCCACTGCCCCGACACGCTCATCGACGTCTACGGTCCGCGCCAGCAGGACGGCCCGCTCGGCGAGGTCTTCGCCGGCATGATGCGGCCGCCGTACTTCCCGATCCGTCCCGACCAGCTCGCCGGCCACGTCGCGTTCCTGGACGCCGGCGACGACGACTTCCCGGTGTTCGACGCGAAGGTGCGGTCGCGCTGGATCCGCCACGTCGGCCCCACGCTCGGGTACCGCGTCGAGTGGCACGGCGTGTCGGTCGCGTACCTCTCGGATCACGGCCAGGCCTGTGGCGGCGACCACGCCGACGACTACGTGCCCGACGAGGTCCTCGAGCTCTGCGACGGCGTCGACCTGCTGATCCACGACGCGCAGCACACGCCGGACGAATTCGAGCAGAAGCGTCACTGGGGCCACTGCACCGTCGACTACGCGATCCATGTCGCGCGCGAAGCGGGGGCGAAGACGGTCGCGCTGTTCCATCACGATCCGGCGCACGGCGACGTCGTGGTCGACGCGCTCGAGCGGGCCGCGCAGGACACATCCGCCGCCGTGGACGGCGCCGAGGTGATCGCGGCCGCCGAGGGTATGGTCCTGCGGTTCCCCGCCGGCGGCTGAGTCGGACCGCCCTCCACCTCCGTCCGGAGCCCCGATGACCGACGAACCCGACGTCCTCGTTCCCGACTCCGCGGCCTTCCGCGCGGTGCTCGGCCACTTCGCGACGGGCATCACCATCATCACCGCGATGGACGGCGACGAACCGGTGGGACTCGCGGCGAACTCGTTCACATCGGTCTCGCTCGAGCCGCCGCTCGTGCTGTTCTGCGCGGCGAAGACGTCGAGCACGTGGCCGCGGATCCAGCGGGCGGGTCACTTCACGGTCAACGTGCTCGACGAGCACCAGGAGGACCTCTGCCGCCTGTTCGCCACCGCGGGGGCCGATCGGTTCGGATCGATCTCGTGGCGGGTCGGTTCGCAGGGCCCGATCCTCGACGACGTGCACGCCTTCCTCGACTGCACGATCGAAGCCGAGCACGACGCGGGGGATCACATCGTGGTGATCGGACGGGTCAACGATCTCGGGCTCACCGCGGACGCGGGTCCGCTGCTCTTCTACCAGGGTCGCTACGGGCGCCTGCTCGGGAGCGACTGACGTGGCCGAGGTGATGCCGTCCGACGTCATCGGTGGAGTCGTGATCGTCGAGCCGACCCTGTGGCAGGATCCCCGCGGGTTCTTCGCCGAGACGTTCCGCCAGGAGTGGCTGCCCGACGGCGCGCCGACGATGGTGCAGGGCAACCGAGCCGACCGGCAGGCGGACACTCTCGTCGGGCTCCACTACCACCGCTTCCAGGCCGACTACTGGTACGTGCCGTTCGGTCGTGTGCTCGCGGCGCTCCACGACCTGCGGGCGTCGTCGCCGACGCGCGGGACGTCGCTCACCGTGGAGCTCGACGGTGAGCGCCACCGCGGGCTGTACATCCCGCGCGGGGTCGCCCACGGGTTCTACGCGGTCACGGACGCGACGATCACCTACCTCGTCGACAACTACTACAACCCCGACGACGAGCTGGGCGTGGCATGGGACGACCCGGCGCTGGGCATCGACTGGCCCGGCGAATCGCCCATCCTGTCCGAGCGCGATCGCGCCAACCCGCGGATCGCGGACATCCCGGCCGAGCTCGTCCCCGAGTAGGCGCGCGGAGCCCGCGTGTCGCGGGTGTCGGCGGTCAGCGGTCGCGGCGGAGCTCGGCGGCGAGCGTGACGACGTTGGTCGCGCCCAGTGCCGCGATCACGGCCACCAGCGCGGCGACGATCGACGCGAGACCGACGGAGCCGGCCCAGAGGATCCCGGTCGCGAGCGCGAGCCCGACGCCGAGCAGGAGCGTCTGGGTCCGGGCCACCGGCTCGGGCTCGAGCGCGCCGGCCGAGTGCAGCCGCGGCGCGATGAGCTTCTCCCAGGCCGCCACGACGGGGGATCGGTCCCCGAGGCCGACCCCGGCCGCGGCCACCGCGAACGCGATCGGGATGCTCCAGGGCTGGCTGAACGCGAATCCGGCGAGCAGGACCACGACGATCACCCCCTGCTCGAACCTGCTGGCGCGGGGATCGACGAGGCGCATCACCGGCGACCCTAACTGGCCGCCTCGGAGCGGTCTCGGCCGGTTCCGAGGCAGGTTACGAGGCCGGTTCCGGGCCGTGGGCGCCACGGAACGTCGTGGCTTCTGGCCAATTGTGGGGTGAGAGACCACGGAGAGTGGTAGTACCATTCGCACCCTTCGGGAGGCGGCGGAAGGGACGGGCGGACGTGGATGTCGGGCTGATCGGTGGCTCCTCGGTCGTGGGGGAGGCGGGCGACGTCGCCCGCATCCGTGAGGCCGACCGGCGCAAGCGGGTCTTGCGGCTGACCCTGATCGCGCTGCTCGTCGCCGACTACGTGCTGGCGCGCTGGATCGGCGGGGACCCGGTGCACTGGGGCTGGCCGGACATCCAGCTGCCGTCGGTGATCCAGGACCAGCTCCCGGCGTTGATCCTCATCGGTGTCCTCTGCCTCGTGCTCCTGGGACCGATGCTGCTCATGGGCCGGTCGCCGCACGTGATGTACCGGCCGAGCGAGATCAGCACGACCCTCGACGACGTCGTGGGCCTCGGCATCGTGCGCGACGAGGTGATCAAGACCCTGAACCTCTTCCTCGCCTACAAGACCTTCCGCGACCGGATGGGCGGCAACCCACGGCGGGCGATCCTCTTCGAGGGCCCGCCGG
>CAZXCB010000231.1:0-5499 GCA_964639075.1 uncultured Bifidobacteriaceae bacterium | reverse complement strand
CCAGCGCGGTCTCGAACGTCCTCTTCGAGCTCCTCGCCGCGGGTGCCCTCTCGGCGGTGCTCGTCCCGACGTTCGTCCGCCACCTCGAGCGCGGCGACGAGGCCGAGGCGCAGCGGCTCGCCTCGGGGGTGCTCGGCCTGGCCCTGGTCGTGCTCGGCGCAGTCGCCCTCGTGGGCTTCGCACTCGCCCCGCAGATCGCGCGCGTGATCGCGAGCGGCGCGCCGGCCCACCTCCAGGACGAGCAACAGGAGCTCGCCACCTACCTCACCCGCTTCTTCGTCTTCCAGGTGCTGCTCTACGCGATCGGGACCGTCGCGACCGCGGTGCTCTTCGCGAAGCGCCGGTTCGTCGCCACGGCGATGGCACCGATCGCCAACACCGTCGCCGTCGTCGGCGCGCTCGTGATCTTCCGCGCCCTCACGGGTCCGGACCCGTCACTCGACCTCACCGGCACCGAGCGCTTCGTCCTCGCGATGGGCGGGATGCTCGGCGTCCTGGGCTTCGTCGGCGTCCCGGCGGTCGCGTTGTGGCGTACGGGGTTCCGCCTCGTCCCGCGCATCGGGCGCCCCGACGCCGAGCTCCGCCGCCTGCTCACGATCTCGACGTGGGCCGTGCTCCAACACGGCGGGATCGGCATCCTGCTCGCCGCGGCGATCGCGATGGGCAACCAGGTCGAGGGCGGCGTGATCGCGTACCAGTTCGCGTTCGTCGCCATCATGGCGCCGTACGCGATCCTCGCCCAGCCGGTGCACACGACGATCCTCCCGGAGCTCAGCAACGACGCCGCGGCCGGCGACCTCACCCGCTTCGCGACCCAGCTGCGGTGGGCGCTGGACAACATGGCGCTGCTCGTCGTGCCGGTCTCCGCCGCGCTCGTCGCGCTCGCGTTGCCGGCGATGCGCGTCATCGCGGTCGGTCAGAGCAAGGGCGGCGCCGGCGTCCTCGCCGCCGCACTCGCGTCGCTGTCGCTCGGACTCTTCCCCTACAGCGCCTTCCTGCTCTTCGCCCGCGCGCTCTACGCATTGGACGACAGCCGGACCCCGGCGATCACCGCGCTCGTTACGGCCCTCATCGGGGCGGCCGCGATGGTCGGCATCGGCACATTGGTGCACGGCGACGCCCGAGTCGCGGCGCTCGGCCTCGGTCACACCCTCGCGTACACGCTCGGTGCACTCGTGCTCGGCGGCGTGCTCCGGCGGCGGCTCGGGACACCGATCTTCCCGCGCGCCCTGCCGATCGCCGCGCTCGCCGCCGGGCTGTTCGCGCTCGCGGCCTGGCTCGTCCATCAGGAGCTCGAGCCGACCGCGCGCCCGGCGGCGTTCGTGTTCCTCGCCATCGTGGGCGTGGTCGGCGGCGCGCTCTACCTCGCCGTCGTGCGCACGACGCGGCGCCGGCTCCGGGTGATCCAGCGCACGCATCCGCCGAGTGCGCTCGCCGAGGCCGACGCCGACGACCCCGACGTGATCGCCGAGACCTGACCGACCCGCTCAGCTCCGGGGCAGCCACTCCGGACGCGCGACTCCGGCGTCGTCGAGCAGCGCGGCCAGACGCGCATTCGGCTCCGCGAAGCGCGCCGCGAGCTCGGCCCGGAGCTCGGTCGACGCGGTCGGTGCCGCGGCGCCCCGACCGTTGAGGCGGTAGTAGGCGGCGCGCAGGCCGCGCTTGACGGCCGGGACGCGTCGCAAGAGCCGCTCCGAGCCGTCGTTGAACCGCAGCGCGAGGCGCTGGAGCCGCGCGTTGCGGAACGCGGTGGTGCGGTTCTCGGACCGCAGCTCGGTGGGCAGTCCCGCGGGGTCGAGGCCGATCCAACCCGCGACGTCCTCCAGCACGGCGCGCGGGTCGCGCACGAGGTCCTCGAAGAACACGACCTTGACCGCATCCTGGCCGAGGACGTCCCACCACGCCGGCAACCAGTCCGCGTAGCAGCCGCCGCGCACCGCCATGTACGGCTCGGTCTCGGGCTCGCGGCCGACGGTGTCGCCGAGCGTGTCGGCCGCGGCGAGATACTCCCGCATCGTCAGCTCTCGCGAGAACCGGAGGCGCACCTTCTGGTACTCGAAGAACGACACCGCACGCGCGACCGGTTCGCGCAGCGCGAGCAGGATCCTCGGATTCGGGAGCACCGTGCGCATCGCGGTCGCCACGTCGGCGCCGCCGTAGAAGCACGACGGCGTCGCCTCGAGCCGCACCGCACCGGGTCCGGTGAAGTAGCCGTCCCACACCGCCACCGGTTCGAGGGGCTGCCCGTACCGGGCCGGCAGGAAGTAGCGCGTCTCCTTGATCGCCGAGGGAGCGACGTCGGGATGCTCGGCCAGCGACACGAACAACGACGTCGTCCCGGCCTTGTTGACCCCTGCGATGACGGCGTCGACGCGCTCCACGAACCGGAGTGTACGAAGGCAGCCGGCGTCAGATCGCGTGCGTCGCGAGCAGCACGATCGCCAGTGCAGCCACCGCGAGCCGGTACCACCCGAAGATGGCGAGCGTGTGGCGTTGCAGGTAGGTCACCATCCAGCGGACCGAGACCACGGCGGCGAGGAACGCGACCACGAAGCCGACCATCGGTGTGAGCAGGCCGAACGTGTCGACCATGAGCTGACCGTCCTTGACCACCGAGTAGCCGGTGGCCGCGCCGAGGGTCAGCACGCCGAGCAGGAAGGAGAACTCGACCGCCGCGACGATCGAGTACCCGAGCAGCAGTGCGGCAACGATCGTCACCATGCTGCGGCTCGTCCCGGGCCACATCGCAACGACCTGCGCCACGCCGATGACGAGCGCGTCCCGAGTCGTGAGCGACTCGAGCGGGCGGCCACCCGGCCGGTTCAGCACGCCCTTCGCGACCAGGACGAGGATCGCCACGCCACCGACGACCCAGGCCGCGATCACCGGCGGCACGCCGAACAGGTACTCCTTGATGACCTTCTCACCGACGAGGCCGATGACCGCGGCCGGGACGAACGCGACCGCCAGCGCCAGGAGCAGCCGCCGGCCCTCCGCGCTGCGGTTCGTGAGCCCTTCGATCATCGTCGCGAACCGGTGCCGGTACAGGAGGAGGACGGCGAGGATCGCGCCGCCCTGGATCGCGATCTCGTACGACTTCAGCGCATCACCGGCGCGACCCGAGTCGGGGAGCCCGAGGATCCGCGCGGTGACGAGCAGGTGGCCGGTCGACGAGATCGGCAGGTACTCGGTGAGCCCCTCGACGAGGCCGAGCACCACCGCCTCGCCGAACGTGAGCGACGTGTGGACGACGGCCAGCAGCCCGTCGGCGAACGCCGGCGTCGCCGCGAGCGCGAGAAACGCCGCGGCGAGCAGCGGCACCGCGACGACCCGGGCGCGCGCGGCCGGACGCGTGAGGAGCGGCGCGAGCACGGCTACCTCGTGATCTCGAGCGTCGCGCCGAGGCGGGCGACGAGGTCCGCGCACGTGTTGTCCTCGACGTACCGCTTGCCCTGCACGTTCCACAGGTGGACCGGCGCGTCGCCGACCGGGAACGGTCCCCAGTGCCACGTGCCGCGGAACAGCGTGAAGCCCTCAAGCGGGTGCAGCGCGAACGCGCGCACCGCGGCGAGATCGTCGGCGGTCGAGAACTCGACCTCCGCGGGCGCGACCGCGACGACGGAGTCGACGTCGAGCGGCAGCAGCACCTGGGTGTGGGTGTCGTGCCGGTAGAAGCGGTCGCACACCAGCCCGCCGGACTGCGCCCGCTCGATCTCGGCCGGCGCGTGACTGATCACGTTCACGTGCGGGTCGCCCCAGGCGAACTCGTAGGTGAACCCGGCGTCGGCCGGATCGGTGTCGGCCACCGGGAGCCAACCGAAGGGCGCCCAGGCGGCCGCGGTCAACGGCTCGGCAGCGACCGTCCTCCGACCCGGCGTGTCCACGCGAATGCCCCCGATGCACCGATCTACGCTGCGCGAACGCCGCATACTACGGGCCTCGGGGAAAGCCCCAGGTCATCCGGGAGGACCCGCATGGACGTCCGTTCGATCGAAGAGGTCGCACCCGTCGTCGAGCACAACGGCACCGTGCCGGTCTGGTGGCTCGTGAACCCGCGCGAGATGAAGGAGATCACCGACGGCGGATTCCTCGAGCTGGTGAGCGAGTTCGAGGTCGCCGGCGGCGGGCTCGTCGACCCCCACCAGCACCCGACGCACGAGTTCTATTACGTCACGGCCGGGCGCGGGATCATGACCATCGGCGACGAGAGCCGCGAGATCGCCCAGGGCGACCTCGTGCACATCCCGCCCAACGCGGTCCACAGCCTCCGACCCGTGAGCGACCACGCGCCGATCCACTGCTTCTGCTTCGCGGTCGGCATCAAGGACGCGGGCCCGGTCGACTACACCAGCCACTAGTGGCGCGCGTCCTCGTCACCCGTCGCCTCCCCGACGGCGGGCTGGACCCGCTGGTCGCCGCGGGACACACCGTCGTGGCACGCCGCGACGACACCGCGTTCACACCCAACGAGCTCGAGGCGGCCGTCGCCGAGGTGGACGCCGTGGTGTGCCTGCTCACCGACCGCATCGACGACGCCGTGCTCGCGGCGGGCGGCGACCGCCTCCGCGTCGTGGCGAACGTCGCGGTGGGCTACGACAACATCGACGTCGCGAGCGCGACCGATCGCGGCATCGTCGTCTGCAACACACCCGGCGTGCTCGACGAGACGACGGCCGACACCGCGTTCCTCCTCATGCTCGCCGCGGCGCGGCTCGCGTCCGAGGCCGAGTCCGACCTCCGGACCGGCCGCTGGCCCGGCTGGGGCATCAACCAGTACCTCGGTCGCGACGTCCACGGCGCCACGCTCGGGCTCGTCGGGTACGGCCGCATCGGCCGCGCCGTCGCGCGGCGGGGCACCGGCTTCGGGATGAGCGTGCTGCACCACACCCGCCACGACACCGGCGAAGCAGGCTGGGTCGGCGACCTCCACCGCCTGCTCGGCGAGGCCGACATCGTGTCGCTCCACGTCCCGCTCACCGACGCGACCCGCGGCCTGATCGGCGCCGCCGAGCTCACGGCGATGCAGCCACATTCCGTGCTCGTGAACACCGCCCGCGGTCCCGTCGTCGACGAGGCCGCGCTCGCGGCCGCGCTCACCGAGGAGCGGATCTTCGCCGCCGGCCTCGACGTGTTCGAGCGCGAGCCCGAGGTGCACCCGGCCCTGCTCGCCGCGCCGCGCACGGTGCTGCTCCCCCACGTCGGCTCCGCGTCGATCGCGACCCGGACGCGCATGGCACGCCTCGCGTGCGACGGGGTCGTCGAGGTGCTCGCCGGCGGTACGCCGGTGAACGTCGTCCGCGGGTAGCCGCGCGCCTCAGCCGAGGACCGCGCGCACGTCGGCCGCGAACGCGTCGACGTCGCCGTCGGTGGTGTCGAACGAGGTCATCCAGCGCACCACACCGGCCGGCTCGTCCCAGTTCCAGAAGAACGACCGCTCCTGCAGCACCGGGACGAGCTCGACCGGCAGCTTCGCGAAGACGCTGTTGACGACCGGCTCCT
>CAZXCB010000230.1:0-5519 GCA_964639075.1 uncultured Bifidobacteriaceae bacterium | reverse complement strand
GACCAGGACGTCCTCGTCGTAGGACAGGGCGAGGTCCAGCGCGGCGTCGAGCTCTGCGGCGTCGTGCGCCTTCGAGACGCCGACCGACGAGCCCATGTTCGCCGGCTTCGCGAAGCACGGCAGCCCGAGCTCGGCGATCGCACGGGCCGTGAACGCGGCCCGGTCGTGACCGTCGCGGAACTCGAGGTACGCACCCTGGGGGATCCCCGCGGCGGCGAACATCTGCTTCATCGCACCCTTGTGCATCCCGACCGCGGAGCCGAGCACGCCGGAGCCCACGTAGGGCAGGTCGGCGAGCTCGAGCAGGCCCTGGACCGTGCCGTCCTCGCCGTAGGGACCGTGGAGCAGCGGGATCACGACGTCGACGTCGAGGCCGCGCCGACCCGAGCTGGCGACGAGCTCGCCGAGCGACGACAGCTCGTCACCCTGCACCGGGAACGCGCCCGGCAGTGCCTCCGGACCGGCGGCGAGCAGGGCGGCGGCCTCCCCCGCCGCGAGCCAGCGGCCGTCGGTGGTGATACCGACCGGGACCACCTCGTAGCGATCGGGGTCCAGCGCCTTCGCGACCGCGACCGCCGTCACGCGCGACACGTCGTGCTCCGCGGAGCGCCCACCGAAGAGCACCATCACCCGCCGGCGATCGCTCACGGCATCGCCACCCTCACGAGGTCACCTGGAGGACCGCGCGGATCCCGAGGCCCATGATGAACAGACCGCCGAGGCCGTAGAGGAGCTCGAGCCGACCACGCATCTGCGCACGGTACTGGTACAGCAGTCCGACGGTGATGAAAATCACGAAGCCGTAGAACATGTGAAAGCCGGGTACGGCCTTCTTGTAGGCCTCACTGCCGGCGACGAGGATCGTCCCGAGCACGATCTGGATCAGGATCGCGACCTCGGCGACGATCGTGACGATCCACACGGGCCTGCCGCGCAGACCCTTCCATCTCCAGGCGACGAGCGCGTACAGGCCCGCCATCGCGTTCAATCCGATGCCGACGTAGCCCCACACGCGGTGGATCTCGAAGACGGTCTCCATCCGCGGGTCAGAGGACGGCGTCGTCCGCCGCGCCCGATGCGAACGCGGACGCGTCCTCGTCGCCGCGCAGGAGCTGCTTGAGGATCTTGCCCGCGGGATTGCGCGGGAGCGGCTCGTCGCGGAACTCGACGTACTCGGGGACCTTGAAGGCGGCGAGGTGCGCGGCGCAATGGGCCCGGATGTCCTCGGCGCCGGCCGTCGACCCCGCACGGAGCTGCACGACGGCCTTGACCTCCTCGCCGAGCTCTCGGTGCGGCACGCCGACCAACGCGACGTCGAGCACGTCCGGGTGGTCGGCGATGACGTGCTCGACCTCGACGCAGTACACGTTCTCACCCGCCCGGATGATCATGTCCTTGGCCCGGTCGACGAGGTACACGAAGCCCTCGTCGTCGATGCGCGCGATGTCACCGGTGCGGAACCAGCCACCGGGAAGGAACACGGCGGCGGTGGCGTCCGGGCGGTTCCAGTAGCCGCGCATCATGATCGTCGGGCCGCGGAGCGCGAGCTCCCCCGTCGTGTTCGGTGGCTGCGCCTGGCCGTCCTCGCCGATGACCATGGCCTCGACCGTCGGCACCGGCCGCCCGACCGAGTTGGGCCGCGCGAAGTAGTCGTCCCCCGAGATCGCGGTCGCGACCGACGCGCTCTCGGTGAGGCCGTACGCGGTCGACAGCGAGGCGCGCACCTGCGGGAAGGCAGCCTTGATCCGCTCGACCAGCTCCGGCGCGGCGGGCGCCCCGCCGTAGCCGATGCGGGTCACCGAGCTCAGGTCGTACTTCCCGAAGGTGTCCGCTTCCACGATGCGCCACATCACGGTGGGGACACCGCCGATCGAGCTCACCTTCTCGCGCTCGATCGTCGCCATCGCGTGGTCGGCGTCGAAGCGACCGGGCGGCATCAGCACGAGCTTCGACCCGGACGCGTACGCGACGATCATCGTCGAGCACGTGCCGGTGACGTGGAACAACGGGACGATGAGCAGCGCCGCGGCCTGGTGATCGGACCGCGTCTCACCCTTGCCCATCGCCGCGTTCACCGCGGCGCCGAGGGCGAGGTTCATCAGGTTCGCGAGCGCCTGGCGGTGCGTGATGGTGGCGCCCTTGGGCTTGCCGGTCGTGCCCGAGGTGTAGAGGATCGCGAGGATGTCGTCCTCGTCGACCTCGATGTCGAGCAGCGCGCCCGGATCGGCGGGCGCCAGCAGGTCGACACCGGGCCGCGCCGGACCGTCCGGCGCGTCGAGGTCCATCACGAAGACGTGCTCGAGCGTCGGGATGTCGCCGACGATGTCGCGCACGATCTCCCACCGCTTCGGGTCGCAGAAGAGGACCTTGGCGCCCGAGTCACGCAGCGCGAAGTCGAGCTCCTCCGCCTTCCACCACGCATTGAGCGGCACGCACGCCGCACCCATGCCCGCGCACGCCCAGAACATCACCACCCACTCGATCGTGTTCGCGGTGAGCACCGCCACGCGGTCGCCCCGTTGCACGCCGAGCTCGGCGAGCGCGACCGCAGCCTTGCGGGCGAGCGCGTTGTGCTCGCCGAACGTGAGCCGGCGGTCGCCCTGGACGAGCCAGTCGACGTCGGGACGGGCGTCGCCGAACGCGAGGACGTCGCGCATCGACCGGAACCGCCGCTTGTAGACCTGCAGCGGGACGCCGAGGACGTCCTCGACGCCGATCTCGTACTGCCCGCCCGGCCCGAGCAGCTGCTCGAGGCTCGCCAACGCCTCGGTCGTCCCGGTCACGACATCTCCGCTCTCGCGCCTTCGGCGCGGGCCGCTCGGGCCCCGCTCCGCCCAATCGGATCATGCGCAGACGAACGTGGGGCGTCGCTCACGGTGCGTCCTCGTGCTGGACGACGTCGAACTGCCACAGCTCCGCGCGGGTGCTGACCGGTCCCTCGCTCGTCGCGCCGGCTTCGTGGCCAGAGGAGCCGTGCTGGCGGTGACCGTGCTGGAACGCGTCGCTGTCCATCCAGGCCCGGAAGTCCTCCTCGGAGCGCCAGCGCGTGTACACGAGGAAGGTTTCGCGGTCGTCCGAGGGGCGCAGCAGCTCGAACATCTCGAAGCCCGGCATCCCGCTCACCTCACCGGCCCGGGCGGCGAAGCGGGCGACGAGCTCGTCGGCGCGCTCGGCCGGCACCGAGATGGCATTGATCTTGACCACACTCACGTCAGTTCCCCTCTCGGCCCGAGCGGACCGGGTTCGCGGCGGCCCGAGACCTTACGCGGTGCCCAACCTGCGCCAGAAATGCTGCGATAGGGCGCACAAGCGACGTAGGTTCGGCACGAGCCGGGGCGATCGGTCAGCTCTCGTCGCGGAGGTAGCGCTCGATCTCGCGCGCGAGGTCGTCGCCCGACGGCAGCTCCTCCGGATCGGCCGCGTCCTCGAGCTGGGTGACGAGCGCGGCGACATCGGGGCGTTCGGCGAGCCCGGTCTCGACCTGTTGGAGGTAGTCGTCGATCTGGCCGTCGAGCCCGTCGAGCTCGATGTGGACCCGGGTGAGCTCGTCGAGACGCGCGAGCAACGCGCGGATCGCCGGCGGCGATGGTGTCCCCGCGACGTAGTGGGGCACCTGGGCCCAGAGCCCGATGGCGCGCACGCCCGCGGCGCCGAGCGCGACCTGCAGGACCGTCTGGATGCCGGTCGGCCCGACGTAGTCGGCGCGCAGGGCACCGATCTCCTGGGCGACGGACCGGCTCGAAGCGGTCGCGTGCACCGCCACCGGACGCCGGTGCGACACCGGCGCGGGCATGCCGCCGAGCAGGACCGCTTCCCGAACCCCCACCGAGGTCGCGAAGGTGACGAGATCGTCGACCACCTGCTGCCAGCGCACCGACGGCTCGGGTCCGGTGACGACGAGGACGTCGCGCCCCGCGACGCCGGCCACGAGCTCGATCGTCGGCCAGTGGACCCGGCGGGTCTCGCCGTCGACCAGGCTCACCGTGGGTCGCGTCTGCTGCAGGTCGACGTAGTCGGAGAGGTCGAGGCGCGCGCAGGTGCGCGACGAGTCCATGCCGTCGACGATCAGCGCGGCCGCGCCCGCGCCGGCGAGCCCACCGTCGACCCAGCCGGTGAACGAGACCACCATGACCGGGTCGTCGAGCTGAGGCAGGTGCTCGATGGCCAACATCCCGCCACTGTACGGCTCCGGCTCCGAAGGCGTCCCACTAGTCTCCGGCCCCGTGCGATTCGGAGTCCACACGGGCCTGCAGAACACGTCGATCACGGAGCTCCGTCCGCTCTGGACCCGCATCGAAGATCACGGCTTCGAGTGGATCTCGATCTGGGACCACTTCTACGCGGCCGATGCCACCGGCAACCCGCACTGCCTCGAGGCGGTCGCGAGCCACGCCGCGCTCGCGGCAGCCACGACGAAGGTCCGCTGCGGCAGCCTCGTGTACTCGGTCGGCTACCGGCACCCCGCCGTGATCGCCAACGCGATGGCGACGCTCGACCAGATCGCCGACGGCCGCATCACGCTCGGCCTCGGCGGTGGTTGGATGGAAGCCGAGTACGCCGCGTACGGCATCCCCTACCCGTCGGCCGGGGTCCGACTCCGGCAGGTGAACGAGGCGATCCAGTGCGTGCGGAGCCTGCTCACCCGGCAGCACACCACGTTCACCGGTGAGTTCTTCACGCTGCGCGACGCCCAGTGCGAGCCGAAGCCGCTGCAGGACCGCCTGCCGATCTGGATCGGCGGTGGCGGGGAGAAGGTCACGCTGCGCATCGCGGCGGAGCACGCCGACGGGTGGAACGTGCCGTTCATCGCGCCGGAAGTGTTCGCGCACAAGGTCGGCGTGCTCGGCGACCACTGCGCCGCGGTCGGCCGTGACCCGGGGACGATCGAGAAGGCCGTCAACGTCGGCGTGGCGATGCACGACGGCGACCTCGAGGCCCAGTTCGGTGCGATGGCCGAGTACGTGGCGCCCGGCGTGCTCCACGGCAGCACCGCGGAGATCGTCGACCGCATCGGCGCGTACGGCGAGGCGGGCGCCGATTGGGTGATCCTCGCGTTGCGCGCGCCGTTCGACGTCGCCAGCCTCGACCTGTTCGCCACCGAGGTCCTCCCCCAACTCACGGCGTGAGCGAGGCCTTGACTCCGACAGAGCCCCGTCCACCCGGTCGAGCGGCGCCCGCCCGGCCCGGCCCGCAGGGCCGAGAGGGCGAGGGGCGCGACCACGAGCTGCGGCTGGACCAGCTCACCGACGAGTGGGTGGCGATCGTGGGCGGCCGCCAGGACCGACCCAACCTGCCCGCCGCGGGCTGCCCGTTCTGCGTCGGCGGGCTCGAGTCCCCGGAGCCGTACTCGGTGCGCGCCTTCCCCAACCGGTGGCCGCCCCTCGTGCCCGGCGACGCGGTGGATCTCGACCCCGACCGCGCCACCCGGCCGTTCGCCACCGCGCCGCCGCGCGGTGCCGCCGAGGTCGTGCTGTACACACCCGAGCACACCGGTTCGCTCGCGACGCTCGGCGTGAGCG
>CAZXCB010000229.1:0-5563 GCA_964639075.1 uncultured Bifidobacteriaceae bacterium | reverse complement strand
GGCACGGTGAGCCCGGCCGCGGCCTCGGGCACCGTCGTGCCGAACCGGCCGGAGGTCGGGCGGATCTCGGGCAGGCAGTCGCGCGGCACGCCGAACAGCGCGCAGAGGTCGTCGGACCAGTCGCCCGTGTGCAGGTCGTAGAGGAGCGTGCGGGACGCGTTCGAGGGCTCGGTCGCGTGCACCGTGCCGCCGGTGAGCTTCCAGAGGATCCACGAGTCGACGGTGCCGAACGCGAGGCCGGGCGCGTCGACGCCGCCCTCGGTGAGAAACCACGCGAGCTTGGTCGCCGAGAAGTAGGGGTCGAGCACCAGGCCGGTGTGCTCGCGCACCCACGGCTCGTGGCCGGCGGCGCGCAGGTCTTCGCAGCGGGCTGCGGTGCGCCGGTCCTGCCACACGATGGCGCGATGGCGAGGCGCACCCGTCGCGCGGTCCCACACGACCGTGGTCTCGCGTTGGTTCGTGATGCCGATCGCGGCGACGGTCTCCCCCGCGGCCTCGCTCGCGCGCACCACGGACGCGAGGGTCTCGAGGGTCGCTGCCCAGATCTCCTCGGGGTCGTGCTCGTCCCAGCCGGGTCGCGGGTAGTGCTGGGGGAACTCGCGGTACTCTCTGCGCCCGACGGTGCTCGCGTCGTCGATCGCGAACGTGCGGACCCCGGTGGTGCCGGCGTCGATGCCGAGGATGACGGAGCGGTCGACCATGGGCGGGCACGTTACGCGGCGGTGAACGGTCGGTGGCAGGCCGCCCGGGATCGTGCGCGGCTCCGCTCCGCGCGGTCAGGATGGACGCGGCGCAGAGCGGGAGGTGCGACATGCGGATCGGGATGCTCACGGGCGGTGGTGACTGCCCGGGGCTCAACGCGGTCATCCGGGCGGTGGTGCGCAAGGGTGAGGGCGAGTACGGCCACAGCATCGTCGGGTTCCGGCACGGGTGGCGCGGCCTGATGGAGGGCGAGGTCGTCGACCTCGGCCGCGAGGAGGTGCGCGGCATCCTGCCCCGTGGGGGCACGATCCTCGGGTCGTCGCGCACCAACCCCTACAAGTCCGAGGACGGCGTCGAGCAGGTGCGCACGACGCTCGCCGAGGAGCACATCGACGCGCTCATCGCGATCGGCGGCGAGGACACGCTCGGCGTCGCGCACAAGCTCGCCGGCGACGGCATCCGGGTGGTCGGTGTGCCCAAGACGATCGACAACGACCTCTCCGCCACCGAGATGACCTTCGGCTTCGACACCGCGGTGCAGGTCGCGACGGACGCGATCGATCGTCTGCACACCACCGCGGAGTCGCACGACCGCGTGATGGTGGTCGAGGTGATGGGGCGACACGCGGGATGGATCGCGCTCAACAGCGGGCTCGCGGGTGGGGCGAACATCATCCTGATCCCGGAACGGCCGTTCGACGTCGGCGCGGTGTGCGAGCGGCTCCAGCACCGGTCCCGGCGCGGCGAGAACGCCTCGATCGTGGTGGTCGCGGAGGGCGCGGTGCCGATCGAGGGGACGATGGCGCTGCAGTCCGGCGCGGTCGACGAGTTCGGTCACGTCCGGCTGGGCGGGATCGGCAACCAGCTCACCGACGAGATCCGCGAGCGCACCGGGTTCGACGCGCGCGCCACGATCCTCGGCCACGTGCTGCGCGGGGGAACGCCCACCGCATTCGACCGGATCCTCGCGACGCGCTTCGGCGTCGAGGCGATCGACGCGGTGCACGACGGCGACGGCGACGTGATGGTGGCGTTGCAGGCCGGGGAGATCAACCGGGTGCCGCTGATCGACGCGGTCGGGGTGTTGAAGACGGTCCCGTCCGAGCTCTTCGAGGTCGCCGAGGTCTTCTTCGGGTAGGGAGCCGTGCGTCCGTCGGAACGGGTGGACGTCCCACGCCGATCGTCGATCGGCGACCACCGCGCTCCTCTGGCGCGCGTGCATGCGGTGGCGGCTCGCGGGCATCCCGATCGTGCGTGCACGTGCAGGTACCCTGCGGGCCGTGAGCCCCCAGCCGGAATCCGGCGAGCCGCGCGCGCATCACGGTGAGCAGCGCGCGCTCGACGACCTGATCGAGCTGCTCGACCTCGAGCCGCTGGAGGTGAACCTGTTCCGGGGGCAGAGCCCCGAGGAGTACCGCCAGCGCGTGTTCGGTGGGCAGGTCGCGGGCCAGGCGCTCGTGGCGGCGGGCCGGACCGTGGACCCGGACCGCGCGATCCACTCGTGCCACGCGTACTTCCTGCGGCCGGGCGACCCGTCGGTGCCGATCATCTACGAGGTCGACCGCATCCGTGACGGTCGGTCGTTCACCACCCGGCGGGTGGTCGCGATCCAGCACGGGCGGGCGATCTTCAACCTGGCCGCGTCCTTCCAGATCCACGAGGAGGGCCCGGAGCACGAGGACGCGATGCCCGAGGTCGCCGACCCCGAGGACCTGCCGACGATGCAGGAGCGCTTCCTGCCGTACCGGGACCGATTCGGACCGGAGTTCGCGGAGTGGTCCCAGCGCGAGCGCCCGATCGACTCGCGGCCGACCGACGTGCCGTCGTGGCTCGACCACCGGGCACGACCGCCGCGCCAGGACGTGTGGATCCGGGCGAACGGCACGTTGCCGGACGACCCGCTGCTGCACGTGTGCATCGTCGCCTACGCGTCGGATCTCACCATCCTCGACACCGCGATGCTCCCGCACGGCAGCGCGTTCTCCGACGGCGAGTTCCAGGTCGCGAGCCTCGATCACGCCATGTGGTTCCACCGACCCTTCCGGGCCGACGGGTGGCTGCTGTACCACCAGCGGTCGCAATCGGCGTCGGGCGCGCGGGGGATCGCGGAGGGCTCGATCTTCACCCGGGCCGGCAGGCTCGCGGTGACGGTGATCCAGGAAGGGCTCATGCGACCGACCGCTCCGTCGTGAGTCGGGCCCGACCGACCCCGGGCGAGATCGCGACCGTCGTGCTCGTCGCGGGTCTGCTCGTCGTCGCGGTCCCGCAGGTCGGCGCGTTGTACTGGTCGCCGAAGGTCGCGATCGGATTGCTCGCCATCGGTCCCGGCCTCGCCGCGCTCGCGGTGGCCGCGCTCACCGGCGACCGCGCCGCCCAGGCCGGCGCCGGATTGCTCGGCGTCGCGGCGCTCGCGACCGTGCTCTCGCCGTCGCCGGCGCTCGCCGTCGTCGGTCTCTACAACGAGGGCACCGGGCTCGTCTTCGTCGCGCTCGTGGTGGCGGCGTGGGCGCTCGGGCGGCGGCTCCGGGCCGCGGGCCGCGACCTGCTCGTCTGGGTGCTCCTCGGTGCCGGCCTCGTGAACGCGGTGATGGCGTGGCTGCAGATGTCGCACGTGCGCAACGCGCCCCTGTTCGACCGCCTCGACGGGCGCGCGGTCGGCCTGCTCGGCAACCCCGTGCACGCGACCGCGTTCCTGGTCGGCGTCGTCGCGCTCGCGGCCGAGCGCTGGCCCGGCCGACGGGGGCCTGACGCTCGCCCGGAGGGTGAGGCACAGGTCGACGACCGGGCGCGGTCATGGCTGAACCTCGCGACGATCGCGATCCTCGCGAGCGCGGTCCAGCTGACGGGCGGCCGGATCGGTCTCGTCCTGATGGCCGTGGTGCTGGTCCGACTCGTGGTGCGCGTCGGGATCCGCGGCGCGATGCCCGTGCTCGGCGTCCTGGCCGTCGGCGTCGTGGTGGCCGTCGTGGCGCTGCCGTCGGGCACCGGTGCGGCGGGGCGGCTCGCCAGCGGGGAGAGCGGCGGTGCGATCGGTGGCCGGATCGACCGGTGGTCGATGGCGGTCCCGGCGGTGCGGGACCGCCCCGTGCTCGGAGTCGGACCCGGCCTCTACCGTCGGGCGACGTCACCGCACACCACGACGGCGGCGGCGCGGGCGTTCGGCGCCGACTCGGTGAACCGTGACGCGCACAACGTGCTGGTCCAGGCGATCGTGACCATGGGGGTGCTGGGCCTGCTCGCGTTCGGCCTGTGGGTCGTGCTCGCCGCGTTCGGCTCCGGTGGCGAGCTCCTGTGGTTCGTGATCGTCGGCGGCGCGAGCCTCCTCTTCCAGCCGCTCTACGTCGGCCTGACCCCGGTGCTCGCGCTCGCCTTCGGAGCGGCGGGTGCGCGCGAGCCGCGCCCGATGGGAACGCCGCTGGTGGTGCTCGCGACCCTTCTCGCGCTCGTCGGTGGCACCGCGGGCGTCGCGCTCCTGCGGGCCGACCGGCTGCTCGAGCTCGCGAGCGTGGACTCGGAACTCGCGGCGGCCCGCGCCGCTCCGGGTGCGCTGCCGGTGTGGTCCGAGCCCTACACCGTGTTGAGCCGGCTCGAGACCCGCCTGGCGACCACGCGCGACGAGCCGGTGCGGCGACGCCTCGCGATCGACGCGGCTCGTCACGCGACCGAGCGCGACCCGAGCGACCCGGGAGTGTGGATCCTGCTCGGTCGCCTCGAGCTGGACCGGGGGCGGTGGGACCGCGCCGAGCGAGCGCTCTCCGAGGCGCGGAGGTGGAACCCGCGCTCGACGGCCGCGCTCGGCGGGCTCGCCGCGATCGCGGAGGCGAGTGGGCGCCACGCGCGCGCGGACGCGCTCTGCCGGACCGCCCGGGCGGCCCGTCCACATCTCACGTGCCCCGAGCCCCTGAGCCGGCGCGGGGGTTGAGTCAGCGGGGGCGGCGCCACTCGGCCATCGCGCGCAGCGCGAGCACCGCCACGACGCCGGCACCGACGGCCGCGATGACCGCACCGACGATCGCGCCGATGGCGGTCGCCGTCCCGCAGTCGGTGCCCGCGCACCCGATGTCGGTGACGCCGTAGCCGATCACTGCGCCGACGAGGCCCACGAGGACCACGCCGGCGTACGCGAGGAAGAAGGCGCCGCGCGAGGGTCCGGGTCCGGTGTCGAAGGGCTCGGTCACCCGGCGATGGTAACGAGGGGCTCCCGTGATCCCGGGTGCGGCGATGCGGCGTCACCGGTGAGCGCCCTGCCACGGAGCGACGGCAGGGTGTCCCGGCCGGGTGCCACACTGGCCCGATGCCGAGCGTGATGACCGTCGCCGGAGCCGTGATCGAGCGTGACGGTGGTCTGCTCCTCGTGAAGAACCGGCGCCGCAACGGCGCGCACGACTGGAGCACCCCGGGCGGGGTGATCGACGCGAGCGACTCGAGCGTGCTCGACGGGCTCGCCCGCGAGGTGACCGAGGAGACCGGGCTCGTGGTCACCGAATGGGACGGCCCGCTGTACGAGGTCACCGCCGACGCGCTCGACATGGGCTGGCGGCTCGAGTGCCAGGTGCACCGCGCGATCAGCTTCGCGGGGGAGCTCAGCCTCGATGATCCCGACGGCATCGTCGTCGACGCGTCCTTCGTCTCGGGCGACGCGGTCGCAACCCACCTCGCCGACTGCTTCCGCTGGGTCCGCGACCCGCTCGCCGCGTGGCTGCGCGACCGGTGGAGCCCGGCCGAGGCCCGGCGGTTCCACTACGAGGTCCGGGGTCGGAGCCTCACGGACTTCGAGGTCGTGGCGGCGGCAGAGGGGTGACGGGGTCGGAGCCGCGGGGCGCCGCCGACCGCGGCAGCATCCTGCACCTCGACCTCGATG
>CAZXCB010000228.1:4356-5566 GCA_964639075.1 uncultured Bifidobacteriaceae bacterium | reverse complement strand
GCGTCACCAACCTCGTGTGCTGCGAGAACCGGGACGACGCGTTCAAGCTGGCCGCGTCGATCGGGATGTCGTACTACCACTCGCAGGTGCTGCGGTGGCTCGACACGTTCCCCCGCCCGACCGGTGTGCCGCAGTGGCCCGAGCTCATCCCCGAGCCGAGCCCCGAGGACGTGGCGCGCCTCGGCGCGACTGGCGCCATCATCGCCGGCGATCCCGACGACTGCGCGAAGGGCGTGGAGATCTACCGCGACCTCGGCATCGACCAGCTGGTGTTCAGCCCCCTGACGACCCAGATCGCGGTCGAGGACGCGCTGGCCAGCTTCGAGCTGTTCGGCACCGAGGTGATCCCGCGGTTCGACACCGACCCCGTGCACAGCACGACCCGATACCGCGAGGCCGCGGCGGCCGGGCGCGCGGGCTGAGGGGAGCAGGCGAGAGGGAGATGTCGATGCTCGATCACCTGATCCGCGGCGCGACGGTCGTCGACGGCTCCGGCCGCCCCGGGTTCGTGGCAGACGTGGGAATCCGCGACGGGAGGATCGCGACGGTCGGTGAGGTGGACGAGCCCGCGGCCGAGGTCGTCGACGCGGCCGGCCTCGTCCTGTGCCCGGGCTTCGTCGACCCCCACACACACTTCGACGCGCAGCTGCTCTGGGACCCGGATGCGAGCCCCTCGAACCTGCACGGCGTGACGACGATCGTCTCCGGCAACTGCGGGTTCACATTGGCGCCGTTGCGGGCCGAGGACGCGGACTGGACGCTGCGCATGATGGCCGAGGTCGAGGGCATGCCCCTCCCCGCGCTGGCCGCCGGGGTCGGGGGCGGCTGGACGAGCTTCGCGGAGTACCTCGACCACCTCGACGGGCGCCTCGGCGTGAACGCCGCGTTCCTCGTCGGCCACTGTGCCCTCCGGCGCTACGTGATGGGCGAGGCCGGCACCGGCGAGACGGCGACGTCCGAGCAGGTCGCGGCGATGTGCGCCGAGCTCGACGCCGCGATCGCCGCCGGCGCGATCGGCTTCTCGTCGTCGCAGTCGTTCACGCACAACGACGCCGAGGGCCGGCCGATCCCGTCCCGGTTCGCCACGACCGACGAGGTGCTCGCACTGTGCGACGTCGTGTCGCGGCATGCGGGGACCACACTCGAGTACATCACCGACGGCTGCCTCAAGGGGTTCACCGACGACGAGGTCGAGCGGATCATCGCGATG
>CAZXCB010000228.1:0-4346 GCA_964639075.1 uncultured Bifidobacteriaceae bacterium | reverse complement strand
CGCTCGCCGCGGGCCGCCCCCTCAACTGGAACGTGCTCACGGTCGACGCCCGCGATCCGCTGGCGGTCGAGCACCAGCTCGAGGCGTCGTCGCGTGCGGCCGAACGCGGTGCGCGGGTGGTGGCGCTCACCATGCCGATCCTCGTACCGATGAACATGAGCTTCCTCACGCGCTGCGCGCTCACGTTGATCCCATACTGGGACACGATCCTCACCCGCCCTCTCCCGGCGCGCATGCAGGCCCTGCGCGACCCCGAGGTGCGCAGGAAGATGCAGCTGTTCGCCGTCTCGGAGGACGCCGGTGTCCTCCGTCGGCTGAGTGACTGGGCCGGGTACGAGATCGGCGACACGTTCTGTGCCGCGAACCGTCCGCTCGAGGGCCGCCGGGTCGGCGACCTCGCGGCCGAGCGCGGCCAGGACCCGTTCGACGTGCTGATCGACATCGTCCTCGCCGACGAGCTGCGCACCGTCCTCTGGCCCACGCCGCCCGAGAACGACGACGAGAGCTGGAGGCTGCGCATGGAGCTCGTCGACTCCGGCCGCGCGATGGTCGGTGGCTCGGACGCCGGCGCGCACCTCGATCGCATGCTCGGGGCGGTGTACCCGACGGTGTTCCTCGCCGACACGATCCGCGGCCGGCGGTTGCTCAGCGTGGAGCGGGCGGTGCAGCTGATGACCGACGTGCCGGCACGGCTCTTCGGTCTGCGCGAGCGCGGCCGCGTCGAGGTGGGCTGGCACGCGGACCTCGTGCTGTTCGACCCGGCCACCGTCGGCGCCCGTCCCGTGCGCAAGGTGGCCGACCTGCCGGCCGGCAGCGAGCGGCTGTTCGCCGGATCGGAGGGCATTCGTCGCGTCTTCGTCGGCGGTCGGGTCGCCGTCGCCGACGGCGAGAGCACCGGCGCGTCGGCCGGGACGCTCCTGCGTTCCGGGCGCGACACCGACACCGTCGCCATCCCCGCAGCGGGACGGGCGCGGCAGTGACATCGACCTCCGTCAACCGGTAGAAGCAGGTTGCCTCGCTTCCCCGGTCGCCCCCGTCCCTCGGCGCGACCGGACGCGGCGCGTGAGATGCTGGATTGCCCGGCGTCGCAGAGCCGGGCCGACGCGGGCGAGGGATCGAGTGGCGATCAACCGGGAACGGAAGACGATGGACGATTACGCCTCAACCCGCGCAATCACCAGCCCCTTCGGGCTGAGCGTGTCGCTCCTGCAGGGAGCGGGCGCGTGACGCGGCTGCGGGCCGTCGTCGTCGGTGCGTCGAGTGGGCTCGGCCGTTGCATCGGGATCGGACTCGTGGCACGGGGCGCCCACGTGGCGTTGCTCGCCCGTCGACGGGACTTACTCGACGACGCTGCGTGCGAGGCAGGCTCGGGGACGCTGGCGATCGAGTGCGACGTCACCGACGCGGCCTCCTGCGCATCGGCGATTGCCGAGGCGGCCTCCGGACTGGGTGGCATCGACGCGCTCGTCTACGCGCCGGGGATCGGACCGCTCGCGCGCCTCGTCGACACCGACGCGGCGACGTGGCGGAGCGTGTTCGACACGAACGTCACCGGTGCCGCGCTCCTGACGAGAGCGGCGGTCCCGCACCTCGACGCGTCGGGCGGTGTCGCCGCCTATCTGTCGTCGGTCAGCGCGTCGCTGACGCCACCGTGGCCGGGACTCGGTGCCTACGCGGTGAGCAAGGCCGCACTCGACAAGCTGGTCGAGGCGTGGCGTGGCGAGCACCCGACCATCGGGTTCACGCGCGTCGTTGTCGGTGATTGTGCCGGTGGTGAGGGTCCGTCGCAGACCGAGTTCGCGAAGCAGTGGGACGCAGAGCTCGCGACGGAGCTTCTGCAGGTGTGGATGAACCGGGGCTACCTGAGCGGCTCGCTCATCGACGTCGAGCACCTCGTGTCCGTAGTCGACTCCGTACTCCGGGTTGGTGCCTCGCTCTCGATCCCGTCGGTGACGTTGGCGCCGCGCCCCGTCGGGTCGTAGCGGGAGCTCGCCGGGGGCGACTGAGGAGCCGGCGTCGGCTCAGACGGGCATCCAGTCGTTGATCGTGAAGCCGCGCTCCTCCTCGGTGTGATCGACGGTGCCGGCCGCGGCGTAGTGGAACACCATCGCCGCCCGGGCTCCGTGCGACGTGTTGTCGGTCGAGCGGTGCATGAGGTGGCTGTCGAACACGAGGAGGTCACCGGGCTGCATCACGACGGGCTCGCCGGCCGACATGTCGTGGTCGACGATCTCGACGTAGCCGTAGTTGGCTCCGGGTCGTCGGTCGGGGACGTGCCGGTGCACCCGTTCGTGGTGCGACCCGGGGAGCACGTGGAGGCATCCGTTCTCGAGGGTGGCCTCGGTGACGGCGAGCCACACACCGACGACCGGCCGGGCCGGGGTGAACGGGAAGTAGAAGGAGTCCTGGTGCCAGGGCTGTCCCCAGGCGCCGGGGTTCTTGAAGATGAACTGCGACAGGAAGTTGGCCGGCGTCTCCGTGCGAAGGAGCGACGACACGATCGCGACGACGTCGGCCCGGGTGGCGAACGCGCGGAACACGGGATCGCGGGCGAGCCGGAAGATCTTCGATACCACCGCTTCCGGCGCGGGCTGCCGCCGCTCCCCATCCGGGCCGCGTCGGGCCGGGAGGTCTGCTTGTTGCTCCGAGAGCACGAACGCGGGGGAGACGTCCTCGCCCGCGGCCGCGCGCCGGGCCAACGCGACGGCCCGCTCGAGCATGGCGTGCCCGGTCGCCGCGTCGGCGAAGCGATCGATGCGGAGGTAGCCGTCGCGGTCGAACGCCGCACGCTGGTCGGCAGTGACCGGATCGCAGGTCATCGGACGTACCTTACGGACTTCGGCTCGGAAGTGGTTCAATGCGACGAGCGCGACGTCGACAGGGTGCGAAAGGCGAGGGACGAGCATGGAGCAGCGCGCCGAGGCGACACGGCGTCGCATCGACTACGCGGGGAGCGTCCACGACGAGCGCGAGATCGAAGCCGTGGTCGCGGTGCTCCGCGGCGGACCGCAGGCCCTCCGCATCGGGAAGCGCGTGCGCGCGTTCGAGCAGGCGATCGCCGACCTGTTCGGCAAGCGCCGCGGCATCATGTGCAACTCCGGCTCGTCTGCGCTGTACCTCGCCGTCGAGCTGCTCGGCCTGTCTCCGGGTGACGAGGTCGTCACCCCGGCGCTGACCTTCTCCACCGACCTCGCGCCCCTCGTGCGGTCCGGGCTCGTTCCCGTGTTCGTCGACGTCGAACCGGACACGTACAACGTCGACGTCGAGGCGATCGAGCCGATGATCGGACCGCGGACGCGAGCGGTCCTCGTCCCGAACCTCATCGGCAACGTCCCCGACTGGGACCGGATCCGGGCGATCGCCGACCGCCACGGCCTCGTGGTGATCGAGGACTCGTGCGACGCGCTCGGCTCGAAGCTGCGCGGGACGCCGACGGGCACGCGGTCGGACATCTCGGTGACCTCGTTCGCGCTCTCGCACATCATCACCGCGGCGGGGACCGGAGGGATGGTCTGCGTCGACGACGCCGCGGTCGCGGATCGCTGCCTGCTGCTCCGACGCTGGGGGCGACGGTCGGAGGTGCAGATCTACGGATCCACCAGCGGCGTCGACCGGCGGTTCTTCTCGAGCATCGACGGCGACCTCGAGTACGACAACCTGTTCATCTTCGACGAGCTGGGCTGGAACTTCGAGCCGTCCGAGTTGTCGGCCGCGTTCGGGCTGGTGCAGCTCGACAAGCTCCCGGCGAACCTGGCGGCTCGCCGGCGCAATTTCACCCGTCTCTGCGAGCACTTCGCGCAGCGGCCCGACGTCTTCGTGCTGCCTCGCACCCTGGCGGAGGTCGACACCGCCTGGCACATGTTCCCGGTGCTGCTCCGGCCCGAGTCCGGCGTCGCGCGCAGCGGGCTCCAGGCGCACATGGAGGCCCACGGCATCGACACGCGGATGGTCTGGACCGGGAACGCTTTGCGCCAGCCCGCGTTCCGGTCGATCACGCACCGGGCTCCCGAAGGCGGGCTGCCCAACACCGACCGCGTGATGGAGCAGGGCCTGATCCTGCCGTCGAACCACGGCCTCGACGACGACGACGTCGATCACATCTGGGCGACCGCCCGGGCGTTCCTGCCGTGACGGGTCGGTTCGCGGGTCGCCGTTGCCTCGTCACCGGAGCGAGTCGCGGCATCGGGGCGGCGACGGCGGTGCGACTCGCCGCGGAGGGGGCCGACGTCGCAATCGTCGCCCGCACCCGGGAGGTGCACGACCACCTGGCCGGAAGCCTGGACGCGACCGCGCGTCGGGTGGAGCGCTTCGGTCGGCGCGCGGTGGTGATCGTCGCGTCGTCGCCG
>CAZXCB010000227.1:0-5598 GCA_964639075.1 uncultured Bifidobacteriaceae bacterium | reverse complement strand
CGGTGCGCGGCAGGACACCGAGGGCCACACGCCGGGGCGGCGCCGTCGTCCACGCGACGGCGGTCAGCGCGAACCCGAGCGCGACCGCGACGGCGACGAGTCGGCGCGTCGGGTTGGTGCGCGCCGAGGGACTCGTTCGCGTCGAGGCCAATGGGACTCCTCGGACCGGGAATGGCCCGTCGAGTGGCATCCGACCGCAGGGCCAGGATCACCACGAAACTCCGCCGAGCCCGTTTGCTACCGCGCCGGTCGATCTGTAGCAAGGCGGGCGATGAGATCCGTTTCGGGTTTGGGCGAATGTTGATCCACTTCGCGCGCAGCGCGCGATCCACCTCACCCGAGGCGTCTCGCAATTGCCCGGAATAAGAAGAATCAGGGGGATTGGCCGGGCACGCGCCGATCGCCCGCGCGGCGGACCACCTCGGCCTGCCACGCCTGCTCGGGCCAACCACGCCGTCCACGCGCGCGCTGCGCGCGGTGGAGCCAGTCGACGACGGTGTCGACGTCGTGGCCCATCAACACGAGCGCGCTGCCGAGGACCGCGCCGGTCCGACCGCGGCCACCGTGGCAGTGCACGACGACTCCCTCACCCGCCTGCCACCGGTCGACGACGAGCTCGGCGGCCGCCGCGATGCGCGCTTCGTCGAGACCGGGATCGGGTGGGCGCCGGCGCACGATCAGGTCCGCGAGCTTGGTCGCGTGGCCGTGCAGCGGCGTGGGGTCGTACGTGGACGCGTCGCGCGTGAGGTCGACGACGTGGCGGATCCCGACCGCGGCGAGCGCGTCCCACGCGCCGGTCCGCGGGTACGCCATGCCCGCGAGCGGCGTGGGATCCGTGCACACCCACCAGAGATCGCCCGGGACCATCAGCGGTCCGAGCGGGCCGGGGCGCGCGCCGGGTGGCAGCAGTTGCGGGCGCGCCGGTGTCACCCGCGTGCGGCGATGAGCGATTCGAGCGCACCGAGGTCGTACGGCGCGCCCGTCATCACGATGATGTGGTCGGCGCCCGCGGCCGCGTACGCCTCGACGTCGCCGAGCTCGTTCGGTTGGATCGCGACCGTGCGCTCGATCTCACCCGGAGGCCGGCCGCGCTGCGCACACCAGTCGTCGAGCACCGCGTTCTTGTGCGCGAAGTTCTCCGGCGGTCCGAAGGAGTTCCACGCGTCGGCGTATTCGGCGACGAGCCGGAGGGTCACCTTCTCGCCCGCTCCGCCGATCAGGATGGGGACGTCGCCGACCGGCGGCGGGACCAGCGCGCCGAGCCGGTCGGCGATCTTGGGCAGTGCGGCCTCGAGGTCGCGGAGGCGGCCGCCGGCGGTGCCGAATTCGTAGCCGTACTCGGTGTAGTCACGCTCGAACCAGCCCGCGCCGATCCCGAGCACGAAGCGACCGCTGCTGAGCAGGTCGATCGTGCGCGCCATGTCGGCGAGCAGCTGAGGATTCCGGTACGAGTTGCAGGTGACCAGCGCGCCGAACTGCGCGTGCTCGGTGTCGACGGCCATCGCGGCGAGCAACGTGTACGCCTCGTAGTGGTTGGCGTCGGGGTTGCCGTACAACGGGAAGAAGTGATCCCAGATCCAGATGCTGTCGGCGCCCATGGCGTCGGCGGCCTTCCAGGCGGCCCGCAGCTCGTCGACCGTGCCCTCCTGAGGGTGCAGCTGCACGCCCACCTTGAAGCTCATGATCTCCTCCATCGCGCGAACGGCTCGGTCCGGCGCGGCACACTACTGAGAGCGAAGCCCCGTCACGGCCGCACTCCGTCGGTGTGGGCGGCGCGGGGCCCGAGCGGCCCGGCCTCCGGCCGAGCGCGGGAGAGCAGGATGTTCATCACCAACCACGTCCTCGCGGGTGCGATCGCCGGCAGCGTCTGCCGGCGCCGGCCGGTCTCGGCGTTCGCCGTCGGCTTCGCCACTCACGTGGCGATGGACCTGACGCCGCACTGGGGGAACCCCGAGCTCGGCCGGGACGGGTTCTACGCCGTCGCCAAGCGGGACGGTCTGCTCGGGCTCGCGACCTTGGCGCTCATCACCATCGCCGGGGTGCCGCCGCGGGCCGCGCTGCTCGCAGGGATGGCGGGTGCCGCGGTGCTCGACTCCGACAAGCCGTGCGAGTTCTTCTTCGGCGTGAACCCGCTCCCGAGACCGCTCGACCAGTTCCACAAGCGCATCCAGCACGAGTCGCCGGAGGGGATGCGGGTGGAGGTCGGGTTCGGGGTCGCGCTCGCCGCAGGCGCCGCCGCGCTGCTGGTCCGGGCCCGCCGCCGTCGCTGAGCCCGACCGTCACGCGACCTCGGCGGATCTGGCACGATTCCCGGCGTGCAGATCGGTGAGAGCTACCTCGGTGAGGGCATGGAGGCGGCACACGTCAACACCGTGCTCGGCGAGCGGTCCGGCCCGGTGGGCGCCGCGTGGTCGACCGCACTCGCGTCACCGAGTCGTGGGCACGCGCCGTTCGTCGTCGTGGTGCGACCGGGTCTGGCGGTCCAGCCTCCGACGCTGTTCGTCAACAAGGCGACGATCGCGGGGGAACGCCACGCAGAGATGACGTGGGGCGCGGCCCAGGCCGGCGTCGCGGCAGGGGTCGCGGACGCGGTCGGCGAGGACATCATCAAGCCCGAGTGGGTCGGTGAGCTCGTGCTGATCGCGGCGGTGTGGGTGAACCCGAACGCCGCCGACGCCAAGGCGGTGTTCGAGAACAACCGCCGCGCCACCAAGCGCGCCCTGCGTCACGGGGGCACCGGCGGCCCGGATCTCGAGAAGGTGCTCGACGCGCGCGACGATCCGTGGAACCCGTTCTACCGCCCGCGCTGAGGAACCCATGGACCTGCGCTCCACCCCTGAGCTCGACGCGTTCCGCGCCGAGGCCCGCGACTGGCTGCTCACCCGGCTGGAGGGCGAGTTCGCGATGGTGCGCGGCCGGGGCGGGCCCGGCGACGAGCACGCGTTGTTCGAAGCGCGGCTCGCGTGGGAGCGGGCGCTCGGCGCGGCGGGTTGGACCTGCCTCTCGTGGCCGCGCGAGTACGGCGGGCGGGACGCGACGCTGCTCGAGCAGGTCGTGTTCTACGAGGAGTACGCACGCGCCGGCGGGCCGGGTCGGGTCGGACTGGTCGGCGAGGGGCTGATCGGTCCGACGATCCTGCACTTCGGCACCGACGAGCAGCGCGCCCGGTTCCTCCCGCGGATCGCCAGCGGCGAGGAGCTGTGGTGCCAGGGCTACTCCGAACCGAACGCCGGATCGGACCTCGCCAACCTGTCGACGCGCGCCGAGCGCGACGGCGACGAGTGGGTGATCGAGGGCCAGAAGGTGTGGACGTCGCTCGCGCACTGGGCGCAGTGGTGCTTCGTGCTCGCGCGCACCGACCGCGACGCGCCGCGCCACCGCGGCATCTCCTACCTGCTCGTGCCGATGGACCAACCCGGCATCGAGATCCGGCCGATCGAGCAGATCACCGGGACGTCGGAGTTCAACGAGGTGTTCTTCGACGGTGCGCGGACGCGGGCGGACCTCGTCGTCGGTGAGGTCAACGGCGGGTGGAAGGTCGCGATGGGCACGCTCGCGTTCGAGCGCGGGGCGCTCACGCTCGGCCAGCAGCTCGCGTTCGTCACCGAGTTCGACGAGATCGTGGCGGCGGCGCGCGAGCGCGGGGTCACGGGCGACCCCGTGCTGCGCCAGCGCCTGGCGCGGACCTGGATCGAGCTCGAGATCATGCGCTACACCGCGATGCGCGGCCTGACGGCCTTGAGCAGGGGCGAGGTCACGCGCGAGACGTCGATCGGCAAGCTGTTCTGGGCCAACCTGCACCGGGGGATGGGCGAGCTCGCGATGGACGTGCTGGGCCCGTGGTCCGAGGTCGCCGCCGGGCTTCCGTACGACCTCACCCGTGCCCAGGCGATGTTCCTGTACAGCCGGGCCGACACGATCTATGGCGGTTCGAACCAGATCCAGCGCAACATCATCGGCGAGCGGGTCCTCGGCCTGCCGCCCGAGCCCAAGGCGGGCTGAGCGAGGCGATGATTGCGACCCAGGGACACCGCGCCCGCCGAGCGGGGCCCGAGCGGCCCGGCCCGCAGGGCCGAGAGGGGGGAGGTGAGCGAGATGGCTGATTCTGCAGGTCCGATCGGTCCCGGCGACGGGCACGGGCTGCTCGCGGGCAAGACGGTGCTCGTCACGGCGGCCGCGGGGACCGGGATCGGGTTCGCGACCGCGGAGCGCTGCATCGCCGAGGGCGCACGGGTCGTGATCAGCGACGCGCACGAGCGCCGGCTCGCGGAGTCGGCCGAGCAGCTCGGCGACGGCGTGGCCGCGGCGCTCCCGTGCGACGTGACGGTGGAGGAGCAGGTCCAGGCGCTGTTCGGCGGCGCGGCCGCGGCGCTCGGCGAGATCGACGTCGTCGTGAACAACGCGGGGCTCGGCGGCACGGCCGAGATCGTCGAGATGACCGACGAGCAGTGGTCCAAGGTCCTCGACGTCACGCTCAACGGCACGTTCCGCTGCGTGCGCGCGGCGCTGCGGCACATGCAGCCGCGCCATTCTGGGGTCGTCGTGAACAACGCGTCGGTGCTCGGATGGCGGGCACAACGCGGCCAGGCGCACTACGCGGCCGCGAAGGCCGGCGTGATGGCCCTCACCCGGTCCGCCGCGATGGAGGCCGCGCTCTTCGGCGTGCGCGTCAACGCGGTCGCGCCGTCGCTCGCGATGCATCCGTTCCTCGCCAAGACCACGACCGACGAGCTCCTCGAGGAGCTGACGGCACGGGAGGCGTTCGGACGCGCCGCCGCACCGTGGGAGATCGCGAACGTGATCGTGTTCCTTGCGTCCGACTACTCCACCTACATGACCGGCGAGGTCGTGAGCGTCAGCTCCCAGCACCCATGACTACTCGTTCGAGTGGCAGTGGGCGGACGTGCTCGGGGGCACGTCGAGCGCGGGGTTGCGGTCGAAGAAGCCGAACGGGCTGAGCAGGAACCCCGTGTACTCCACCGGCATGACCGGCCAGTCCTCAGGCCGTACGAAGTGGGTGACGCCGAACGTGTACCAGACCACGACGTCGGTGTCGACGAGCGAGCGGTCGGCCGCGGTCCAGCGGGGGAGGCCGTCGCCACCCTCGTGCTGGTTCGGGTAGTTGCCCGCGGCCCGGCGCTCGTCGGCGCGGTACGGCGTGACCCACAGGTTGTGCTGCGCGAAGCCCGCGCGCTTGCCCACGCTGGACTCGGGATGCGCGAGCAACGTCGGAGTGCTCATGGTGGGGATGAGCTTGTACGACACGGGCTGGCCGAGGCCGTTGGTCACCTCGGGGTTCACGATCCGCCACGACCGTGAGGTCGCGCTGTTGGTCTCGCGCCGCGCGGCGTGCTCGGTCTCGAGGCGGGTCTTGCGCGCCCGGAACGCGTTGCGCCACGGGTTGTCGGGTCCGGCGGGCAGCTGCTCGGACTCCACCTCGTAGACCTCGTTGACGGGACCGTCGACGTCGAAGTCGAGGCGCGCGCTGAAGAGGTGCTGGTGGTTCGGCGCGGCGACGCCGGGCGCGACGACGGTCGCGAACTCGGGCGTCGTGCCGGGTTCGATCGCCTGCGGCGAGACGTTGCCGGTGAGCTTCTC
>CAZXCB010000226.1:0-5619 GCA_964639075.1 uncultured Bifidobacteriaceae bacterium | reverse complement strand
CGGCGACGCGCGGCTCACCCCGGCGGGCCGGGTGACGGCCGCGTCGGCCCCGCGCGGGCCGTCGGTGCACGTCGTGCGCGACGGGCGGACCCGCGCGACCGTGGAGATCACGCGGGCGACCGCGCCGTTCTGGCTCGTGCTGGGCCAGAGTCAGAACGCGGGATGGAAGGCGAGCGTGGACGGGCGGAGCCTCGGTCCCTCGCGGCTCGTGAACGGCTTCGCGAACGGCTGGCTCGTCCCGAGCGGCAGCGGGACCGTGACCGTGGACCTGGAGTGGGAGCCCCAACGGACGGTCCAGTACGCGATCGCGATCTCGCTCGCCGGGGTGGTGCTCTGTGGGGGGATCGTGCTCGTCTCCTGGCGCCGCCGCCGCCGCTCGGTGTTGCCGGTGGCGCTGGTGGCGACGCTGAGCACGGCGGACCGGCCGACGGTCGGCTGGCACTGGCGGACCCGCGGCGGTGCGCTGGCCTGGCCCGGCACGATCCTGTTCGCGCTCGGCGCGGGAGCGTTCGGCGCAGTCGTGGTGCGACCGGAGGTCGGCGTCGTGGTGGGGCTCGTGGCGCTGGTCGCGCTGCGCTGGCCGCGCGCGCGGGTCGCGGTGGCGCTCCTCGCCCCCGCACTGCTCGCGGCCGCGGGTGCCTACATCGCACTGCGCCAGGCGCGCCGGGAGCTCCCCGCGATCTTCGAGTGGCCGACCCTGTTCGGACGCGCCCGGACGCTCGCGTGGATCGCCGTCCTCGCGCTGGCGCTCGACGTCGGCCTCGAGCTCGTGACGCGCGCCCGCCGTGCGTCGGTCGACGCCCACACCGAGCCCGACGCCGGCGACGACGAGCCCGGGACCTGAGCGGTCAGGCCGAGGCCGGCGTCTCGGGCGCGCGGTCGGGCTCGTCGGGACCGCTCGTGACGAGGACCGTCGCCGCGAACCACGCGAGCGCGAGCCAGGACCACTCGGGCTCGTGGCGCACCCGGCTCGCGGCCAGCAGCACCGCGGCCGCGATCCCGAGCACGGGACGCAGCCGGGGGAAGCGCGCGGTCACCGCGGTGGCCGCGGCGGTGAGGAGCGCGAACTTGGGTCGGCTGAACGCCCACGTGACCACGAACGCGGCCGCGGCCGCGAGCAGCGTGGCCTGCACCGACCAGGCGCGGGCGGTGGCTGCGGGCCAGAGGCGCAGTGGCAGGGGGGCGACGGCGAGGTCGGCGGCCGTCGCCCGGCGCCGCCGGCGGACGAGGAGGAGCACGACACACAGGATCGCGGCGGCGGCCGACACCGCGAGTCCGATCCAGACGTAGCGCTGCGGTGTCCAACGCAGCGAGATCGTGACGGTTCCGGCGCGGTCGGGTCGGATCAGCCACGCGTTGGCGTAGCCGTCGACCAGGCTCGGTGCGCCGAGGTCGTGGCCGTCGGCGGTCGCGTGCCACCCGGTGCTGTGGCTCTGTCCGAGCGCGAGCCAGAACGGGGATCCGTCGGTCGTGGCCCGCACGCGGAGGTGGTCGGGCGCGGACTCGCGGACCACGAGCTCCGGACCGGACGGCGTGCGCGTGACGAGCGGGCCGGGCGCGACCGCCTGCCCGGTGCGGCCCGACGTGAGCACGATCCGGTCGACGTCGACGCCGGTGTCCCAGCCGCGCGGCGTGGTCACGGTGTGGCTTCCCGCCGCGAGCGTGACCGGATCGGCGCACGACTCGATCGCGAGGCCGCGGCGGGCGTCGGACGCGGCACCGACGATGCGGACCGGGAACGGTTGCCCGTCGACGCGCACCAGGTCGTCCCGGCACGCGCCCGCCACGGTGCCCGTCGCGGGCGCAGGCGGGATCCCGGGCGCGGTGATGCTGCTGAGCGCGATCGGTGGGATGGTCGCCGCCGTCGGGTGCGCACCGGGCGGCGGCGTCGAGCCGACGATCGTGACGTCGAGCGACTGCACGCTCGTGGCCGGGAACTCACCGGTCACGACGACGGGCGTCGGTGTGGCCGCCGTGGCCGCGGACTCGGGCACGTGCACCGGGATGGTGGTGAGCACGCGGGGTCCGTCACCGACGGTCAGTGCGGTGGGCGCCGAGTGGTACCGGTCGGCGAGGACGGTGACGCTCACGCGGTCGACGGTCGCCGGGGTGGCGAGCGCGGCCCGGACCCACTGGGGCACCTGCGGCCCGATGGCGGTGGTCCACGCGTCGCCGAGATCGCCGGTGAACGCGCGCGAGGCGCGCGCCGCGGGGTCCCCGGCGAGGTGGCTCGACGCCTCGTACCGGACGCCGGGGGTCGTCGTCCCGAGCACCTCGTCGATCACCGCGCCCGGCGCGTCCGGATTCACGCGCGCGGTGCCGCTCAGCGCGAACGACCTCCGATCGGGCAGGACCACGCGCCGGCGGAGCGCGAGCTCCTCGTCGAGCCGTCCGTCGAGGGCGGTCTCCTGGCGGAGCCGGCTGAGCACGACGGCGACTGGGTGGGTGACGGCACCCGCGCCGACGCGCCCCGCGAGGTCGACCGGCACGCGCACGGTCTCGGTGACGCGCGCCGACCCGAGGCGGATCTCCGCGAACCCGACCGCGTTCGAGAACTGCGGGTCGAACGGCGGCTCGTGGAGACCGGTGATCTCGACCTTCAGCTCGCGCACGCGGGTGCGCGCGAAGTCCACGCGCTGACCGTCGGGAGTCGACGACGCATCGCCGAGCTCCACCGTGAGCGGTGGCCGGTCGTTGACCGTCACGCGCACCTGTGTGATCCACCGGTCGCGCGGCAGGCCGAGCGGTTGCACGAGCGTCACGTGGTCCGTGGTCACCGGTGGCTCGGGCCGGAACGCGATCCAGCTCCAGAGCGGGTTCGGCCCCCCGACCCGCCACGCGGTCCGCAGCTCGCCGTCGAACGCGGCGGTCGCCCGGTCCTCGGGGCGGCCCGACCCGCCGTCGGCGCTCGCGGTCACGACGCCGCCCGACGTCTCGACGACGGTGCGGGCCCGGTCCGACCGGTCGCGGAACAGGTCGACCCGGGCGTCGTAGCCGGCGATGTCCCCGGTGGTCTGCCCGGCCCGCTGGGTCGGCCCCTTGGTGTCGCGGATCGACGAGAACCACGACGAGTCCCGCCGGCGGTTCGAGTCCGTGAGGACGAGCGCGGCGCCGGTGTCGAGCGCGTGCGTGAGCGCGGCGTCGGTGAGATCCGCGAGCGCGAGCACGCGCTCGCGGCCGGTGAGCAGGCCCGCGGCGGCGGTGTCGACGATGCCGTCGCCGTCGCCCGCGAGGACCACCGGGTTCCGGTCGGGCGCGGCGCGCACGATCGGCCGCGCGTCGGTCACGGGGAACAACGCCACCGCGGGCGGGTCCGGCGCGGCGGAGTCGGTCCGCAGGTCGATGCCGTCGCGGCCCGGTGCCTGGTTCGTCCTCGCGCGACCGAACACCCGGGGCTCGGCGAGGCCGGGCGCGCGCGGGTCGGTCAGCGCCGACCAGAACTGCTTCGGGTGGGGGCTCCCCGAGCGCTCGTACGCGAGGTCGTTGCGGACCGAGACCGTGCCGACGCCGAGCAGGCGCGCGAGCGGCGCGAGCGCGGTGCCCTCGAAGCTGCCGTTCTGGATCCGCCGGTCGAACGCGTCGAGGAGGTTCACCGACTGCGGCGAGCCGGCCGGGAGCACCTCGCGTGCGAGGTACGGGCGGCTCGTCAGGCCTGGGGTGATCGGCTCGACCGCGTTGCCCCACCGGTAGGTGGCGAACGCGGAGCCGGGCAGCTCGAGGATGCGGGTCGCGTGCGAGCCGCGGTCGAGGGCGGCGACGGCGTCCTTCCAGTACTGCGGGACGTCGTTCGGTCGTTCGGAGCCCGGCGTCAGCGCGCCGTCCTGCCAGACGGGGAGGAACGCGAGGGCGACGCCGACGACCACGACCACGGCACCGATCCGACGGGCGATGGTGGGAGTGAGCGCCGCCACCGCGGCGGCGAGGAGGCCCGCGACGCCGAGCACGACGACGGGCACGACCCGAGGCGAGTTGCGCAAGGCGAGCCCGACGGAGGTCTCGCTCGTGAAGGCCTTCCACAGCCGACCCCACGGCGTCGTCTCGTCGTAGGGCCACGAGCCGACGGCGATCAGGGTGCCGACGACCGCGCACGCCGCGAAATACGCGCGGTGACGCCAGCGCAGGAACGTGGCCGCGAGGAACGCCGTGACGGGGACCGCGAAGCTCGCGATGACCACGGTCCGGTCGATCAGGTACGCGTTCGTCTGGACGAGCGACGGCCCGGCCCGGTCGAAGCCGTAGAAGAACCAGTTGCCGAGGCCGCGCAGGACGTCGCCGGGCGACGCGGCCGACGACACCGTCCGCACGTTCTCGGTGAGCGCGAGCACGGGCAGCCCGCGTGAGCCCTGGAGGTAGAGCCCGGCGAGCCACCACGCGGAGGCCCCCAGCGTGAGGAGCGCGATGCGCAGCGTGGCCGCGCCCGCGGCCCGCGCGCGGTCGCGCCCGCTCAGCAGCTCGCCGACGATCCAGATGGCAGGACCGACGGCCATGAGCACGAGCGCCGACGCGTTCACGCTGCCGGCCGCGAGGACGATCAACGCGATCGCCGCGGGGTCGCGCCAGCCCGCCCGCCGCGCCGCGCGCATCGTCAGCCCGACGACCCACGGGAGGGCGGCCCACGGGAGGAGCAGCACCGAGATCCGCGCGGTGAAAGCGAGTTGGTACGGCGTGAGCACGTAGACCACCGCGCCGACCAGGGCGGCGCTGCGGCGCAGCCCCAGGCTGCGGAACAGCCAGCGCGCGCCGAGCGCGGCGGCGAGCGAGATCGTGCCGAGCCACAGCCGCTGCGCGACCCAGTCGGGGACGCCGACGGTGTCGAGGAGCCAGAAGAACGGCCCCATCGGGAAGAGGTAGCCGAGCTGCTGGTGGGGGACCGTGCCCGCGGCGACGGAGGAGTCCCACAGGTACGGGACCCGGGTCAGGAACCGGCCCGGGTCGAGGTAGAGGTACTGCTTCGTGTCGCTCGCGAGCCGGCCCGGCGATGACAGGAGGAACGGCACGTAGGCGAGCAGCGCCAGCGCGACGACGTCGATCGGGTGTCGACGAGGATGCCGGCGAGGACGGGGGCGGGTTCCTGCGGTACCGACCTGCGCCATTGGAGGGGCGATCGTACCGGTCGCGCCGCGGGCGAAGGATGCAGGTTCCGCCGATTTGTATGACCCTGGGGCTACATTCGCCTCGGTGGGGGAAGCACGCGCCGAGCGGGGCTGGTGGCCGATCGTCGCCCTCGCGCTGGGCGGGATCGCGGTCTCGCTCCTCGTCCACCACTTCGTGTTCCCGGCCTACAGCTGGAACCGGGACGAGCCCGTCTACCTCTGGCAGGTCGCGGGCCTGAAGGCCGGGCAGTTCACCACCACCACGGGCGGCTTCCCGAACTTCTTCCATCCGTGGCTGGCCGGCGTCCGCGACGGGTCCTTCTTCTCCCAGTACACGCTCGGGTGGCCGGTCGTCCTGCTCGTGGCCGACGTCGTGGTGGGGTCGCCGGTCGGGGCGATCGCCCTCGGGACCGCGCTCACGGTCGTCGGCACCTACCTCCTCGCGCTCGAGATCCTCGACGACCGGCGCACGGCGCTCGTCGCGGGGATCGCGATGCTGATCTCGCCGATCGTCGTGATCCAGAGC
>CAZXCB010000225.1:0-5635 GCA_964639075.1 uncultured Bifidobacteriaceae bacterium | reverse complement strand
GGAGCCGCCGATGACGCGGAGCCGCCATTGGTCAGTCGATCTTGGGCAGCGTGGGCAGACCGCCGGCGAGGAGCTCGTCGGTTCGGGTCCGGAGCGCGGTCGCGTAGCCGTCGCTCGTCAGCTGCAGGTACCGGCCCGTGCGGATCGCCTCGACGACCATCGCCGCGACGTGTGCGGGCGGCATCCCACGCTCGGTGTTCTCGTCGAGCATGCGGTCCACGAACTCGGACGACTCCGTGGGCGTGGTGCGCTCGGCGACGGGTCGGTTCCGTTCCGAGCTCGCGATCCCGGTGCGGACCGCGCCCGGGCACAGCGCGGTCACGCCGATGGGTGCGTTGATCGCGGCGAGCTCCCCCGCCAGGCACTCCGTGAGCGCGAAGCCCGCGAACTTCGCGGCGGTGTACGGCGCCGAGTATGCGGACGGGAAGATCCCCGCGGCCGAGATCGTGTTCACCACGTGGCCGGACCGGTTGCGCTCGAGCATCCCGGGGACGAACGCGCGGATCCCGTGGAGGATGCCGTAGAAGTTCACGCCCATCACCCACTCGAAGTCGGCGACCGGCCGTTCCCAGATCGTGCCGCCCGCGAAGACTCCCGCGTTGTTGCAGAGGACGTCGGCGCCCCCGAGCTCCGCGTCCACGGTCGCGGCGAGCCGATCCACCGACCCGGCGTCGGCGACGTCGGTCACGACCGCGATCGCGCGGAAGCCCTGCGTCGTGAGCAGGCCGAGCGTCTCGTCGAGCGGCCCGGGCTCCACGTCCGCCACGGCCACGCGCATGCCCTCGACCGCGAGCGCGAGCGCGAGCGCCCGGCCGATGCCGCTCCCCGCGCCGGTGACGACGGCGCACCTCCCGTGCAACTGGTCCATGCCTCGCAACCTAGGCCCACCGATGTGGCCCCCGTCATGTTGACTGAATTGTTCATTCAGTATTGAATGCCGGGCATGGTCCGGACCCGCAGCCCCCAGCGCCTCGAGGCGATCGTCACCGCGGCGCTCACGATCTTCACCAGCCTCGGGTACCGCCGAGCCCGGATGAGCGACGTCGCCGCCGCCGCGGGCGTGTCTCCCGGGTTGCTCTACACCTACGCCGAGAGCAAGGAAGCGCTGTTCGCCCTCGTCGTGCGCCGCGAGTCCGGCGTCGACATCACGGCGCTGCCCCTCCCGGTCCCAACCCCCGACGCGCGCGAGCTCACCGAGCTCGTCCACCGTGCGTTCCGGCGCGCCGCGCCGTTCACCGCGCTCGACGCCGCCGAGGCGACCGAAGCACCCGACGACGTCACCACCGAGGTGCACACGGTCGTCGGAGAGCTGTTCGACACCGTCGCCGCGAACCGCGCGTTGCTGCGCCTCGTCGAACGGTGCGCGCTCGACTGGCCCGAGCTCGCGACCGGCTTCTACGACCTCGGTCGCCGGCCACTCATCGACCGACTCATCGCGTACCTCGAGCGCCGCCGCGCCGACGGGCTCCTCGCACCGATCGGCGACTCCGAGGTCGCGGCGCGCTTCGTCGTCGAGACCTGCGCGTGGTTCGCCGACCACCGCCACGGCGACCACGACGGTGCGCAGCTCCCCGATGCCGCGGTGCGCGCCGAGGTGGTCACACTCGTGACGCGGGCGCTCACCGGCCGATGACCCCGATCGTCGCGTGGCTGGCCGGCGGCATCGTGGCCGTCCACCTCGCGACCGCGAACCTCTGGGGCTACCACCGCGACGAGTTCTACTACCTCGCGTGCGGACGGCGGCTCGCGTGGGGATTCGTCGACCACCCACCACTCACCCCCGCGTTGTACCGCCTCGCCGACCTCACCGTCGGCACCAGCAAGGTCGGGCTGCGCGTGATGCCCGCGTTGCTCCACGGGCTCACCGTCGTGTTGGTCGCGTTGCTCGCCCGCGAGCTCGGTGGTACCCCGCGAGCGCAGCTGCTCGCGGCGCTCGCGACCGTGCTCGCACCGATCCTGCTCACGACGGGACACTTCCTCGGCACCGTGACGCCGGAGCTCGCGATCGGCGCCGGGCTCGCGATCGTCCTCGTACGGATCGCACACGGCGGCGACCCGCGCCTGTGGATGCTGGCCGGACTCGTCGCGGGCATCGGCCTGACGAACAAGTGGACGCTCGGGTTCGTGCTCGTCGGGCTGTTGGTCGGGATGTTCGTCGGCAATCGGGACGCGCTCGCCACGCCGTGGCTCCTCGCCGGCTGCGCGGTCGCGGCCGCGGTCGTCGCGCCCGTCATCTGGTGGCAGGCCGCGCACGGCTGGCCCCAGCTCGAGTTCGCCCGCACCCTCCGCAACTACGGCGACGCACCGGGGATCATCCCGCTCCAGCTCGTGCTGCTCGGCGCTGCCGCGATCCTCGCGGTCCCCGGGGTGCACTGGCTCGTCGCGACGGACGCCGGACGGCCGCACCGGTTCCTGGCGATCGCGTTCGGCGTCGCCGTCGTGGCGGTGATGGCGACGGGCGGCAAGCCGTACTACACGGCCGCCGCGCTCCCGGGGTTGATCGCGGCCGGTGCGGTCGCGTTGCAGGGCACCACCGGCGCCGCGCTGCCCGGGGCGATCGTCGCCGTCGGCGTGCTGCTCGCGCCGCTCGCGATGCCGCTTACGCCGCAGTCCACTGCATCCGCCCTCCGCGCGGTGAACCCGGAGCTCGGCGAGATGATCGGCTGGGAGGCGCTCGCGGCACGCCTGGAGGTCCTGCACCGCGAGCACCCGAACGCCGGCATCGTCACCCAGAACTACTCCGAGGCGGGTTCGATCGAGCTGCTCGCGCCGGCGCTGCCCCAGCCCGCGAGCGGCCACAACAGCTACTGGGACTGGGGCCCGCCCCTCGGCGACCCCGACGAGGTCATCGCCCTGGGGACCGACCGCGGTCCACTCGAGCGCGCATTCGGCTCCGTCCGGCGCATCGGGACGGTGCACTCGCCCGGTGGGCTCGGGAACATGGAGCACGGCACTCCGATCTGGCTCGCGACCGGCCGCCGCGCCCCGTGGTCCGAGCTCTGGCCGGGCTTCCGCCGGGTCTGACCGTCAAGCCGTGCGGGTGTGCGAGGCGTCCCAGGCGGCGTAGAGCCCCGCGTAGCGACCGCGCCGCGCGAGCAACTCGTCGTGGGTGCCGACCTCGACCAGGCCACCCTGGTCCACCACCGCGATCCGGTCGCAGCGGGCCGCGGTCGACAGGCGGTGCGCGACCACGATCACCGTCCTCCCCTCGGTCAGCCGCTCGAGCGCCCGCTCGACCGCGTGCTCGGTCCCGGGGTCGAGGTTCGACGTCGCCTCGTCGAGCACGAGCACCGTCGGGTCCGCGAGCGCGGCGCGCGCGAGCGACACGAGCTGCTTCTCCCCCGCGGACAGACGCGAGCCGCGCTCGCGGACCTCGGTGTCGAGCCCCTCGGGGAAGCGGGCGAACACCTCCGCGAGACCGAGCCGTTCCACGGCCCGCTCGACCTCGGCGTCGCTCGCTCCGTCGCGACCGACGCGCACGTTGTCCCGGATCGAGCCCGCGAACAGGAACCCCTCCTGGGGCACGACGACGATCCGCTCACGCAGGCTCGCGAGCGTCGCGTCGCGGAGATCCACCCCGCCGTACGCCACGGTGCCCTCGCGCGGGTCGTAGAAGCGCGCCATGAGCTTCGCGAGCGTCGACTTGCCCGCACCCGTCGGTCCGACGAGCGCGACCCGTTCGCCGGGCTCGACCGAGATCGACACGTCCCGCAGGACCTCGGGACCGAGCGGGTGCACGATGCCGTCGGTGTCGGGCGGGCCGCCGCCGTACGCGAACGCCACGCCGTCGACCGTGAGCGAGCCCCGCGCGGGCAGGTCCATCGCGCCGGGCTTCTCGTGCACCGTCGAGCCCGTGTCGAGCAGGCCGAACAGCTTGTGCAACGCGGCACCGGACGACTGCACGGTGTTGTACAGCTGGCTGAGTTGCTGGATCGGCTCGAACAGGTTGTTGAGGTAGAGCACGAACGCGAGGACGGTGCCGACGGTGATGATCTCCTGGTCCACGAGCAGCCCACCGAGCCCGACCGTCACCGCGATGCCGATCACCCCCGTCAGCTCCACGAACGGGAAGTAGCGCGACGAGATCCGCACCGTCACGAGGTTCGCCTCGTACTGGTTCTCGTTGGTGCGGGAGAACCGATGGATCCAGCCCTGCTCGCGCCCGAACGCCTGCACGACCCGCACGCCCTCGAGACCCTCCTGCAGCGTCGCGAGGTTCTCGCCGATCCGCTCGCGCACCTGCAGGTACGCCACGTTCGAGACCCGCCGGAACCACCGCGACGCGATCACCACCGGCGGGACGATCACCAGCACGCCCAGGCTGAGCTGCCAGCTCATCGCGACGACCACCACGATCGCGCCGCCGAAGATGAGGAAGTTCTGGACGAACATCACCAGACCGACGTTGATCAGCTCCTGGAGCGCGTCGATGTCCGATGTCATGCGCGACACCAGCCGCCCGGTCTTCTCGCGCTCGAAGAAGTCGAGCGACAGGCCCATCAGGTGGCGGAACACGCCGGCGCGCAACGAGCGCAGGAAGCGCTCCCCGGTGCGGCTCACCAGCCAGATCACCGCCCGGCCCAGCGCGAGACCGAGCACGGCGACGACGAGGTACGCGAGCGCGGCCCGGTTCAGCGCGGCGGCGTCCTGCGCGACGAGCCCCTGGTCCACGCCGGCGCGCACGAGCGCCGGCCCGGCGAGCAGGCACGCCGTCTGCGCGACCAGCACGACCACGGCGACCACGATCTGGCGGCGGTACGAGCGCAGCATCCGCGCGAGCCGGCGCATCACCGAGCGCGCGGTGTCCCGGTCGAGGCGCGCCTCGTCCTCGAGTGGGTTCGCGTTGACCATCCCGCCCCTCACGGTGCGTCCCCGCCGTCGCCTCCGGGCGCATCCGTGTCCTCGGTCGCGACCGCGGCGAGCGTCGCCGACGCGAGGACCTGCCGGTACTCGGGCGAGGTGGCGAGCAGCTCGTCGTGGGTGCCGGTCGCGACGACGCGGCCGTCGCCGATCAGCACGACCCGGTCCGCGAGCGCGATGGTCGCCGGCCGGTGGGCGATGATCAACGTGGTACGGCCGTCCATGACCTCACCCAGCGCGGTGCGGATCTCGTGCTCCTTCGTGGGGTCCACCGACGACGTCGCGTCGTCGAGGATCAGGATCCGCGGATCCGCGAGCACCGCGCGCGCGATCGCGATGCGCTGGCGCTGACCACCCGACAGCGAGAACCCGTGCTCACCGATCACGGTGTCGTATCCCGCGGGGAGCGCATCGATGAACTCGGCCGCGCCGGCGAGGCGGGCCGCGCGCTCCACCTGCTCGAAGGGCGCCTCCGGGTCGGCGAACGCGATGTTCTCTCGCACGGTGTCCGAGAACAGGAACGTGTCCTCGAAGACGATGCCGACCGCACGGCGGAGCTCGTCGACGCGCACGTCGCGCAGGTCGACGCCGTCCATCAGGATCCGGCCCGCCCGCACGTCGTAGAAGCGCGGCACGAGCCGCGCGACGGTGCTCTTGCCGCTCCCCGTCGCGCCGACGTTCGCGACGGCTTCGCCGCCGCGGATGGCGAGGTCGAGCCCGTCGAGGACGGAGCGACCGGTGCCGGAGCCGAACCGCACGCCCTCGTAGCGCAGCT
>CAZXCB010000224.1:0-5638 GCA_964639075.1 uncultured Bifidobacteriaceae bacterium | reverse complement strand
TGCGGGTGTACCGGCCCGAGGGTGACGCACCGAAGCCGGTGATCGTCTACTACCACGGCGGCGGATGGGTCCTGGGCTCGCTCGAGACCCACGACGGCCAGAGTCGGATGCTCGCCGACGGCGTCGACGCCGTCGTGGTCTCGGTCGACTACCGCCTCGCGCCCGAGCACCGCTATCCCGCCGCGGTCGACGATTGCCTCGCCGCGCTGACGTGGGTGCACGAGCACGCGGCCGAGATCGGCGGCGACGCCGACCGGCTGGTGGTCGCCGGTGACAGCGCCGGGGGCAACCTCGCCGCGATCGTGGCCCAGATCGCGCGCGGATCGGGTCCGTCGCTGCGGTTCCAGCTCCTGATCTACCCGGTGACCGACCACGAGTTCACATCTCGGTCGATGGAGGACAACGCCGAGGGCTACTTCCTCACGCGTGACGCGATGCGCTGGTTCTATGGCCACTACCTGAACGACGAGTCCGAGGCCGACGACCCGCGCGTGTCGCCGATCCGCGCCGCGGACCTCGGCGGACTCCCGCCCGCCTTCGTCATCACCGCGGAGTACGACCCGCTCCGCGACCAGGGCATTGCGTACGCCGACGCGCTCGCCGCCGCCGGGTCGCCGGTGACGATGAAGCTGTACGAAGGGCTGTTCCACGGATTCTTCGGGATGGGTGGCCAGATCGACGCTGCGAAGGTCGCGCTCGACGATGCCGTGGCGGCCGTTCGAGCCGCGGTCGCGTAGCGCGCATGGCGGTCATCGACCTCGCCGGGTTCGTCGCCGACTTGAAGGACCACGCGGTCGAGCACGGCTTTCACGTGCACGACGAGCGCCACTTCGTCGAGAGCTACTCGTTGCGTCAGAACTGGGAGGTCGATCTGCACCCCGAGGAAGGGTGCGACGGTCCGGTCGACCTCTACCTGTCACTCGAGATCGATCCGCGCGTGCTGCTCGGCTTCGAGGACGCGGTCATCGCGGGCGACGGGCTCGAGGAGCCCCCCGACGAATTCCACCTCCCGCTCTCCTTCACCTGGGCGCTGCCCCCGCTGCCGCACGCGCCCGACCTGCTCGTCCTCGCGACGGACCTCGCCGCCGTCGGCGGGCCGGATCTGCCGCTCGAGGTGTCCGCGATCGACTCCTACCCGTCGGTCACCGACGCGCCGGAGACGAGCTTGCGGGTCGTCGGTCACCAGCGGGTCTCGTTGCTGCGCATCCGCGACGGCGAGGAGGTCCCGTGCGAGACCCTCGACCGGTGCCTCGACGTGAGTCGCTTCCTCCTGGAGCGCGCTCCGGGCTGGCTCGGATAGCAGTGACCGCGCGGGCCCGATCCGGTCTGCGAGGATGACCGTCGTGTCGATGCGCCAGGACTGCCGTCATTACGAATCCCGCACCTACGGGTCTGGTGAGATGGTGCGCAAGTGCCGTCTCGACCTCGCGCCCGAGGCGCCGTGGCGCTGCCCGGAGGATTGTCCCAGCTACAGCCGGCGCATGTTCGACGCCGGCTGGCAGGTCGGCAGCATGGGGGCGGCGGCGGGCACCCCGGTAGCGCCGGAGCCCGAGGGCGAGGACGTCGCCGCGCTCCTCGACGCCGCGGAGGACATCGTGAACGCGGCCGCGCCCGACATCATCGCCGAGTTCAAGAAGCCCAAGCGACGCTTCGGCAAGCGCAAGAAGCGACGTTGATCTCGGCGTCTCCGCTCGCGCCTCTGCGCGGCCGCCGCAACGGGGGCTCGCTCCCGACGCGGCTCGCCTCCGCTGGCGCTCCGGCTCGGGCGTGGCCTGACGGCGATCACCTGACGGCGAGCGAAGACGCCGAAGGAGCGGAGACGCCGAAGGAGCGGAGACGCCGAAGAGAAGGACGTGCGAGCGGAGGGAGTCGAACCCTCACCCCCGAAGGGACCGGGTCCTAAACCCGGCGCGTCTGCCGTTCCGCCACGCTCGCGAGGGCTTCAGTGTCGCGCGTCGGAGCGCGCGTCCTGGCGGTGGCGGAGGCGCAGCAGGTCGTCGAGCGCGATCGGCGGCGAGTACAGGTAGCCCTGGGCCCGGGTGCACCCGAGCTCGAGCAGCGTGTGCGCCTGCTCCTCGGTCTCGACGCCTTCCGCGATCACGTCGAGGCCGAGACCACGCGCGAGCCCGATGATGCCGGCGATGATCGTGATGTTCGCGCCCTCGGAGCAGAGCTCGCTCGTGAACGTGCGGTCGATCTTGACCGTGTCGACAGGGAGCCGACGGAGGTAGCTGAGCGAGGAGTAGCCCGTCCCGAAGTCGTCGATCGCGAGGCATGCCCCGAGCTCGCGGATGGAGTCGAGCGTCGCGATCGTGACGTCGAGATCGTCGAGCACCGCGTTCTCGGTGATCTCGACGCAGAGACGATTCGGGTCGACCAGGTTGGCGTCCAGGGCGTCCCGGATGCGCTCGACCACGTCGCGCTGCGCGAGCTCGCGGGGCGAGAGGTTGATCGCGACGTGCGGGAGGAGCTCGGCGGGCACGTCGGCCATGGCGCCGGTCGCGAGCTCGAGCACCTCGCGGCCGACGGCGACGACGAGTCCCGATGCCTCGGCCGCGGGGAGGAACTGGTCGGGGCCCAGCAGGCCGCGGTGCGGGTGCAGCCACCGCACGAGCGCCTCCGCGCCCAGCATCTGCCCGGTGGCCATGTCGACGACCGGCTGGTAGCGGAGGAAGAGCTCGTGCCGCTCGAGCGCGCGGTGGAGGTCGGTTTCGATCTCGAGCGCGGCCGCGGTCGCGGCGCGCAGGGCGTCGTCGAACACCTCGTAGCGGTTCCGGCCGCGGTCCTTCGCGCGGTACGCCGCGGCGTCCGCGCTCTGCAGGACGTCGCCACCCTGCGCATCCGGCTCGGCGAACGCGATCCCGATGCTCGCGGTGACGAACACGGCGCGCCCGCGCACGGTGAACGGGTCGGCGAGGACCGCGGCGACCCGTTGTGCGATCGTCTCGGCCTCCTCCGGGTGGGCGAGATCGGCGCACACGATCACGAACTCGTCGCCACCGGTACGGGCTGCGAGGTCCGACTCGCGCAGCACGCTGCTCAGGCGGCGAGTGAAGTGGACGAGCAGCTCGTCCCCTGCGGTGTGGCCCATGGCGTCGTTGACGAGCTTGAACCGGTCGAGGTCGACGAAGAGGACCGCGGTGTGGGAACCGGTGCGGCCGGACCGGGCGAGCATGGTCTCGAGGTGCTCGAGCAGCATCGTCCGGTTCGGCAGGCCGGTGAGTGGATCGTGGGCCGCGTCGTGTGCGAGCTGTTGCTCGAGCGCCTTGCGGTCGGTGAGGTCCATCATCACGCCGTCGATCCAGCGCGTGGTGCCGTCGGGGTTGAGGATCGCCTGTCCTCGCTCCTCGATCCAGCGGCGGGCGCCGTCGCGGTGCAGCACCTCGTACTCGACGCGGTAGGACGCACCCTCGGCGGTCCGATCGCGGATCTCCGCGTCGACCGATTCCTGGTGCTCGGCGGGCATCAGGTCGTAGAACTCGAGCTCGCGCCCGAACGCCGACGAGGGGTACCCGGTCAGCTCCTCGATCGTGTCGCTGATGAACAGGTCGCGGTACGGAGGAGTCGACTCGCAGCGGAACACGACGCCGGGGACGTTGTCGATCAGGTTGGCGAGCTTGGTCTCGCTCTCGCGGTTCTCGTTCACCGCCTCGACTCGCGACGTGACGTCGAGGATGAAGCCTTCGAGGTACTCGGGGCGACCCTCGTCGTCGTAGGTGGCGCGGCCGTGCTCCGCGAGCCAGCGGATCGAGCCGTCCCGGTGGCGGATCGGGAACTCGATCTCGAACGGGCGCCTGCCCGCGATGGCTTCGGCGAGCTCGGCGTCGGTCCGCTCGCGATGCTCGCTCGGCATGAGCTGGTCGAACACCACCTCGCCCGACACGAACTGCTCGGGCGTGTAGCCGGTGAGCTCCTCGATGATGTCGCTGACGAACTCGTCGTGGTACGGCGGCGTCGCCCGGCATCGGTAGACCGCGCCCGGCAGGTTCTCGATGAGGGTACGGAGCCGCTCCTCGCTCGTGCGCAGCGCACTGGCGAAGGCATCCCGCTCGCTGTGGTCGCGGACGTTCATGACGACGCCGTTGATCGCCGGATCGTCGAAGTGGCTGCGCGCGACGAGCTCGATGGGGATCCAGTGTCCATCGGCATGACGGATCCGCATGGCGTTCGTCGCCTGGTAGTCGGGATCCTCGACCGCCTTGACCAGCTCCGAGACGGCGAAGTCCATGTCCTCGGGATGAACGAGCTCCAGCGCATTCCTCCCGAAGAGCTCGTCGGGGGTGTACCCGAACAGGATCCGTCCGATCGGCGGTTGGTTGATGACGCCCTGATCGTCGATCACGATGAGCGCGTCGGACGAGTTCTGCACGAGCGCGCGGAACTTCGACTCGGTGGCGACCGAGGCCTCGGCCGCGTCGCGCCGTGCCAGTGCGGAGCCGATGACGTCGGTCGCCACTCTCATGACCTGGACGTCGTCGGGGCTCCAGTGGTTCGCGCGTCCGAACACGTCGAGCGCCAGGAAGCCGACGACGGCACCTTCGCGTACGAGCGGCACCGCGAGCAGCGCGCTGACGCCACTGGCGCGCATGACCGCCGCCTCGACGGTCCAGGCGGGGTCGATGGTGTCGACGTCGTCGACGACGACCGCCTCCTGGGAGAGGAGCCGAGCGCGCCAGTTCGGGTAGAGGTCCGTCGACACCGGGAGCCCGGCGAGCTCGGCGAAGAGGTCGTCCGACTCCGCCCACTTGTGGGTTCGGTGCATGCTGGCGCCGTCGGGAGCGCTGCGGAACACGTGCGCGCGATCGGCGTGCGTGTGGCGGGTGATCAGTGCGAGCGCACGTTCCACGGCCGCGTCGATCTCGGTGTCGAGGGCGTCCACGAACCCGGCGGCGATCGCCGCGACGAGCTCGCGGCGCTCGCGGCTGCGCTCGAGCTCCTCCTGCGCGCGGTGGTACTCGGTGACCTCGCGGACCGTGAGCACGAGGGTGCCGTCCGGCGCACCCGCCACCGGGACCGGGGTCTCGGTGGCGAGGACCTCGACGGTCACGTAGCTGTCGTCCTGCCGACGGAATCGGTAACCGCGGTACTCGTCCAGGCCTGCCGACTGTACGCCGGCGAGCGCCGAGACCGCGGGAGGGACGTCGTCGGGATAGAGCAGCTCCAGGCCGTTGGCGCCCCGGAGGCTCCCCGCCGGGATTCCGAGCATCCGTTCCACCGCGGGGGTGCAGGCGAGGACGATCCCGGCCCGGTCGACCAGGCAGATCCCGTCGGTCGCGTGCTCCAGCATGACTGCGAGCAGCACTGCCTCCGCGTCCGCGTCGGGCTGCGACGGCTCCGGCCTGACCTGCTCCACCAGGGATCCATCGGCGGGTGGTTGCCGACCTTGAGCCCTGCCGGCCGTTCTGTCCCATTCAGTCCGGTCGCGGCACCTGCCCCGTCAGACCGCGGTCCAGCCCCCGTCGACTGCCAGCACCTGTCCGGTCACGTAGCTGCTCGCCTCGCTCGCGAGGAACAGGAGCGCACCGTCGAGCTCGTGATCGGCGCCCGGGCGACCGAGCGGGGTTCGGCCTGCGACCCACTCCGCGAGCCGGTCGTCGGTGAACATCTTGCCGACGGTGCCGGTCTTGTCCTGCATCAG
>CAZXCB010000223.1:2765-5640 GCA_964639075.1 uncultured Bifidobacteriaceae bacterium | reverse complement strand
CGCCGAGTGCTCGCCGCCGAAGATCGCGTCGGTCTCGGCCATCACCTGCTTGATGAACGAGTGCCCGACCCGGGTCCGCACCGGCTCGCCGCCGTTCTCGCGGATCACCTCGGGGACCGCCTTCGAGCAGATCAGGTTGTGGACGACGGTGCCGCCGCCGGAGCGCGTCAACATCGTCTTCGCGACGATCGCGGTCGTGGTCGAGCCCGACACCGGGACGCCGCGGTCGTCGACGAGGAACACGCGGTCCGCGTCGCCGTCGAACGCGAGCCCGAGGTCGGCCCCGGTCTCGAGCACCGCCCGCTGCAGATCGACGAGGTTCTCGGCCTGGATCGGATCCGCGGGGTGGTTGGGGAACGTGCCGTCGAGCTCGCCGAACAGCATGGTGAGCTCGACGGGCAGGCCCGCGAAGACACGAGGAACGACGAGTCCGCCCATGCCGTTCGCCGTGTCGGCGACGACCTTGAGCGGCCGCAGGCTCGCCACGTCGACGAACGAACGCACGTGATCCGCGAACTCGTCGAGGAGGGTGCGCTCGTGGACCGTGCCGCTCTCCTCGGCCCGTTCGAGCAGCCCGGCCGCGACGGCCTCCTTGATCTGAGCGAGGCCCGTCTGCTCGCCGACCGGCGCCGCGCCCGCCCGGCACAGCTTCACGCCGTTGTACTGGGCCGGGTTGTGGCTCGCGGTGAACATGGCGGCCGGCGCGTCGAGCGAGCCCGCGGCGAAGTAGACGAGGTCGGTGGAGGCGAGGCCGACGTTGACGACGTCGGCGCCCCCGAGCGTCGCCCCCTCGATGAAGGCCTGGCTGAGGGGGACCGACGACGGTCGCATGTCGTGGCCGACGATCACCGTCCCCGCCCCGGTGAACCGCACGAAGGCGTTGCCGATCCGCTTGGCGATGCCCTCGTCGATCTCGTCCGGATAGACGCCGCGAACGTCGTAGGCCTTGAAAATTGTGTCGAGCGAATCGCCCACGATCGAGCCTCGAGGCTCCTCACCGCCCTCGGGACGGGAGGCGCATCGTAGCGCCGGGCCGGGCACGCCCTCCGGTCGAATCCCCGGGTCAGCTCGCGGCGTTCGTCCGATTCATGCGGGTCGCGCGGACGGCCCGGCGGCGGCGCAGGTCCCACCACACCAACCCTGCGAGGCCCGCCACGCCGAGCGCGCTCGCGCCCGCGCCGAGCCACTCGGTACTCGAACGGGCGAAGTGGAGCGACACGTCCTCGCTCGTGGGGACGACGACCATGAGGTTCGGGCTCAGCCGCCACGGACCCGTCGCGCCGCTGGCCTCCCAGTTCGGGTAGTACGACGTGCGCACCACGACCGGGACGCCCGTGCGCGAGACGTGGAACCGGATGGCGTCGTCGGTCTGGTGCACGTCGGTGACCGCGACGTCCGGGAGTGGGCGCGGGGCGACCCGCACGACGGCACCCGGCTTCGCGCGCTTCCATCCGGGGGGACCGTCCTCGGCGAGCGGTCGGTCGAGGCGCTCCGGGCGCGACCACCACCCCGCGGCGATGCACTCCCACGCGCCGAGCTCCGGACCTGGATCCTCGAGCACTCCGTTCGTGGGCTCGGCGTGGTCGAAGCAGTCCGACTGGGTGCCGGCCTTCGCGCCGGTCACGACCGGCTCGTACCGCAGCGGAGCGACGAGCGCATGGCCGCGCACCTCGTAGATGCTCCAACCCTCGGGCGCCTGCTTGTCGATGTCCGGAGTCTGCGCGACGCGTCGCAGTCCGGGATCGCGGTCCGCCGCCGCCTTCGCCTCCGGCGAGTGCGCGACGTAGTAGCGCCCGCCGAGCGCGCGCAGGTAGCGGACGCCGTCACCGAAGTTGGCGATCGTCAGGTAGTCGAGCCCTCGGACCGGGTTCGACGCGTTGCCCGCGGCCGACAGCGGCGCGACCGCCATGAACACGTACGGCGTGCTCGCGGCCGACTCGTAGTAGAGGCCCTCGAACGACTTGATCCGACCGTGGGTCCAGTACGGCAGCAGCATCAACGCGAGCGGCGTGCCGTACGCGTCGATGGATCCGCCCCCCTCCCACAGCGCGCGACCGGGGGGGAGCTTCGCCATCCGGTCCGTGAGCGCGCGGTACTCGCGGTACTGCTTGCGCGATTCGGCTTTCGCGTTCGGGTCCTCGGCGCGGGCCGCGTTCTCGTACCCGGTCTCGTTCCAGGTCGCCCAGTACCCGAGGAAGCCCGCGTGCAACTGGTTGAACACGAGCATGCCGATCGTGAGTGCCGCGACCGCCACGATGACGGTCGACGAGGTCACGACCCGGTACAGGCGCGACTCGCGCGCGTCCTCGTCGCCGACCGCCTCGGCCGCGGTCGCCGGCGGCCCGACCCAGAGGCGCCCGAGCTGGTCGCTCAGCCGGCGCACGATCTCGGCCGCACCGATCGCCGCCAGGAAGAAGCACCCGAGGTACCAGAAGGGAAGGAACCGCAGGTTCCACGCATGGAGCTCGGGCCAGAAGCGGAACACCAGGGCGAAGATCACCGCGATGGCGGCCACGATCAGCGTCGCGCGGTCCCGGAACGCGATCCCGAGCGCGAGCCCGACCAGCGCCAGCAGGTACACCCACAGGAACTCGTCGACGAGGAGGTAGTCGGCGTACTCGGTGATCTTCGTGTAACGCATGTTCGCCGTGTACCCGAACGTCGCGACGAGCGGGACCGACCAGAACGCGGTGAGCAGCATCGCGACCGCACCGATGGCGGCGGCGATCCCGAGCGTCCAGCGTGCGCTGCGGTACCGGTTCGTGAGCGCCACGGCGACGATCACGAGCGCGCCGACGGCTGCGAACAGGCCGACCACCACGTGCGACATCACCGTCAGGCCGAGCAGCACCGCGGCGAGCGCGGTCCGGCGCCC
>CAZXCB010000223.1:0-2755 GCA_964639075.1 uncultured Bifidobacteriaceae bacterium | reverse complement strand
GACTAATCCATGTGGAGTTCTTAACGAAGCCGAGCGAGCGCGGTCCGGCGCCCGGTCCGCAACGAGTACGCCAGTGCGCCGAGCGCGAAGAGCGCGAGCGTGAGCGCGAAGGCGAACGAGTACTCCCCCGCGAGGGAGCTCACGAGGGTGCCGCCCATGATCCGCTGGTTGAACTGGATGTTCGCCTGGTCGGTCCCCGCCGCGGCGGTCGTCGCGATCCCCTTGAAGTAGAGGAAGCACACGGTGGCGACCGCGGCGAGCTCGGGGCCGGGCCGACGGACCCGGATGCCGCGGAAGAAGGCGTAGGCCGCGGCTGGCATCAGCACGGGTCCGATCGCCGTCGTGAGCTTGAGCGCGACGCCGTAGGGCAGCACGACGTCGAGCGCGACGGTCACGAGTGCCGGGACCGGGAAGTAGAACTGCCCGGCCGGGAACCCCCCGAACCAGTCGTTCGACCAGCCCGCGACCCGCAGGCTCGGCAGGAGGTGGTCCCGCAGGTACGCCGGGAACCACACGTGCGCTCCCAGGTCGCCGCCGTTCGGGGTCGTGTTGCGCAGCAGCAACCGGGGCTCGAGCACCCACAGGACGAGCAGGCAGCACGCCCCGACCACCGCGATCCCGAGGATCCGCCACGCGAGGCGCAGGTCCCGGTCCCGGGGCGGGATCAGCCGATCGGCCGCGCTCGGGAAGACCCTGGGGGGTGGTGCGAACGGCGCGTCGAGCTCCACGGATCCCGTCTCGAGCGCCACGTCGCCAGCTTTGCAGCTGACTGCACGCGCACAGTGTCGCGGAGAAGGGCGGCGCCACGTCGCCACCGAGCGAGTTCCGGCGGCAGCGAGCGCAGCGAGTGCCCCGCCGGCTGTCTGAGCGAATGGCGATGTGGCGCCGTCCTCCCGGGCATCACCGGCCCTGTGAACCGAGGCGCCGAAGAGCAGTTCCAGAATTGTGAGAGGGGTCCGGCATCGTTGCCGGACCCCTCTCTGTTACTCGGGCATCACCCACACCGCGAGTGGTTGCAGGGGCCGTCACTCCCCGCACCCGTGTGGGGCGCCGCTGAGTCCTAACGCCGCCGGGCCAGGTCGAGCACCCGAGCGAGCGACACCGGGCCGTCCGTCGAGCTCCACTCCCTCGCCTCGCAGCGGCCACAGCTGTGGAACATCAGGTCCTCACCGGCGATCGTCATCCGGATCTCGACCATCCCTGCCTTCGCACATCGGCTGCACTGCATCCTGGGTTCCTCCTCGGTGTGCCCTCGTGTGTCTGATGTCGACGGTTCGGGCGAATTTTCTGGAGGATGATCCCGGGCTGACCAGGGATGATTCGAGGGATGATGGCCGCGTCTGCCCTGGTCAGAGCCCTGGCGCCCGAGAGTCAGCTCGTGAGGAGCAGCACCGCGGTGACCAGGTTGAAGCCGGCGTGGAGCAGGATCGAACGGGACAGATCGCCCGAGCGCACGGCCACGATCCCCGACACGACGCCGACGAACGCGAGCGGGGCGAGCAGCAGGGCCGCGTTGGGGTCGAGGAGGTGCGCGACCGCGAACCCGAAGCCGCCGAGCAGGACCGCCGGGACCGCGGGGACGCGCCGCAACAGGCCCCGGAGGAGGAGGCCGCGGAACAGCAGCTCCTCGGCCACCGGGGCGAAGACCACCACCGCGGTCGCGGCGAGCACGCGCCCGGCGGTCTCGGAGTGCTGGATCGCCGTGACGACCTCCTGCTTCGTGTCGTGACCGGCCACCGACTGCAGCAGGCCCACGCCCAGCAAGGTGAGGCCCTGCATCAGCACGCCCACAGCGAGCCAGGGCAGGTCCCGTGCCCGGACCACGAACCCGAGATCGGCGAGCAGGGTGCCGCGCCCGCGCGGCACGACGAACACGCGGAGGAGCAGCACGGTGATCACCGCGCTTCCCGCGGTGATCGCCGCGATGTCGATCGCGTCGGCGCGATGACCGGCCTGGACGCCCCGGGCGACCACCACGACCACGCCGACCACGACCTGGGCGGCGATCGTGGCCGGCCAGGCCCAGGCGAAGTCGCCGAGACCCCAGCGGATCGGGGTCGGCTGGTCCACTGCGGCCACGGCGGCGAAGCATATTGGCGCCACGGTGGGAATCCGTGGGTCCCCGGACGGCGTTCGGGGTACTGCGACCGGGCACCGGTGCGCCCGGGTCGTAGCATGGAGCGCCGGACCACCCCATCGAGGAGCGAGCCTCCGCCGTGAGCACCCGACCTCCAGAACGGCCTGCCGACCGACCCGACCGCCCCACGGGCCCCGGCACGCCCGGCCCGGCCCCGAAGCCGTGGTCCCGCTGGGTCACGGGCATCGTGATCGCCGCGATCGCCGTGGTGCTCTTCATGACCGCGGTCGGGGGCGACAACAGCAGCTCGAGCTCGCTCAGCTACAGCCAGTTCTCGAAGGCCGTGACCGACGGCAAGGTCGAGAGCATCGACTACGACCCGAACACCGGGAAGATCAGCGGCACGTTCTCCGAGCCGGTCAAGGGATCGACCGAGTTCACGTCGTCGGGCCCCAACGACAACCTGACGCCCGCGCAACTCGCGAACCTGCAGAAGCAGGGCGTCGACGTGCACTACACGCGTGCGAGCTCCAACGCGTGGCTGCCGATCCTCGTCTATCTCCTCCCGATCGCGGCGCTCATCGGCTTCTTCGTCTGGATGAACCGTCGGGCGCAGGGCCAGATGGGCGCGGTCATGAACATCGGCCGCAGCAAGGCGAAGGTGCACAACGCCGAGAA
>CAZXCB010000222.1:0-5663 GCA_964639075.1 uncultured Bifidobacteriaceae bacterium | reverse complement strand
AGTAGAGGTTCGGCCACTTGAGCATGAGCTTCACCGCGAGGTCCGCCCACGGCTCGCAGCCGTGGCGGGTCACGAACGTCAGTTCGGGGAAGAACCAGCACACCTCGTCGATGTGGGCGACGTTCTGGCACTCGAACGGCACCCGCGGTCCGGGGATGCCGGCGCACACGCAGATGGGGATGTCGAGCTCCACGCACTTCGCGTACAGGGGGTAGAACTTCTTGTCGTTGATCGGCACCTGGGGTGACATGCCGGCAGGGAACGCCGTCGCCGCCTTCACGCCGAGCTCGGTGACCGCGGCCTCGAGCTCGCGCACCCCCTCCATGCCCCGGTTCGGGTCCACCTCGAAGCTGCCGAAGAAGCGGTCGGGATGCTCCTTGATGATCTTCTGGGTGGCGTCGTTGTGGAAGCCGGTGCCGAGCATCGCCATCGCGATGCCGTGACGGTCCATCTCCGAGAGCACGTAGCTCAAGGGATCGTCCATGTGCTCCTCGAGGTGAGGCACGTTCTTGAACATGTACTGCGCGGGGAACTCGAACTCCTCGAGGCTCTCCTTGTCGAGCAAGGACTTGCGGAGGAAGTCGTACCAACGGCGCGGATCGCCGGTCGGGACGCTGAGCATGAGGTCGATCGCGCCGATCTCGTTGATGGCTACGGGGGTCGTCACGGCGGCGGACCCTACCGGCGGACCTGACGGATCGTCAGATTGGTGGGGCGGCGGTCGACCCACGTGGAAGGCGAGGATGCGCAATGCCGAGGGCCTACTCGCAACCGAGCGCAGCCTGATCGACGCGCCGGTTCCATCAGACCTGGGACCGGCATGATGCCGAACCGAGGCCATGTGAACGGCGATCTACCCCGGGGGCATCGCGAGGTGGAGGCGGGCGCGGTAGAGCTGCTCGTATCCGAGGCGGAGATAGATCGGCTCGCCCATGCTCGACGCCTGGAGCTGGACGTTCGCGGCGCCGAGGTCGAAGCCGAGGTTCGTGACGCGACGCATGAGCGCCGCGGCGATCCCGTGCCCGCGTGCCTCCTCGAGCACCGCCACCCAGTAGACGCCGGCGATCCCGTGGCTGAGGTGCAGCAGCGTCGCGCCGACGGGCACACCGTCGAGCCGGGCGAGGAACGCGAGCACGTTCGGGCCGGCGAGCGCGTGCGGGCCGTCGAAGTGCGAGGCGCTGGACTCGGCGGGCGCGCCGTACACCGTGTACGCCTCGCCGTTGATCCGGGCGAAGTGCGCGACGTCCGTGGCGCCCTCGACCGGGTCGATCGAGACGCCGGCGGGAAGCTCCGCAGCCGGGATCGGCGTGCGGCAGATCATCTGGGGGGAGTCACCGAAGACCATGAGACCGGCCGCGTCCGCGGCGGCGGCGAGATCGTCGTCGACGGGCAGCATGCGGCTCCAGACCGAGAACCCGCGCCGGCGGGTGGCGAAGAACTCGACGGCACGCCCGACGGCCTCGGCGCCGGGGACGTCGTCGTCGACCCGTCGTATCCCGTTGCAGAACGCCATGAAGTCCGACGAGCCCGCGAACAGCAGCACGCCGTCGCGCTCGACGATCTCGTGCGAGCGCTGCCAGCGGGCGTCCTCGCGCGTGAACTCGATGAGCTCGAGCTGCCCGAGCGCGGCCTCGTCGTGGGTCATCGCGCGTGACGGTAGCCTCCGACCTCGTGGTGGATGCGCCGGATTGGGGTCACGCGACCACGTTCGCCGACATCGCCGGGGAGGTCGCGATCGTCGGGATCGGCGAGACCGAGTACACGAAGGCGTCGGGTCGCACCGCGCGGGAGATCGGCGCGGAGGCTGCCGCCCGTGCCATCGCGGACTGCGGGCTCCGGCCCGGCGACATCGACGGGCTCACCTACAACGCGGCGTTCGCCGAGTTCGACGTCGCCGCGTTCCATGACCACTTCGGCACGAGTCACGACCTGTGGTCGTCGCCGTGGGGCGGCGGGATGAGCTGGGCCGGGACCGCCCCCTACCTCGCGGCCGAGGCGATCCGGCGCGGGGACGCGCGTCACGTGCTCAACGTGTTCCCGGTGGCGTGGGCCACGCAGCGGTCGGCCATGACCGGCGGTCCGGGTGAGGTGCACGCGGCGCAGTCGCTGAAGCAGAACCTGGAGGTGCCGTTCGGGTTCTTCCCCCAGCCCGTGTACTTCGCCACGATCATGCGCCGCCATATGCTGGAGTTCGGCACGACGCCGGAGCAGTTCGGCGCGGTGGCGGTGTCGAACCGTCGGCACGCCAACCACCACCCAGACGCGGTCATGCACGGGAAGCCGATGACCCTGGCCGACTACCTCGCGTCGCCGGTGCTCGCGGATCCACTCCGGCTGTTCGACTCGTGCCTGATCTCCGATGGTGGCGCGGCCTACGTGACGACGTCGCTGGAACGAGCGCGCGACCTGCCCCGGCCCCCGGTCGTCGTGCGGGGTGTCGGCGAGGGGTTGTCGGGGAGCGGAGGCAACTGGAGCCAACAGCGCGCGTTCACGAGCACGCCGCAGGTGTTCAGCGCGCCCGGCGCGTTCGCGATGGCGGGGATCACGCCCGACGACGTGGACGTGCTCGCGGTCTACGACCCGTTCACCGTCGTCGAACTGATGCAGATCGAGGACATGGGGTTCTGCCCGAAGGGCGAGGCCGGGCCGTTCGTCGAGGGCGAGACGCTGTGGTTCGACCGCGGCCGGCTGCCCTGCAACACCCACGGTGGGCTGCTCTCGCACGCGTACGTGCTCGGGATCGCGCACGTCGTCGAGATCGTGAAGCAGCTGCGCGGCACCGCGCCCGCGCAGGTGCACGACTGCGAGGTTGCGGTGTACGGCGGGTACACGGGCCAGCACGCGAGCACGCTCGTCCTGACGGGGGACCGGTAGCGGTGGCGATCACGCGAGCGGAGTTCCCGTTGCCGGACGTCGAGGATGCGCTCGTCGCCGGGTACTTCGAGGCCGCGGCGCGCGGGGTGCTCGCGATCCCGCGCTGCGGCGCGTGTGGCCGCTGGTGCTGGTATCCCGAGCGTTCGTGTCCCGCGTGCGGCGGGGCGCTCGCGTGGACCGAGACCTCGGGTCGCGGCCGGTTGTTCACGTGGGCAGTGGTCGAGCGCGCGTTCCTCCCGGCGTTCGCCGAGATGGTGCCGTTCGTGACCGCGCTCGTCGCGCTCGAGGAGGATCCCGACGTGCGCATCGTGACCCTGCTCGTCGAGACGCCGCGGGACGCGTTGGCCGCCGACCTGCCGATGGAGGCAGTGTTCCGGCCGCTGCGCTTCCCGACCGTCTCCGACCGCGAGGTGATCGTCCCGATGTTCCGTCCCGTGGAGGCGCCCGGATGATCTACGACGGGCTGCGGGTGCTCGACGCGACGCACGACCTCGCGGGGGCGTACTGCTCGAAGCTGCTGGCCGACCTCGGCGCCGACGTGGTGGTCGTCGACGCGTTGCCGGCCGAACGGCGCGAGCTGTCCACGTACCTGCGGACCTCACAGGTCGTCGGCGCGGGTGACGCGGTCGACCCGGGGGGCTTCGACGTCGTGCTCGGTGGCCTCGACGTTCTCGACGACCGCGACGGGCTCGGCGGGCTCGGCGGCAGCCCGCTCGTGCGCGTCGCGATCTCGGCGTTCGGCGGTGGCGGGCCGGACAGCGGGGCCGATCTGCCGGAACCGGTGCTCCAGGCCCGGTCGGGCTGCCTTTCGACCCACGGTCACCTGGGGCAGCCGCCGCTCACGGTCGCGGGCGAGCTGGGGGAGTACGTGACCGGCGCGTTCGCCGCGCTCGGCGCGGTGACCGCGTACTACCGCGCGTCACGCACGGGCGTCGCGGAGACCGTCGACGTGTCGAAGCTCGAGGCCATGAACCTCACGCTGTCGACCGTCCCCACGCTCATGGCGCGTTTCCCGGGCGGACGGCTCGCGAACTTCCGGTTCGTGATGATCCCGGGCAACGAGCCGTGCGGCGACGGGAACTACGCGGGGATCACGACCGTCACGATCCCGCAGTGGCTCGCGCTCCTGAAGGCCATCGGGCGCGAGGACGTGTGCGAGGACGACGAGCTGATCACGTTCCTCGGCCGGTTCATGCGTGCGGACGAGGTCCACGAGATCCTGCACGCGTTCACCATGCAGCACACCGCCGCCGAGGTCGTCGACGTGTGTGCGGCGGCGCGGGTGCCGGCGGCCGTCGTCGGCAACGGGAAGCTGCTCCCCGAGTTCGCCCAGCCGAAGGCGCGCGGGACGTTCGTTGCCCAACCCGGCGAATCCTGGATCCGCCCCCGCGCGCCCTTCCGCTTCTCCGCCGTCGCCGACCGCGACCTGCGCCCTCCAGTGGCCGCCTCCGACCTCACCCCCGACTTTTTGTCAGTTGTCGGGGTCCCAGCACGGACAACGGACACAAAGTCCGAGATGGGTCTGGGGCCGACACGGACAACTGACACAAAGTCCGAGATGGGTCTGGGAGCGCGGCCGTTCGAGGGGGTGCGGGTCGTCGACTTCACGGCGTTCTGGTCGGGGCCGTACTCGACGGCATGGCTCGGCTCGATGGGTGCCGACGTCATCAAGGTCGAGTCGGTGCAGCGGCCGGACGGTCTGCGGTTCAACGCGACCGTCCGACCGAAGGACGATCCGCGCTTCTACGAGATGTCGGCGCTGTGGCATTCGACGAACCTCGGCAAGCGGGGGATCACGCTCGACCTGAGCAGCGCCGACGGGCTGGCGCTCGCGAAGCGCCTCATCGAGACCGCCGACGTCGTCACCGAGAACTTCACGCCGCCGGTGATGGAGGGCTTCGGGCTGTCGTACGACGAGGTGCGCACGATGAACCCCGGGGTGGTGATGTTGCGGTTGCCGGCGTTCGGGCTCGAGGGACCGTGGCGCGACCGTGGTGGATTCGCGCAGACGATGGAGCAGATCACGGGGATGGCGTGGCTCACCGGCTACGAGGGTGGGCCGCCGATCATCCCTGGCGGCATGGTGGACCCGCTGGTGGGCACGCACACCGCGATCGCGCTCGTCGCCGCGCTCGAGCACCGGGCCCGAACCGGCGAGGGCCAGCTCGTCGAGATGCCGATGATCGAGGTCGCGGCCGCGGTGACGGCGGAGCAGGTGATCGACTACTCGGTGCGCGGCGACCTGCCCGACCGTCGGGGTGCGCACGGTGTGTTCCGCTGCGAGGGCAAGGACGAGTGGGTCGCGGTCGACGAGGCTTCGGACCCGTGGGATGCCGACGCGCGCGCGACGTGGTGTGCGACGCGCACGCCCGCAGCCGCCGCGGCGGAGCTGACCGCCCTGGGGATTCCGGCGGCCGCGGTCGTGCCGGCGTACGCGACCCTCGACGATGCGCAGATGCGCGCCCGCGGGTTCTTCCAGGCGCTGGACCACCCCGACGTCGGGACCCAGGAGTACCCGGGCTGGCCGATGCGGATGTCGGGCGGTCCGACGGTTGCGTGGCGCGGCCCCTGCCCGACCCTGGGTCAGCACACCGACGAGGTCCTGCGCGAGCTCGGCGTGACCGACGCGGAGCTGGACCGCCTGCGCGCCGCGCACGTCATCGGCACCGAACCCCTCGACGCCGGCCGGTAGGCGCCTCGAGCAACTCGGTCGTCGGTGCTGACAGCAAGAGGAAGTTTCGGGAACGGACCGTAGCCCATGATGAGGCACGGGTCGAGGACGATGTTGA
>CAZXCB010000221.1:0-5669 GCA_964639075.1 uncultured Bifidobacteriaceae bacterium | reverse complement strand
CTCGGGCCACGCCCGCGCCACGGTGTCGGAACCGGGCGGCGAGTCGGTTCCGTTCGGCGCGGGCTCTCCTCAGCCTTCGAGCTGCGCGAGCAGCAACCCGAGGATCGAGACCGAGCCGGCGCTGCGCTCCCACTCGTCGCCGATGACGTCGTGGTCCACCATGCCGGTGATCGTCGGCGGCACCGGCAACGTTGCCGCGGCCTGGCGCGCGAGCGCGACGGGCTCGAGCTCGTCGCCATAGGCCGGGAAGCACTCGAGCGAGTCCCACAGCTCGGAGAGCGCGACGGTCACGCCGCCGAACGCGATCGCGCCGGCGTCACCGCCGGCGCTCAACGCGCTCACGACGTGCTCCCACAGGTCGTAGGGCGAGCCGTCGCCGGGCTGGCGGAATCCCGCGGTCGGGTGCAGGCGCCATTCGAGCACCGGCTCGCCGGTGAACCACGTCTGGGATCCGTTCACGTAGCTGTCCACCGGCGGCCCGAGGTGCTCGTCGATCGCGAGCACGAGGTCGGAGTCCACCTTCCACACCGCCGTCGCGATCCGCACGGGGCGGACGCTACCGCCGCCGCGACGGAGCCCCCCGAGGACGTCCGCCGGAGACCCCGGTACCATCCGCACGATGAGCGACCACGAACGGCTGAGCGCGCTCGACACGTCGTTCCTCCACCTCGAGTCGCTCGAGACACCGATGCACGTCGGCACGCTCGGGATCTTCGACGGAGCACGCTTCTTCGACGCCTCGGGCCGGTTCCGGCTGGCCGCGGTCCGCAGGCTCGTCGAGTCGCGGCTGCACCTGATCCCACGCTTCCGCAAGAAGCTGATGACGGTCCCGATGGACCAGGGACGCCCGATCTGGGTCGACGACGACCGCTTCGACATCTCGTACCACGTGCGGCTCACGGCGCTCCCCGCGCCGGGCGACCGCGAGCAGCTCCTCGCGCTCATGGCGCGCATCGAGTCGCAGCTGCTCGACCGGTCCCGCCCGCTGTGGGAGCTCTGGTTCGTCGAGGGGCTCGAAGCCGGCCGGGTCGCGCTCGTGCAGAAGACCCACCACGCGCTGGTCGACGGAGTGTCCGGCGTCGACGTCGCGACCGTGCTCCTCGACTTCGAGCGCGAGCCCGATCGGCCCGAGGCACCGCTGTGGATCCCGCAGCCCGCGCCGCCTGCCGCCCGCCTGCTCGCGGACACCCTCGTCGAGCGCGCCAGCGAGCCCACCGAGCTCGCCCGCTCGATCCGCGGGCTCGCCCGGACGCCGCAGCGCGCCGCCGACCAGACCGCCAAGCTCACGCGGGCGCTCCGATCGCTCGTGTCGGGGTCACCGCTCGCGCCGAGCTCGTCGCTCAACGTCGAGGTGGGTCGTCGCCGCCGGTTCACCGGGGTGCCGATCTCGCTCGACACCGTGCGCGCGATCCGCGAGACGCACGGCGGGACCGTGAACGACGTCGTGCTCGCCGCCGTGTCGAGCGCGTTGCGCCGCCGGCTCACCGAGCGCGGTGAGGAGGTGCCGTCGCACCTGCGCGCGTTGTGTCCGGTGTCGGTGCGCGACGACGGCGAGCGACTCGCACTCGGCAACCGGCTCTCGGTGATGCTCGTCGACCTGCCGGTCGGCCTCGGCGACCCCGTCGATCGGCTCGAAGCGGTGAGCGAGGCGACGCGGGCGCTGAAGGAGTCCGAGCAGGCCGCCGGCGCGGCGGTCCTGCTCGATTTCGCGCACTACGCGGCCCCCAGCGTGCTCGGCTTCGCGGCGCGGCTCGTGCAGCGTCAGCCGTTCGTGAACCTCGTGGTCACGAACGTCCCCGGGCCACCGGTGCCGCTCTACTGCATGGGCGCGCGGCTGCTGGAGGCCTACCCGCTGGTGCCGCTCTCGCGGAACCTGAGCCTCGGGATCGCGATCCTCTCGTACTGCGGGGTCCTGCACTTCGGGCTGAACGCGGATGCCGACGCCTGGCCCGACCTCGAGGCGCTCGCGCACGACCTCACGGTCGCGTTCACCGAGCTCGCCGCAGGCGCGGGCGACCATCGTGGAATCGACCAGGGAGCAGTGGGATGACGGAGCTGTGGACGCGCGATGCGTGGGATCTCGCCGACGGCGTGCGCCGGGGTGAGATCAGCGCGGTCGCGTTGCTGGAGGAGTCGCTGGCGCGCATCGCGGCGCGCAACGCCGACCTGAACGCGGTGTGCTTCCTCGACGAAGCTGGTGCCCGGGCGCGCGCGAAAGAGATCGACGCGGCGGTCGCGCGCGGTGAGGATCCGGGAGCATTCGCCGGCGTCCCGATGGGGGTGAAGGAGCTCGCGCCGGCCAAGGGTTTCCCGCACACCCACGCCTCGGTCGTGTACCGCGACGACATCGCGCCGGCCGACTGTCCGGAGGTCGCGGGGTTGCGCGGTGCCGGCGCGGTGATCACCGGACTCACCACGGCCCCCGAGTTCGGCATCCCGAGCTACACCGCGACGCCGCTCCACGGCGTGACCCGCAACCCGTGGAACCCGGAGCGCACACCCGGGGGCTCGTCGGGCGGTTCGGCGGCCTCGGTCGCGGCGGGGCTGTTCCCTGCGTGCACGGGGAGCGACGGCGGGGGGTCGATCCGCATCCCGTCGTCGTACTCGGGTCTGCCGGGGATGAAGCCCACGTTCGGGCGCATCGGTCACAACGGGTTGGACGATCCGTTCGACACCGGGCTCACGTCGGTGAGCGGCCCCATGGTTCGTTCGGTGCGCGATGCGGCGCGCTACCTCGACGTCACCAGCGGCCCCGTCGGCGCGGACCCGACGTCGTTGCCGAAGCCCGCGCCGTACGAGCCCGTGGTCGCCGACGTCGACCGCGCGCGCGAGCTGCTGCGCGGCCGGAAGGTCGCGTGGACGTCCACGCTCGGCTACGCGGAGACGGATCGTGCGGTCGAGGCCACGACACGCGAGGCGGCCGAGGCACTCGTCGAGGCCGCGGGGCTCGAGCTGATCGAGGTGCCGATCGACTTCCCGAGGCCGGGACGCGCGTGGGGAACGCTCGGCGCGGGGAACCTGGCCGCGTGGCACTACGACCGCTGTGTCGAGAGCCTCGACGACCTCGACTTCCTGGCGAGGACCTCGATCGAGGGGATGCCGCACCTGCGGGCGCGTCACCTGGGTGCGGCCGTCCGCCGGCGCCAGGAGATCCTCGTCGCGTCGAGTGCGCTGTTCGACCGGATCGACCTCCTGCTCCTGCCCACCACACCGACCACCGCGTACCAGGCCGAGGGCACGCTCGTCGGTGAGGTCAACGGCCGTGAGGTGGACCTCATGTACCTGAGCGCGCCGTTCACCGCGCCGTTCAACATGACGGGCCAGCCCGGCATCTCCGTACCGGCGGGACTCGTCGGCGGCATGCCGTGCGGTCTGCAGGTGGTCGCGCGCCGCCTCGAGGACGAGCTCTGCCTCGCCGCCGGTGCCGTGCTCGAAGCCGTCCGCCCCTGGCCCAAGTTCGCCCCCGGCAGCTGACCCTCGGCCCGGTCGGGGCCCGTCGCGGCGGCGGGTAGCCTCCGGGCCGTGACCGACGTGTCGAGTCGGCCGGGCGACCCGCGGGCGTCCAGGCCCAAGAAGCAGGAGCAGGAGCACGCCTCCGAGGAGGTGACCGAGGTCGCCCCCGGCGTGATCCGCATGCAGCTCCCGATCTGGATGCCCGGTCTCGGGCACGTGAACATGTACGGGCTGCTCGACGATCGCGGCCTCGCGGTCGTGGACCCCGGGCTGCCCGGGCCGCAGAGCTGGAAGGCGCTCAAGCAGCGCCTCGCGACCGCGGGGTTCCGCGTGAAGGACGTCCACACCGTCATCGTCACGCACTCGCACCCGGACCACTTCGGTGCCGCGGGTCGGCTCAAGAAGGAGGCCGACGCACAGCTGATCGCCCACCGCGCCTTCACCACGTGGTCGTTGCAGCGGCGCGGCGCGACACTCTCGCAGGCCGAGGCCGAGCGGCTCGAGCAGCAGGCGATCGAGGAGGCCGCGCACTACGACGGCCCGTCGCTCGACGAGCTGCCGTCCCTCACGGCCGACGATCACGCCGCGCTCGACGAGATCACCGAGGACGCCCAGCGCCAGTCGGTTCCGTGGGGTGGCAACACCCCGTGGGGTGGGAGCAAGCACCCGCACCCGCCGCTCTCGCGTCGCATGATGATCCGCGCGATGCGCCTGCTGTTCACGCCACCGGACCCCACGCGTCGTGTGCAGCACGGGTCACCCATCCGGCTCGCCGGACGGGACTGGCTCGCGCTGCACACACCGGGCCACACGCTCGACCACCTGTGTCTCTACGACCCCGAGCACGGGGTGCTGCTGTCGGGCGATCACGTGCTGCCGACGATCACGCCCCACGTCGCCGGCTCCGGACAGGGCGACGCGCTGAGCTCGTATCTCGCGACGCTGGATCTCGTCGGCGCGCTCGACGACGTGCGGCTCGGTCTCCCCGCGCACGGCCACCCGTTCGACGACGTCCCGGGTCGGGTCACCGCGATCAAGGAGCACCACTTCGAGCGCATGGAGACGCTGCGCGAGGTGTCGCTCGCGCTCGGTCCGGCCGATGTCGTCGCGCTCTCCCACGAGCTGTTCCCCGAGCGGCACTGGGGAGTCATGGCCGAGAGCGAGACGTTCGCGCACCTCGAGCACCTCCGGCGGGCCGGTGAGGCCGAGCGCTGGGACACCGAAGGCGTGTTCACCTACCGGGTCGCCGCCGCGAGCTGACGCAGTCCCGTCGTACCGGTTCGGCGGCGCGACCGGCACGACCCGGCGCTACGGTGCGCCCATGGCGGACGATCTCACCGGCGAGGCCACGGCGCTGCTCCAGGACCTCATCCGGAACGCGTGCGTCAACGACGGCCGGGCCGAGTCGGGTGAGGAGGTTCGCAACGCGGACCTGATCGCGGATCACCTCGGGGGCACCGGGCTCGACGTCGAGACCTACGAGCCCCAACCCGGTCGCCGGAGCCTGCTCGCGAAGATCGAGGGCTCGGATCCCGCCGCCCCGACGCTGATGCTCATGGGTCACACCGACGTCGTGCCCGTGAACCCCGAGGGCTGGTCACGCGAGCCGTTCGGTGCCGAGCTCGACGACGGCATGATCTGGGGTCGGGGCGCGGTCGACATGCTCAACCTCACCGCCACGATGGCCGTCGCGTTCCGCCGGCTCGCCGACTCCGGCTTCACGCCGCGCGGCACGCTGCTGTACCTCGCGGTCGCCGACGAGGAGGCGCTCGGCACCTGGGGAGCCAAGTACCTCACCGAGCACGAGCTCGACGACGTGCGCGCCGACTACGTGATCACCGAGTCCGGTGGCTACCAGGTGCCCACCAAGAACGGGCCCCGCCTCCCGATCATGGTGGAGGAGAAGGGAACGTACTGGACCGGCATCACCGTGCACGGCACGCCCAGCCACGCGTCGCAGTCGTACCGCACTGACAACGCGCTCGTCACGGCGGCCGAGATCGTGCGCCGGATCGCCGAGTACCGACCCGAAGCGCGCATCGGCGACACCTGGCGCCGCTACGTGGAGGGGCTCGACCTGCCGAGCGAGCTCGCCGATCCGGAGCGCGTGGACGAGCTCGTCGCCGAGCTCCCGCTCGGGCTCGGCCGCATCGCGCACTCCTGCACGCACACGACGATGGCGCCGACGGTCGTCCACGGCGGCACCAAGACGAACA
>CAZXCB010000220.1:0-5746 GCA_964639075.1 uncultured Bifidobacteriaceae bacterium | reverse complement strand
GACGTCGAGAGCAACGCGCATCTGATGCGCGTCGCGCACGAGATCGGCGCGGCGCAGATGGACGCGTTCGCGCCCGCACGCGTTGGGCTCATCATCGCCGGCCTCGAGGTGCCCCACGTCCACCTGCACGTGGTGCCGATCGACGCGGAGCGCGACCTCAACTTCGCGAACGCCGACCCGTCGCCCGCGCCGGACGCGATGGACGCGGCCGCACGGCAGCTCCGCGACGCGCTCCGGGCGCGCGGCGCGACCGCAGTGAGCGACTGAGCGGGCCCACCGGTAGCCTGCGCGCCATGCGCCTCACGGGGGAGCTCGCGCTGGTCACCGGCTCCACCGCGGGGATCGGCAAGGCCATCGCCCGCCGCTTCGCCGCCGAGGGCGCGACCGTGGTGGTCACCGGCCGCGACGACGCCCGCGCCGCCGCGGTCCTCGCCGACATCACGGCTGCCGGCGGCACCGCGCACGCGGTGCTCGCGGACCTCGGGACCGAGGCCGAGTGCACCCGGCTCGTGACCGAGTCGGCCGCGCTCATGGGGGGCCTCACCGTCCTGGTGAACAACGCGGTGGCGAGCACCGTCGACGAAGCCGACGCACCGGTCGGCGAGCTCACCACGGCGGCCTGGGACGCGACGCTGCGGGTCAACCTGAGCGCTCCGATGTGGCTGTGCCGGGCCGCGGTCCCGCACATGACCGACGCTGGTCACGGGTCGATCGTCAACATCTCGTCCCGCCAGGCCGAGCGCGCGAGCCGGGGCTACACCGCGTACGTCGCGAGCAAGGCGGGCCTCAACGGTCTCACCCGGGCGATCGCGGTCGACTACGCGGCGGCCGGGATCCGCGCCAACACGATCAGCCCGGGGTACGTGATCAACGAGCGTCGCGACGCCGATCTCGACCCGGACCGGCGTGCCCGGCTCGAGGCCATGCATCTCACCCGGCTCGGCGAGGCCGACGACGTGGCGTTCGCGGCCGTGTACCTCGCGAGCTCCGAGAGCGGCTTCCTCACCGGTGCGAACCTGCCGCTCGACGGCGGGGGCAGCGCGGCGCGCGGCGCCGTGCTCGGCTGAGCCGTGCACCCGCGCGTCTCGCTCAGCGCGATCAGCACGTTCGGGTGGAGCCTCGCCGAGGACCTCGCGTTCTACGCGTCCGAGGGCATCGACCACGTCGGCACCTCGGTCGCGAAGCTCGAACGCCACGGGTGGGACGACGGTGCGGCGCGCGTGGCGGACGCGGGACTGCGGGTCACCAACCTCATCGGCCTCGGGCCGTTCCACCTCGCCGAACCCGAGCGATGGCCGCTCCAGCAGGAGCGCCTCGTGCGCGCGCTCGACGTCGCGAGCCGGATCCGCGCGGAGTGCCTCGTGTTCACCACGGGGCCGGCCGGACCGCTGCCGTGGGAGGAGGCCGCCGACGCGATCGAGGCCGCGATGGCACCCGTGCTGCGCGAATCCCGCGCCCGCGGCGTGCCGTTCGCGATCGAGCACACGAACTCGCTCCGGGTCGACGTCGGCTTCGTCCACACCCTCGCCGACGCGATCGACCTCGCCCGGCGCCTCGGCACCGGCGTGTGCATGGAGATCAACGCGTGCTGGGCCGAGCGCGGGCTCGGAACGACGATCGCGGCAGGGATCGACCTCATCCGGCTGGTCCAGGTGAGCGACTTCGCGGTGGGGACGCTGTCGACGCCGAACCGCCTCGTGCCCGGCGACGGCGACATCCCCCTCGCGCGCATCGTCGGGGACCTCCTCGCCGCGGGCTACCAGGGATGCTTCGACATCGAGCTGGTGGGCCCGGCGATCGACGCCGAGGGCTACGCGTCCGCCGTACCCCGCGCGATCGCGGCGACCGCCGACCTGCTCACCGCGGCCGGCGTCACGCCCACATGAACGCGCCGCCGTCGGCCATGAAGGTGTGGCCGGTCAGGTACCGGCAGGCGTCCGAGCAGAGGAACCACGCGAGCGGGCCGATGTCGGTCTCGGGGTCGCCCTGGCGGCCCATCGGGCAGTTCTCCACGAAGATCCGGTAGCCCTCCGACTGCTTGGCTGCGTCGCCGTGGTGGTCGGCGGCCGCGGGCGCGATGCAGTTGACCACGATGCCGTCGGGCGCCCACTCGCGCGCCGCGGTGCGGGTGAGCGCGCGGACCGCCTCCTTCGACGCGTTGTACGCGCCGAAGCCGCGGCCCCCGGTGATCCCCATCGACGACGCGAAGTTCACGATGCGGCCCCAGCCCTGCGCGGCCATGTGCGGGTACACCGCCTGCATCGCCCAGAGCGTGCCCTTGACGCCCGACGTGTAGAAGACGTCGACGTCGTCCGCGCTCACCTCGGCCATCGACGCGAGCGGCCGGAACGTCTGCGCGTTGTTCACGATCCCGTCCACCCTCCCGAAGCGGTCGACGGTCGCCTGCACCATCGCGTCGATCTCGGCCCGCTCCATGATGTTCGTGGGCACACCGAGCACCTCGATGCCGAGCGCCTCGAGCTCGCCCACCGCGGCCGCGAGCAGGTCAGGCTTCCACTCCGCGACGACGAGCCTGGCGCCGCCGCGCCCGAGGTGGCGCGCGATCCCGAGGCCGACGCCCCGACCGGCACCCGTGACCACGACGACCTTGCCGTCGACCGCGTGCATCGCCTGCGTCTCGTCCATGCGTGTCCCCCGGGAGCGTGGGCGCTCACCGTAACGCCCGGGTACGGTCACGCTCCATGAAGCCGTCGCTCGATGGTCGGGTCGTGTTCGTCACCGGTGGTGGCTCCGGGATCGGCCAGGCCACCGCCGTGGAGGTCGCGGCCCGCGGGGGCGCGGTCGCGGTCGTCGACCGCGACGCGGAGGGCGTCGACACCACCGTCGCCGCGGTCACCGGCCGGGGTGGGAGCGCGCTCGCGTTGCCCACCGACGTGGCCGACGAGGCGGCGCTGCGCGAGGCGATCGACCGCACCGTCGCCGAGCTCGGTCGGCTCGACGGCGTCGTGACCGCCGCGGGCATCTTCGACGGCCCCGACCTGGCGCCGATCGCCGACGTCTCCCTCGAGACGTTCGAGCACGTGCTCGCCGTCAACCTCACGGGCACGTTCCTCGCGCTGAAGCTCGCGCTGCCGCACCTCGAACGCGCCGACGGCGACGAGCGCTCGAGCATCGTGACCATCGCCTCGACCGCGGGCATCCGGGGACACGGCTTCGGATCCGGGTACACCGCGAGCAAGGGCGGGGTCGTCGCGCTCACCCGGCTCGCCGCGGTGCAGTACGGCCCGAAGGGCGTGCGCGCGAACTGCGTCTGCCCGGGTGCGGTCGACACGCCGATGGCGGCCGGGGCCTGGGATTCCGACGCGGCGCGGGCGCGCATGCGGCGCGACGTGCCGCTCGGGGTCGTCGCGCAGGCGGAGGACCTCGCGTCGGTGGCCGGCTTCCTCCTCTCGCCCGACGCGCATCACCTCACCGGTCAGGTCATCGCGGTCGACGGCGGCACCACCGTCACGTGACCGGGGAGACCCGCCCGTGGTTCGGGCTCTTCCTGCCCCAGATCCGGATGAGCTTCGCGACGATCCTCGAGCGGACGCTCGCGGCCGAGGCGGCGGGCTTCACGTCGGTCTGGCTCATGGACCATCTCGCCGCGCCGGCTGCGCCCGACCTGGACACGCTCGAGGGCTGGACGCTCGCGGCCGCCCTCGCGGCGCGCACCAGCACGGTCCGCATCGGCCACCTCGTCACGTGCGACCCGTTCCGCCATCCCGCGCTGCTCGCGAAGATGGCCGCCACCGTCGACGTCGTGTCCGACGGCCGCCTCGAGCTCGGCGTCGGCTGGGGCTCGGTCGCCGACGAGCTCGCGACCTTCGGGATCGGCGAGGGATCACCCGCGACACGCTCGGCGCGGCTGGCGGAGTCGCTCGCGGTGCTCGACCTCATGTTCGCCGGTGAGCGGTTCGACTTCTCCGGTGAGCACTTCTCGCTCACCGGCGCGATCGGCCGGCCCGTCCCCGTGCAACGGCCGCGCCCACCCGTCCACCTCGGCGGCGCGGGACCGAAGCTCACGATGCCGCTCGTGCGCGCGCACGCCGACTGGTGGAACTGCCCGAGCTACGCGGTCGACCGCCTCCCCGAGCTCCTGCCCCTCGCCGGCGCGGCGCGCGTGTCCACCCAGCACCCCGTCGCGCTCGCGCGCACCGAGGCGCGGCGGGCCGAGGTGGTCGAGACCGGTCGGCGGCGCTTCGGAGCCTGGGGTGGGCTGATCGGCGGGATGGCGCCCGAGGTGGCCGACGCGCTCGCGGCCGAGGTCGCAGCCGGCGTGGAGGGCTTCGTGATCCAGTTCACCGACTTCGGCCACCCCGACACGATCGAGCACTTCATGGCCGAGGTCGTGCCCGCCGTCACGGCCTGAGGATCCCGGCACGGGACACCCGGGCGGGCGCGCGGTGGCGGACGCCGTCGCGTGTGCTTCACTCCGTACATGCTCGTCGGGAAGCGCTCCACCTGGGCGGTCGCGGTCGTCCTCGCCGCGGCGGTGGTCGCCGGATGCGGCAGCTCGTCGACCGGAACCGAGTCCTCGGGGCCCGCGAAGCTGAAGGGCATCGTGCGCACGCCTGCCCCGTCGGTGGGCACGCTCTCGCTCCCGGACGTCAACCACGGCGGGACGCCACTCGCGATGCGGGCCGCGCCGGGCGGGTTGCTCCTCGTGTACTTCGGCTACACGAACTGCCCCGACCTCTGCCCCGGCACCCTCGCCGGGCTCCGCCTCGCGAGGCACCAGCTCGGTGCCGCGGACGCCGAGCGGGTCCAGGTCGCGATGGCGACCGTCGACCCCGAGCGCGACACCGACGCGGTCCTCACCGAGTACCTCGGTCACTTCTTCGACGACGCGCACGCCTTGCGCACGACGGACCCGGCCCAGCTCGAGGCCGTCGCCGACGCCTTCGGCGTGAAGTACGAGATCGCGAAGGACGACCAGGACCAGACCGAGGTCGGGCACACCGCGCTGTCGTTCGCAGTCGACGACCAGGGTCGCGTCGTCGACGCCTGGCCGTTCGGGATGGACGAGAAGACCATCGCGAACGACATGCGCATCCTGCTCGCGCGCTCATCCGGGAGCTCGTCGTCGGGCGTGGTCCGGCTCGAGCGGGCGTGGGCACGGAGCACGGCGGAATCCGCGACCACGGCGGCGGTGTACCTCACCATCGTGAACGATTCCGGCTCCACCGTCCGGATCATCGGAGCGACGGTGCCCGCGAGCGTCGCGTCCGACGCGCACGTCCACCGCACGAGCACCGGCGACGACGGCATGGCCGGCATGAAGATGGTCGAGACCGTCACCGTGAAGCCGGGGACGACCGTGCGATTCGCCCCGGGCGGCTACCACGTGATGCTCATGGGCCTCGCGAAGCCGCTGACGAGAGGTGAGCAGTTCCCGATCACGCTCTCGCGGGCGAGTGGCTCGACGCTGACCGCGACCGTCGCCGTCCGCGGCCTCTGAGACCAGAGTCTCAGCGCGTCCGCGGGAACCCGAGGTCGGGACCCCGGGTCGCGGGGTCGCCCCATCGCGTCGTGACGACCTTGGCGCGCGTGTTGAAGTGCACGCCGTCGGGACCGTGCACGTGCGTGTCGCCGAACAGGCTCTGCTTCCAGCCCCCGAACGAGTAGTACGCCATCGGCACCGGGATCGGGACGTTGATGCCGACCATGCCCGCGTCGACCTCGTGCTGGAACCGCCGGGCCGCGCTGCCGTCACGTGTGAAGATCGCGGCGCCGTTGGCGTACG
>CAZXCB010000219.1:0-5806 GCA_964639075.1 uncultured Bifidobacteriaceae bacterium | reverse complement strand
TGCACAAGCCGCGGATGTCGCGGTAGACGCGTTCCACCGGGTATTCGCGCGAGTAGCCGTAACCGCCGAGCAGTTGGATCGCCTCGTCGCAGACGAACTTCGCCGCGAGGTTGGCGGCCGACTTCGCCATCGCGGTCTCGAGCGCCGGGGGAGTGCCGTGCGGTCCGGCGAGGTGCACCGCGCGCTTGAGGAGGAGGCGGGCCGCCTCGAGCTGGGTGCCCATGTCCGCGATCTTCCACTGCAGACCCTGCAGCTCGGCGAGCGGCCGGCCGCCGACCACGCGGTCGTTCAGGTATCCGATCGCGTACTCGAGCGCGCCCTGGGCGGCGCCGACGCACATCGCCGCGTTGCCGCACCGCTCGTGGTTGATGTGACCGATGAGGGTGCGGAACGCGTCGCTGTTCGCCGGGTCGCCCGCGAGGAGCACGTCGCCAGGCTCGACGCGCACGTCGTCGAACGCGAGCTCCGCCTCGCTGGTCGCGCGTAGGCCCATCTTCTCGTGCGTGCCCGCGAGGCTCACGCCGTCGGCCTCGAGGTCGACGAGCACCGCCCCGATGCCCTTCGTGCCCTCGCTGCCCGGGAACCGGCACCACACGAGGCACACCCGCGACTTGTGGCCGCCGGTCACGTAGTTCTTGTACGCGTTGAGTCGGTACCCGTCGCCGTCGGCCGTGAGTCGCGCACGCATGTGGCCGACCGCCGAACCCGCCTCGGTCTCGGAGATCCCGATGCAGAACAGCGCCTCGCCGGACGCCGCCATCGGCAACCAGCGCTCCTTCATCGCGTCGGAGCCCAGGTGCTCGATCGCGCGCGGCGGACCGTTGAACGTCAGCTGGGCGAGGATCGCGCTCGAGACGTCGGCGCGGGCGAGCTCCTCGAGGACGATCGCGGCCTCGATGTCGCCGAGGCCCATGCCGCCGTAGGCGGGGTCGATCGTGATCCCGAACAGGTCGGCGGCCCGGATCGCGTCCCACGAGGCCTGCGGGAACTCCTCGGTCTCGTCGCCGTCGCGCGCCCGGGGCGCCAGCGCCCGCGCCGCGACGTCACGGGCGAGCCCCCGCAGGGCCTGCTGGTCATCCGTCTCGGCGAACGGGTCCGATCCGTGGCTGGTCACGCACTCTCCACTCTCGGCCCTGCGGGCCGGGCCGCTCGGGCCCCGCTCCGCCCACGCCGTCGCCGGCGTCGGTTTCGTGGGGCGTCGCTCACGGCGGCGCACGCTACCGGCCGCGCGATCAGGCCCGTCGGGAGCCCCGCCCGTCGGGAGCCCGGCCCGGTGCCGTACCTGCGCCACAAACCCGCGAATAGCGCGGGTTTGTGGCGCAAGAAGAGAACGACCCGGGGTCAGCGGGTGCGATTTGGGGCGTCTGGGTCGATCCGGTCGGTGGGTCGTATGCTCCGGGTCGGGCGGAGGCCGGACAGGGACGGCCGCCGGTGACGAGGGATGGCTGCGGAGCGCGGATGCGGCGACGGGACGAGACAGGCGAGACGCTCGCCGAGATCCTGGTGTCCACCACGCTGCTGGGGATCATCGGGATCGGGATCATCGGCGCGATCGCGTCCGTGTTGATCTCGACCGACATCGACCGGCGGATCTCCGCGGGCGAGACGGTCCTGCGCTCCTACGTCGCCGCGATCCAGGACGCCCCGTACGCCGACTGCGGTGCCACCGGCGACTACGGCCCCGGCGCCGTCGGGTACACGGAGCCGACGAACTACACCGCGAGCGTCACCGGGGTCCGGTACTGGGACGGCGTCGGCCCGACCGTCGTGCCGCCGGCGGCCGCGCAGCTCACCTTCGTCGACGGGTGTCCCGCACCCGACAACGGTCTGCAGGAGATCTCGATCGAGGTGCGGAGCGGCGGAGCCCGCCCCACGACCGAGAAGGTCACGATCTACAAGCGCCGCGCGACGGCGGTGACGCCATGAGCCGCCGCCGGTCCGAGCGCGGCTTCACGCTGCCAGAGCTGCTCGTGGCGATCACGATCCTCGGGATCATCATGGGCGCGATCGGGGCGATGATCACCACCGCGTTCCGGACGTCGTCGACGGTCAGCGCGCGGCTGACGGCCTCACGCGGCCCCAAGGTGGTGTCGCGGTACTGGGTGCCCGACGTCGAGAGCGCGACGGAGATCGCGCTCGGCAGCGCGACCTGCCCGTCCGGTGGTCAGGCGGTCGTGTCGTTCTCGTGGACCGAGGACGCGGCGCCGGTGGATCTGCAGGATCAGCTCGCCGTGCCCGGTCCGACGCGGCGCGTGACGTGGTCGGTGCAGCAGTTCGGCGCACGTTCGCAGCTCATCCGTTCGGTCTGCGCGGGTGGCAGCGGCGCGCCGACGAGCACGCTGCCGGTCGTCGCGGACCTCAAGGGCATCCCGACCGTCGCGTCGCCGACGAGCACGCGCCACGTCATCACGGTCACGGTCCCCGAGCGCGGCGCGAAGGACGACGAGTTCGAGTTCTCGGTCGGCGCGACGCAGCGGACGACCGCGACGCCGCCGGGCTCGGTGCCGGAGCCATGATGCGCGCCCTGGCCCCCCATCGGCGCGACGAGCGCGGCGTGAGCCTCGTCCTCGTGCTGGTCGCGCTCGTGGTGTTCGGACTGCTCGTCCCGATCCTCGGCCAGTTCGGATCGACGAACGGCGTGTCCGGCTACGTGCTCAAGGGCCAGCGCTTCGACCGCTACGCGGCCGAGTCCGGCATGCAGGGCGCGATCGCGTGGGCGCAGGGGCTGCGCACCGCGGGCCGGGTCAACGTGGCGTGTCCGGAGGTGCAGACTGGCCCGCTCAACGGCTCCAGCAGCGCGTTCGACCGTTCGGTCACGGTCAAGTGTCAGGGGTTCCACGACAGCGGCAAGACCCAACCCACCCCCCGGATGCCCGAGTTCGCGGTGATGGCGCTCCGGTCGAGCGGGACGCCACTCGACGTCAGAGGCGGCGGCCGGATCAGGACGTCGGGGGCCTGGTGGTCCAACGGCGGCATCGTCGCCGAGCCTCCGTCGAGCGTCGACGCCAGCGAGGACTACGTCGGGGCCCGGGCCTCGTGCACGAGCGGGCTGCAGGCGGCGGCGCTGCGGTGCAACACGGGCCAGACCAAGCCCGATCCCGACGACGCGGGCTGGGCGGTCGCGCTCCCGGTGCCGGTGCCGGTCGATCCGTACTTCCCGAATCCCTGTGCGGCGGTCCAGCCGAATCGCGTCGTCGTCGTCGATCCCGGGCTGCACTGGGACTGGAACTTCTTCGACGACGTCAGCGCCGGCGACTGTGGCCCGGCCGTCGTGTGGCTACGGCCGGGGACGCACGTGTTCGACTTCAAGTTCTACGACCCCGACTCGCGCGCCGACTGGCGCCTGCGGTCGGACGGCATCGTGGTCGTGGGCGGGGCGCCGATCGGTTGGGCCCCCAACGGCGGCGGGGACCAGGCCGCCCAGGCCCGGAGCGCGGTGCAGAGCGAGGCCGGGGCGTGCGACCCGGCCGACGGCGCGGTCGTTGGCTTCGCGGCCGACTTCCAGCTTCGCCTGCGCGACGGCTTCGCGAGCCACCTCGAGCTGTGTGGCCGCGCCGGGACGGCGCAGCGCCTCGCGATCGCCCAGATCAAGCACGGCACCGACCCTGCTGAGCAGACGTCGGGATTGACGACCCCGACGACCGTCACCAAGGCGTCGCCGGCCGGGAGCTTCAACTTCCCGACCTCGCCGCCCAACCCGACCGCGCCGTTCGTGGCCACCGAGTGCGTGGGAGCTCCGGGGAACTGCGCACCGGGGAACTTCGCGAGCGGCACCGTGCGCGGCGACCGGGCGACGGGGATCGTCACGTTCACGATCCCGAACCCCGTGCCGGCCGACGCGTCGGTCCGTTCGATCCAGCTGCGCCTGAGCCACCGCGAGCAGGAGCGCCGGGGCGGCGACCTCCGGCTGCTGCGCGTCTGGATCGCCGGGCTTCCCGCCGGTGCTGCGTGCGAGCTGACCGACCCGGGCCACGGGATCGACGCGTCCGGGAGCTGGCGGACCGCGACCGCCGACGAGGCGACGTGTGACCTCACCGGCTTCCGGCGACCGTTCCGTGCCGGGCCGCTCCAGGTGAACGTCGCCGTCGACACGAACCGCCGCCACCGCGAGGGCAACCAGGAGCGCGACGCCGAGGTCACCCTCGGCATCGACCAGGTCGCGCTGTCGGCCACGTACACGCCCGCCGGCTACCGCACCGCCACGACGACCGGGCGCGGCCTCACGATCGCGGGCGAGGCGACCGCCCGCTTCGACGGGACCGTCTACCTTCCGAACAAGGACGCCGAGGTCTTCCTCGGCGGCCGGCCGGCGACGACGTTCCGGCGCGGCCTGATCGTCGGGTCGATCGATCTCGAGGGCCTGCCGGACGACCCGACCTTCGCGCCGTTCTCGCTGCCCGGCGGCGGCTCCTACGCGGACCGTCTCGTGACGTTCGCCGCCTTCCTGGTCGGCGACACGAGTGGCGTGCCGCTGCTGACCGCCCGCGTCCGGTTCTGCGACGAGCAGCCCGAGGACGGCCCGCCCGTCCCCGGGTGCGACGGCACCGCGGGCCAGCCGCCGCAGGTGCTGTCCTGGCAGCCGACGAAGTAGTCAGGCGTCTTCGCCGACGTCCTCGGCGGTGAGCTCGACGTCCCAGCGGTCGAGGCAGTCCTCGCAGCGGTACACCGCGATGTCGCCCTCCTGGTAGGGGCTCTCGGGATCCGCCTCCTGGACCAGGTGCGCCCGGCCGCCGCAGTCGACGCACACGATGACCGCGGGCGGCGCACCCATCAGGTGGCGACGACGTCGCCGGCGCCGGTCATCTGCAGCGAGCAGGCCTGGTCGAGGCCGAGCACCTGCATGAAGCGACCCATCGCGAGGTACTTCGCGATCACGAGCGTGAGCTCGACGATTTCGCCGCTGTCGAAGTGCGCACCGAGCCGCGCGAGCAGGTCGTCGTCGATGCGCGCGCTGTCGGTGCAGAACCGCGTCGCGTACTCGAGCGCGACCGACTCGCCCGGGGAGAAGCGCGCGTCGCTCGGGTCGGCGACCGCGGCGAGGTCCTCGTCGGTGACGCCGGCGTCCACCGCCATGGGCGTGCGCCACCCGAGGCACACCGCGCACTCGTTGATCGTGGCGACGCGCATGCGCACGAGCTCGTGGAGGCGCCAATCGAGCGAGCTGTTCCACACCGCGGCGTCGTACCCACCGACGGCCGCGGCGAGACCCGGGCGGAGCGAGAGTGCCTTCACGACCTCGAGCTGGTCGCCGTCGGGGAGCGGGATGCGAGCCATCGGGCCCAGCGTAGGGGAGGGGACGCATCGCCCGGGCGGGACCGGGGCCGACCTGACTACCGTGTCAGGTCAGCGCGCTTGCAGCCTGGAAAGGCGGTCTCGATGGACGCTCCGTACGCCCAGCCGATGAGCATGGAGGAGTGGGAGACCTTTCAGCCGTACGCCATGTGGGCGCACGGACGGGACCACGATCCGGTCATCCGCTTCGACAGCTACGCCGGCGACGGCCGGGCGAGCTTCCACGTCACCCGGTACTCGGACGCGGAGAAGGTGCTGCGGGACTGGGAGACGTTCTCGAGCTCGATCAACGGTGAGGTGATCGGCCAGTACATGGGCGACCTCATCCTCGCGATGAACGGCAAGGAGCATCGCCAGTACCGCAACCTCGTCGCCCACGCGTTCCGCGCGTCGGTGCTCGACCGTTGGGACGAGCAGCTCGTCCGGCCCGTGATCGGGCGGCTGCTCGACGACGTCGCACCGCTCGGGCGCGCCGACCTCGTGGCGGCGGTCACGGCGCAGTACCCGGTGCAGG
>CAZXCB010000218.1:0-5809 GCA_964639075.1 uncultured Bifidobacteriaceae bacterium | reverse complement strand
TGGGGCAGGCGGTCCAGCGCCGCCTCCACCTGGTCCCGGACGGCCTTGGGCGCCACTCCGACCCGCTCGAGCACCGGCAGCACCACGCCCTCCGCCTGGCCGATCAGCGCCGCGAGCAGGTGCTCGGGGCCGACCTGGCTGTGGTTGCGGTCCCGCGCGAGACCCTGGGCGGCGCCGATCGCCTCCTGGGTCTTGCGGGTGAGCTTGTTCGGGTCGAGGGCCACGGGCGCTACCTCTGCGTCATCGGATACGTCGCGGGACGTGCGGATCGAGACTTGACAACTTGATTGTCAAGTCTGGCATTCCCGAATCCCTGACGAAAGGAGGCCCGCCGGGTCAGCCGACCGACTCGAATTCCCGGTCGAGGAGCGCGATCGGCTCGTTCTCCCAGATGCCGTACCGCAGGTGCCACCGCCGTAGCCATCGGGGCGCCCACCAGTTCGACCGGCCGGCCAGACGCATGAACGCGGGGACGAGCGTGGCGCGGATCAGGAACGCGTCGACCAGCACGGCGAGCGTGAGACCGATGCCGAACAGCTTCACGATCGCCACGTCGGAGGTCGCGATGCCGATGAACACGATCGTGAGCAGCAACGCGGCCGCGGTGACGATCTTGCCGGTCTTCTGGAGCCCCATCGCGACGGCGTGCTCGTTGTCGCGGTCGAGGTCGTACTCCTCCTTGATCCGCGAGAGCAGGAAGACCTCGTAGTCCATCGACAACCCGAACGCGATGCAGAACATGAGGATCGGGGTGAAGACGTCGATCGTGCCGGTCGGCGTGATGTTGAGCGGACCCTGCAGATGCCCGTCCTGGAAGATCCAGACCATCGCGCCGAACGTCGCGGTGAGCGACAGCACGTTGAGCGCGAGCGCCTTGAGCGGCACCAACAGGCTCCCGGTCATGAGGAACAGCAGGATGAAGGTCGCCAGTGCGACCAGCCCGATCGCGAGTGGCAGCCGTGAGAGCACCGACTCCTTGGTGTCGATCAGCCGCGCACCGAGTCCGGCGACGTGGTGCTCGAGCGGGGTCTCGACCGAGCGGATCGCGCGGACCAACCGGTCGCCGGCGGGGGACATCGGCTCGATCGACGGGGTGACGGTGAGATAGGTGCCGGTGGCGCCCGCGCGCGGGGTGAAGCGCTCCTTCTGGCTGGGCGCGAACGCGATCGGCGCGAACGTCACCTCGCCGGTCTCGGCGTCCTTCAGGAAGAAGCCGATGGCGGAGTCCACGCGCGCCGCGCCCGGGAGCGCCGCCAGCCGCCGACCGAGCCGCTCGAGCGCGGCCGCGTCGCGGACCGGGTCGGCGGTCGGCAGCGACACCGGGATCGCGTTGGACTCGCGCGTCGAGAAGTCGTTGCGGATCTGGTCGACCGCGCGCCGGCCGCTCACCGAGTCGGGGACGACCCGGTCGTCGGTCAGCCCGAGGTTCAGGTGCAGGAACGGCGCCGCGAGCAGGAGCAGGATCAGGCTGACCCCGATGGCGTAGGGCACCGGGTGCTTCATCACCCGCCGGGCCTGGGCTCCCCAGAAGCCGCCGGACTCGGAGTCCGGCTTCGGCTTGAACACCCGGCCGAGCTCGACCTTCGGGCCGAGCGCGGCCAGCACCGCCGGCAGGACGACGACGGCCGCGATCGCGGCCAGCAGCACGACGGCCACGCCGGCGAACGCGAACGACCGCAGGTAGGGGACGTCGAAGACGGCGAGCGCCGAGAGCGAGATCATCACCGTCCCGGCACTGAACGCGACCGTCCGGCCGGCGGTCTGCATCGACCGACCGACCGCGACGTTCGAAGACACGCCCCGAGCGAGCTCCTCGCGGTAGCGCGAGACGATGAACAAGCTGTAGTCGATTGCGAGACCGAGCCCGAGCGCGGTCGTGAGGTTCAGCGCGAACACCGAGACGTCGGTGAAGAGCGTCAGGACCGTGAGCAGCAGGAACGTTCCGAGCACCGCGATCGCGCCGAGGGTGAGCGGGAGCAGCGCGGCCACGACGCTGCCGAACACGATCACGAGCGCGATCGCGGTGATGGGTGCCGTGATCAGCTCCGACTTCTGGAGATCGGACTCCGCCTGCTTCGAGATCTGGTCGGTGAGCACCGCCTCGCCCGTCGGCAGCGTCGACAGCACCACGTTGTCGACCGTGAACTGCTCGGCGAGCACGCCCGCCCGCTTGAACTTCGCGTCCTCCTCGCCGGACATCGCCGCGACGACGAGTGCCCGGTGCGAGTCGCGGCTGCGCAACTGCTCGACCTTGCCGAACGTCCAGTAGGAGTTCGCGTCGATGATCCCGGACTCGCCGCGCAGCCGCTCGGTCAGCGCGGTCGCCTGCCGCGTGACCTCGGCGTCGTCGACGGTGCCGCGCTTGGCGGTCACGACGAGGACGAAGTCCGAGAGCGCGGCCTGGGGGAACGCCTCCTTGATCTCGGCCCGGGCCGCGGCGGACTCGGTCCCCGGGTCCTCGAAGCCGCCGCCGGTGAGGCGGTCGTGCACCCCGGCGCCGATGATCCCGGACAGGGCCACACCGATCACCGCGAGCACGATCACGAGCCACCGGTGACGGACGACGAAGATGGCGAGCTTGCGCACCCCTACCCCTGACACCCGGGCCACGCGGCGGCGGGCGCCGGTAGGGTAGACGGTCCGCGGACGTCGTCGCCCGGGGCGGGAGGACACATGGGATCCAAGCGTGAGCTGGCCGACCTCCTCGAGGAGGTGCCGCTCTTCTCGCGGTGCACCGCACGGGAGCGGCGGACGATCGCACGCCACGCCGAGACCGCCGAGCTCCCCGCCGGCACGGACCTCGTCATCGAAGGCGAGCCGGGGGACGCGCTGTTCGTCATCCTCGACGGCGAGGCCACCGTGTTGCGCAGCGACTCCGACGAGGTCGCGGCGCGCGTCGGCCACGGCTCCTACTTCGGCGAGCTCGCGATCCTCGACGGAGCACCGCGCAGCGCCACCGTCCGGGCGACGACCGACGTGAAGGTGGCGGTGCTCGGCATCCGGATGTTCCGCACCCTCCTCCGCGAGGTGCCCGATCTCGCGGAGCAGCTCCTCGTGGGCCTCGCGGGTGCGCTGCGCGAGGCCCAGGCCGCCGCGACGCGCCAGCCCGCCCAAGCCTGAGCCAGCCTGAGCCCGCTCGGGTCAGGCCATGCGGCGCCGGCTGACCGGCACGATGTCGCGGCGCAGCTCGCGTCGCGCGCGATCCATCGCCGCGGCGGCCTCCGCCCGGACGCGGGCGAGCTCGGCTTCGAGTGCCTCGACCCGCGCTTCGAGCTCGAGCACCTTGCGGACCCCGGCGAGCCCGACGCCTTCGTTCGTGAGCTCCTGGATGCGGCGCAGCAGCACGATGTCGCGCTCGGAGTAGCGCCGGCTCCGACCCTGGGTGCGGGCCGGCTCGATCAGGCCCTTGCGCTCGTAGATCCGCAGCGTCTGGGGGTGGACACCCGCGAGATCCGCGGCGACCGAGATGATGTAGAGCGCTCGTTCGTCCGAGGGCATGGCCCTACACCTCCAGTCCCGCGCGCGGGTCGTCGCCGAAGGCGGCGGCGAGCGCCTCGACGGCGGCGCGCTGGTCCTTGTCGAGCTTCGCCGGCACCGCGACGTCGAAGGTCACGAGCAGGTCGCCCGCGTGGCCGTTCGTCGCGGCGATGCCGCGCCCCTTGATCTTCTGGCGGGTCCCGGGCTGGGTACCCGGCTTCACCTTGAGCGTGACCGGCTCGGCCAGGGTCGGCACCTTCACCTGGGCCCCGAGTGCGGCCTCGGCGAACGTGATCGGCACGTGGACCGTGAGGTCACGCGCACCCGATCGGCCGAAGACGGCGTGGGCCCGTACATGGACCACCACGTACAGGTCGCCGGCGGGACCGCCGTTGCGGCCCGCCGCGCCCCGACCGGCGACCTTGATCCGCTGGCCGTCCTTCACGCCGACGGGCACCTTGACCTTCACCTCGCGGCGCCGGACCTCGGTGCCGCCGCCCTTGCACCGCGGGCACGGGTCGGGGATCACCGCGCCCCGGCCGTGGCACACGGGACAGACCTGGCTGGTGGAGAACAGGCCCTGGTTCATCGCGATCTCGCCCCGGCCGCCGCACTCGGTGCACCGCTGCGGGCTGGTGCCGGGGCGGGCGCCGGTGCCGTTGCACTCGGAGCACGCCGCCTCCGCGGTGAACGCGACCGCGGTCGTGATGCCGTGCACCGCGTCGAGGAAGTCGATCGTCACCTCGGTCTCGAGGTCCGCGCCGCGCTGGGGCGCGTGACGCGCGCCGCGCCGGCCGAACCCGCCCCCGCGCTGACCCCGGCCACCCGCGTTGGCGAACAGGCCGCCGAGGAGGTCGCCGAGGTCGACGGTGTCGTCGAAGCCGAACCCGCCCGGGCCACCGAAGCCCGGACCACCGGGACCGCCCGCGGAGTAGGCACCCGACGCGACCATGCGCCGGACCTCGTCGTACTCCGTGCGCTTGGCCGGATCCGACAGGACGTCGTTCGCGGCCGAGACCTCCTTGAAGCGATCCTCGGCCTCCTTGTTCCCGGGGTTCGCATCGGGGTGGTACTGCTTCGCGAGCTTGCGGTACGCGCGCGTGACGTCCTTGTCGGACGCGTCGGGGGCGACACCGAGCACGGAGTAGTAGTCCGTCTCGAACCACTCGCGCTGTGGTGCCATCGCTACTTGGTGACCTTCACCATCGCGGGTCGCAGGACGCGACCCTTCAAGCGGTAGCCGGTCCGCATGGTCGCGGCCACCGTGGGCTCACCGTCACCCTCCTCGTGGAGGACGGCCTCGTGCTCGTTGGGGTCGAAGGCCGTGCCGTCCGACTCGATCCGTTCGAGCCCGGCGTGCTCGAGCTCGCCGACGAGCTGCGCGAACACGAGCTCGACGCCCTTGCGCACGCCCTCGTCGGTGTCCGGCGGCAGTTGGGTGACGGCCGCGTCGAAGCTGTCCAGCACGGGGAGCAGCTGCTCGACGAGCGACTCGCTCGCCCGCTCGACGATCGCGGTCTCCCGCCGCAGCGCCTGCTTGCGGTAGTTCTCGAAGTCGGCCTGGATCTGCTGGGCGAGCGCGCGCATCTCGTCGCGCTCACCCAGCAATCGGTCCAGGTCTCCCTCGACGACCCCGGCCGCGAGCTCCTCGGCCTCGAGGCCGTCGTCGGCGCCGAGCGTCGGGTCCTGATCCGGGTCGCGGTTCACGATCCGGTGGCCTCGCCGGGCTCGTCGACGATCTCGGCCTCGGCGACCTCGTCGTCGTTCGCCGCGGCCCCGGCACCCGCGCCGGCACCGCCCTCACCAGCCGGGGCACCCGAAGCGGCGGACGACTGGGCGGCGGCGTAGAGGCGCTGCGCGAACTCCTGGCTCGCGTTGATCAGCTCCTCGTGACCCCGGCGCACCGCGTCGACGTCGGTCCCCGCGAGCGCGTCCTTGAGGACGGTCAGCGCGGACTCGATCTTCTCCCGCTCCCCGGGCTCGACCTTGTCGGCCGAGTCCTTCAGGAGCTTCTCGGTCTGGAAGACGAGGCTGTCGGCGTTGTTGCGGACCTCGGCCTCCTCACGCCGCTGGCGGTCCTCCTCCGCGTGCGCCTCCGCGTCCTTCATCATCCGGTCGATCTCGTCCTTGCCGAGCGCGGTCCCACCGGTGATGGTCATCTGCTGCTCCTTGCCCGTGCAGAGATCCTTCGCCGTCACGTGCACGATGCCGTTCGCGTCGATGTCGAACGTGACCTCGACCTGCGGCACGCCGCGCGGCGCCGGCGGGATGCCCACAAGGTCGAACTGGCCGAGCAGCTTGTTGTCCGCCGCCATCTCGCGCTCGCCCTGGA
>CAZXCB010000217.1:0-5941 GCA_964639075.1 uncultured Bifidobacteriaceae bacterium | reverse complement strand
GCGGACGCGTGCTTGTGCTTGCCGTCGTAGTTGGCCGTGATGGTGCCGGCCCCGACGTTCGCCCGCGGTCCGATCTCGACGTCGCCCATGTACGCGAGGTGCGGGACCTTGGCCCCTTCGCCGATCTCGGCGTTCTTGGTCTCGACGAACGTCCCGACGTGCGCGCCGGGGCCCACGTGGGTGCCGGCCCGCAGCGACACGTACGGACCGACCGTTGCGTCCTCGCCGATCACCGCGTCACGCGCCACGGTGTTCTGTACCACCGCGCGTTCACCGATCGCGGTGTCGACCAAACGCGTGTCGGGCCCGATCACGGCACCGGTCGCAACCGTCGTGTGGCCTTCGAGCATCGTGCCGGGGAGCAGTCGGACGTCCGCCGCGAGTTGCACCTGCGCGTCGATGTAGGTGGCGGCCGGGTCCACGATCGTGACCCCGTCGACCATCCACCGTTCGTTGATCCGGCTCCGCAACATCGCCTCGGCGACGGCGAGCTGCGCGCGGTCGTTGACGTGGCGGGAGGCGGCGGGGTCGTCGGCGGCGACCGCGATCACCTGGTGCCCGGCGCCCCGCAACACGGCGATCGCGTCGGTCAGGTAGTACTCGCCCTGCGCGTTCTCGGGGCTCAACCGCCGCAGCGCCGGCGCCAGCAGGTTCCGTCGGAAGCAGTAGATGGACGTGTTGACCTCGGGGAGTTCGAGCTCGTCGGCGTTGGCGTCGGTCCGCTCCACGATGCGATCGACCCGGCCCTGGGAATCGCGCACGATGCGCCCGAAGCTCCACGTCCACGGTTCGAGTTCGGCGGTGACGAGGCTGACGGCGGCGTCCGCTTCGCGGTGGGCGGTGGCCAGCCGGGTCAGCAGCTCGGGCCGGACGAGCGGTGCGTCGCCGGGCATGATGATGACGTCGTCCTCGAGGTCGTCATCGGTGAACGCCGTCAGCGCGACGCTGGCCGCGTCGCCGGTGCCGCGCTGGACCTTCTGGTCGACGAACACGACGGGCACGTCGGTCGTGACCTGCTCCTGGAGCGTCTTGGTGACCCGTTCGGCGCCGTGGCCGACGACGACGACGATGCGCTCGAGCGGCAGGGCACCGAGGGCGTCGACCACGTGGAGCAGCATCGGTCGACCGCACAGGGGGTGGAGCACCTTGGGCATCGCCGAGCGCATGCGGGTGCCTTCGCCGGCGGCCAGCACGACGGCCGAGAGCGGCCGGTATCCACTCACGCGCCCTCCTCGGAGGTCTTCACCTGGGGCACTCGCCGCTCCCCGTTCGTCGGATCACACTGTTTCGGGTCTTCCACCACAGCTCGGGGGCGAGGTTTCGAACCTCGACTTGGGACTCCAAAGGACCCCGTGCTGCCGTTACACCACCCCCGAAGGACTCCGACCGACCTTACTGCCCGTGCCGTCGCGCCCTGACCCGTGTTCGCCCTGCTGCACGGGGGTTGATGTGCCCGTTCGGCGGGCCGACGGCTAGGGTCCCCGACGCCATGGGCTCACTGATCAAGAAGCGCCGCAAGCGCATGCGGAAGAAGAAGCACAAGAAGCTGCTGAAGAAGACGCGCTGGCAGCGCCGGCAGCAGGGTCGCTAGGACCCCTCCGCAGACCCCGCCAGCACCCGGGCGGCGAACGCCTCGACGCCCAGATCCTCCCGCACGGCCGCGGCCATCGCGCGCGCCCGCTCGATGTCGGCGGCGGGTCGCCAGTACGACGAGCCGCTGCCGGCGAGCAGTGCGGGCCCCCCGGCCAGCCGGCCGAAGGCCTCGCGGAACTCCACGATCCGCGGCTCCACCTGCTCCGCCGCGGGCTCGAGGTCGTTGACCAGCTCGGGCACGAGGTGCGCGACGGCGTCGGGCGCCGGCACCACGCGGTCGCTGTGCGGCCCGCCGAGCTCGTCCCACCTCCGGAACACCGGCGGCGTCGCCAACGAGAACCCGGGCTTCGCGATCACGACCGCGAGCTCACCCGCGACCTCGACGCGGTCGAGCACCTCGCCGCGTCCCCGCATCATCACCGGGTGACCGTCGACGCACACCGGCACGTCCGAGCCGAGCGCCTCGGCCGCCATGATGACTTCGGCGCGGTCGAGGCCGAAGCGATCGCGCAGCACGCGCAGCACCGCCGCCGCGTCGGCCGAGCCACCACCCAGCCCCGCGCCCGACGGCGTGACCTTGGTGAGGTGGATCTCCACCCCCGCGCCCTCGGGAAGCACGGCGCGGGCCGCGCGCACGACGAGGTTGTCGTCGCCACGGGGCACGTCGGCACCGCCCCCGACGACGGTGAGTCCGACCCGGCCGGCGGGCGCGCCGCGCAGCACGAGCGTGTCCGCGGGCTCCGAGACCATGACGGTGAGGGCCTCGAGCTCGTGGAAGCCGTCGGGCCGGATGCCGAGGACCCGCAGCGTCAACGTGAGCTTGGCCGGCGCCGCGGTCGTCACCGCCCAGTCGTCGTTCACGCCATCTCCGCTCTCGGCCTGCGGCCGGACCGCTCGGGCCCCGCTCGGGCCCCGCTCACGCCGCGGCCCGGGCCAGCGCGGCCCACTCGGCCAACGACAGCGTCTCCGCACGTGCCCGGGGGTCGATGCCCGCCACCGCCAGGACCTGTTCCACCCGATCTCCCAACTCGGCCCGCAGCGCACCGCGCAGCATCTTGCGGCGCTGCCCGAAGCCGGCACGGACCAGCGCGAACAGCTGCGGCGGCGACGGTACGTCGACCGGGGGTCGCGCGTGGCGGACCATACGCACCAGCGCGGACTCGACGCGCGGCGCCGGCACGAACACCGTCGGCGGGACCATGCCGACCACGGCGGCCGACGCGTAGTACGCGACCTTCACCGACGGCGCGCCGTAGGTCTTCGACCCCGGCGCCGCGGCCAGGCGCTCGCCGACCTCGCGCTGGACCATCACGAGCAGGGACTCGACCGTCGGCGCGGTCTCGAGCACGCGCATCACGATCGGCGTCGCGACGTTGTACGGGAGGTTCGACACCAGGTGCCAGCGCGGCGCCGCCGAGAGCAGCTCCGGCAGGTCCACCGTGAGCGCGTCGCCCTCGACGAGGCGGATGGTGTCCGCGCCGACGGTTTCGAGGAGTGCGGGAACCACGTGGCGGTCGAGCTCGATCGCGGTGACACCCGCGCCGGCATCGAGGAGCGCCGTGGTGAGCGAGCCGATGCCCGGGCCGATCTCGAGCACCGCGTCGTCACGATCCACGCCTGCGAGCCGCACGATCTTGCGCGCGGTGTTGGGGTCCGCGAGGAAGTTCTGGCCGAGCGCGCGACTCGGCGCGAGGCCGTGCCGCTCGAGCAGCGCGGGGATGGTCGCCGGGGTCAACGCCATCGGGCGCGGGGGCTCAGCCGTCGATCGACATCGCGACGTAGATGCGGCCGGTGCCGAGCGGGGCCAGCTGCTGGAACACGTCGGGGTTCAGGTCGATGCTGTTGCCGGTCCACGCCTGCGGGCCGCGGTCGCCGACTCGGCACTGGGCGGTCCGTCCGTTCGACGCCCGCAGGTGCACGATCGTGCCGAACGGCAGCGTGAGGTGGGCACACGATCCCGGGCCGGCGTGGCTCTGGTACCACGTGGCGTAGCCCCCGCCGATGGGGCGCCTGCCCGTGGCCGGGGCCGCGACCGGGCTGTTGGTCCCGGACCGCTTGGTGCCCCGGGCGAGGATCTGGGTCACCGGCGCCTGGACGACGTCCCGGCCGACCTCGGTCCACTGGACCGCCACCCCGTCCTTCTTCACGACCTTCGAGATCACCTTCACCACGCCGTTCCTGCCGGCCTGGATCGTCCGGGTGTGGCCGGCGGCCAGCGCCGGGTCGTCCCGCAGCTGCGTCGAGAACGGGATGCTCTTGGACTCGACCACCTGGTCGGCCGCCAGCCGGAACACGTGCACCTCGGAGCCGGCGGCGAGGTGCGTGCCGAGCGCCGGCTCGACCTGGTCGTCGCCGTCGAGCGCGATGCCCCGGGCTCCGAGCAGCTCCCCGACGGTGAGCGCGGTCTGGCGCGGCAACGGTGTGGTGGTGCCGTCGACCGCGAGCGTGACGTCGTGCGGGGTGCGGAACACGACGCGAGCCCGGCGCGCGATCCGCCCGCGGCCGTCGACGCGCACGAGCGTGGGACCGACCGCGAGCTGCTTGCGGAGACCGGCGACGTCATGGTGGATCGTGCGGTGCGCGGCGACGGTGCCGTCGATGTCGACGGTCACGGGGAACGCGCGCAGGATTCGGATCGGCATCCCCTGCTCGAGGCTCGTCGACAGGCTTGGCACGACGCGGTCACCCGCGTGCACGACGACTCCCTCGGCGGCGAGGAGGTCGGCGACGGTCCCGGCGCGCGTGACGATCGTGCTCGCGCGCCCGTCGACCGAGACGGTGACGTCGCGGCGGGGATGCGTGCCACCCACGATCTGCGCGGTGACCCCGACGAACGCGGCTGCGAGCGCGACCACCAGGACGGTGACGATGAACCGGCGGCGGAGGCGCACGGCTCGGCGGTGGTGGGCGATCGCGGGGCGGGTGGGCCGCAGCGACCGGTACTCCTCCGGGACCGGCAGCGGATCGAGCTCGGGCTCCACCGCGACCTCGACGTCGACGTCGAGCGCGGCCACGAGGGGCGCGGGGACCTCGACGGCCGCGGACTCGGCGTCCGGGGCCGGCGGCTCGATGACGGCGGGCGCCGACGCGGCGAACAGCGTGATCGGCTCGGGCCCGGCCTCGGGCCCCGTGACCGCCTCCGGTGCCGGCGTGGCCTCGACGGGAGGAGCCGCCGTGACGGGGAGGGCACCGGTGAGGAAGGGGTGGTCCTGCTCGGCGGTCCGCCAGAAGTCGGCCTCGAGCTCCTCGAGCTCGCGGTCGAGATCGACGCGACCCTCCTCGATGCGCAGCAGCTCGAGCTCGCCGGTGAGGTCCAGCGCCTCGAGCTCCGCGGTGAGGTCGATCGGCAACCACGCGTCCGGCTCGGGCGCGTCCTGGCGCGCCGGCGAGGGCTGCACGGCGCGCAGCGCGTACCGCCGCGCGCGCGGATCCACGCCCGTCGATCGCGTTGCACGACGCGCCAGGTGGTGCTCGCTGATCGGGTCCGCCTCCCGGTCGAATCAGCCTGCGAGGTGGCTGATGGGGTCCGGCGGAACCTAACGACGCCCCTCGGGAGGGTCAATCTCGATCCCAGTATCTGGGAACAGATCGTGCGCCGAGATCCGGAAACCGCTGGTCAGCGGCGTGTGAAGATCTCCTGAGCGTTCGCTCGCGTCGCCGCGGCGACGGCCGCGACCGGTTGGCCGCAGGCGTCGGCCAGGCCCTCGCCGACGCGGGCCACCCAGGCCGGTTCGTTGGTCCGTCCACGATGCGGCACCGGCGCGAGGTACGGGCTGTCGGTCTCCACGAGCAGGCGGTCGAGCGGGGTCAGCGCAGCGGCGCCGCGGACGTCGGCCGCGTAATCGTTGAGAGCCGTGAGCATGGCCGCATGGCCGTCCAACTAGCGCCGCGCGAACCGCGGATGAAATTCGCCGTCGAGTCCGAGCAGGTCGGTGATCACGAGCACCTGACCCGACGTGTCGGGGCCGGCGCCGATTCCAATCGTGGGCACAGTCGCATCGCGGGTGATCTGGGCGGCGAGGGCCGCCGGCACGCATTCGAGCACGAACGAAAATGCGCCGAGTTCCTCAAGTCGCCGCGCCTCGGCCTGCAGTCGCGCCGCCGAGTCAGGCGTGCGCCCTTGCAGCCGATGACCGCCGAGCTGATGCACGGACTGCGGCGTGAGTCCGAGATGGCCCATCACCGGGATGCCGCTGCCGACCAGATGCACGATCACGTCTTCGTGGCCCGCGACTCCCTCGAGTTTGACGGCGTTGGCGCCGGCTTGGATGAGCGCTCCGGCCGCATCGATGGCGGCGTCGAGCCCACGGCGGAAACTGAGGAACGGCAAATCGGCGACGATGAACTT
>CAZXCB010000216.1:888-5956 GCA_964639075.1 uncultured Bifidobacteriaceae bacterium | reverse complement strand
GGACCGATCGGCACCGGGCGTGGGTCCGTGGAGGCCGGGACCTCGGTCCCTGGTACGTGCCGTCGGCCGCGCCGACGATCGCTGCGATGGCTGCATCACTCGTCCCGGCACCGAGGCTCGAAGGGCGGCTGACGCTCGGGTCGGGTCGGGAGATCGGCTTCGCCGAGTACGGCGATCCGACGGGGCGAGCCGTCCTCTGGTTCCACGGCACGCCGGGCGGCCGCCGCCAGATCCCGCCGGTCGCGGCCACGGTGGCGACGGAGTTGGGCGTGCGCATCGTCGCGCTGGAGCGGCCGGGCATCGGCGCGTCGACGCCCTTCCTCTACGCGAACCTCCTCGGGTGGGCCGACGACGTCGGCGAGATCGCGGACCGCATGGGGATCGATCGGTTCGCCTGCATCGGCCTCTCCGGTGGCGGCCCCTATGTGCTCGCGTGCGCGGCCGGCTATCCGGAACGGATGACGGCCGGCGCCGTGCTCGGCGGCGTTGCTCCCGCGCGCGGGCCGGATGCGGTGGCCGGTGGACTCGTCGGGGTGCTGGCACCGATCGCGCCCGCCGTCGGCGCGCTCCGTGCACCGCTCGGCGCGGCCGTGTGGACCGCGGTGCGGTTCATCCTGCCGGTCCGGTCCCTCGTGTTCGAGGCCTACATCCGCATGTCACCGCCCGGCGACCAGCGCGTGTTCCGGCGTCCCGAGATGAAGGAGATGTTCGTCGACGACCTCGTGCGCGCGGCGCGCCGGCGGATCGAGGCGCCGCTCACCGACCTGACGCTCTTCGCCCGCGAGTGGGGCTTCTCGCTGCGCGAGCTGCGCGTGCCGATCCGGCTGTGGCACGGCGACGCCGACAACATCGTGCCGCTCCATCACGGCGAGCACCTCGCCGCGCTGATCCCTGGTGCCGAGCTGCGTGTCCGCCCGGGGGAGAGCCACCTCGGAGGCTTCGATGCCGCCGAGGAGGTGCTCGGCGAGATCCTCGACCTGTGGCCCGACGACTACCCGGCGGAATCGATCCCGACGAACGCGGCGAGCTGATCGGTCGCGACCGCGAAGAAGTCGGCGCTCGCGTCGATCACGTTGTTGAACTGGCCGAACAGCTCGAAGCTCACGAGCCCGAACAACGCGCTCCACGCGACCAGCGCGCGCACGATCACTCCCTCCGGGACGTGCGCGAAGGTCTCGCGGAGCTGCTCGAGGTCGGGCGCGAGCGACGGCGGGATCGCGACCGGTGCGCCGGGGTGCAACGCTCCGGTCTCGCGGGCGTCGACCAGGACCTCGACGAGGACGGTCGCGACGCGCGTCGCCGGCCCGATCGTGTCCGGCGGCGCGCGGTAGCCCGGGACCGGGCTGCCGTAGATCAGCGCGTACTCGTGGGGGTGGGCGAGCGCCCAGGCCCGGACCGCGCCGCAGATGGTGTGCCAGCGCTGCAGCGGATCGGTGTCGGCCCGCGCATCGACGGCGGTCTCGACCGCGGCACCGATGCTGTCGTAGGCGTCGACGATGAGCGCGGTCAGGAGGTGGTCCCGGCTGGGGAAGTAGCGGTAGACGGCGGACGAGACCATTCCGACGTCGCGGGCGACGGCTCGCAGCGAGAGGCCCGCCGCGCCGTGTTCGGCCAACTGCGCCCGTCCGGCTTCCAGGATCTCCCTGGTCAGCTCGGCCCGGACGCGTGCCCGGGTGGACGTGGCGCTCATCGCGCGATATTGGCGCAGTTCGAGAGCAGTAGCAACAATCACGAGCAGTGCTCTTGACACGCGAGCCGTTGGCGTGAACAATGACTCGGACCGAGAGCAGTGCTCTCGAAACGAGACCACTGCGAGAGGAGCGGAGATGGGTCGGCACGTGATCGTCGGAGCGGGCGGGGTCGGGCGGGGCGTCGCCCGGGAGTTGGCGGCCGCGGGCCACGAGGTCGTCGTGGTCTCTCGGTCGGGACGGGCCCCCGCCGTCGGGGGCGTGCGGGTCGCGGCGCTCGACGCGACCGACGTCACGGCGCTGACCACGCTCGCGCGGGGCGCCGATGCGCTCTACAACTGCGCCAATCCGCCGCACTACCACCGGTGGGCACGGGAGTGGCCGCCCGTGGCCGCCGCGCTGCTCGAGGCCGCCACGCGCAGCGGAGCGGGCCTCGTCACGATGAGCAACCTCTACGGGTACGGCCCGGTCACCGGTCCGATCACCCCGGACCTGCCGCTCGCGGCCACGAGTGTGAACGGCAGAATCCGCGCGGAGATGTGGGAGGACGCGCTCGCAGCGCACCGCGCCGGGCGGGTCCGTGTCACGGAAGCCCGCGCCTCGGACTTCATCGGCCCCGAGTCGGGGGCGCAGGCCCACCTCGGCGACCGCGTGATCCCGCGGATCCTCGCGGGCAGGAAGGTGCGCGCGTTCGGCTCGCTCGACGAAGAGCACTCCTGGACGTACGTGCCCGACGCGTCACGCACGCTCGCGCGGCTCGGCACCGACGACCGTTCATGGGGTCGGGCATGGCACGTGCCGACGAACGCTCCGCTCACCCAGCGCGCGGCGTTCGCGTCGGTGGCGTCGGTCGCCGGGGTCCCGATGCCGCCCGTCGGGACGTTGGGCGGCACGACGGTGACGGCCGTCGGCCTGGTGGTCCCGATGGTGCGCGCCCTCGGGCATCAGCTGTACCAGTTCGAGGCGCCGTTCGTGATCGACGCGACCGAGACGATCGCGACGTTCGGCATCGAGCCCACACCGTGGGACCAGTGCGTCGCCACGACGATCGCCGCGTACCGCACCCCGGCCGAGGCCACGCGCTGACCCGTTCGACGCGCTGACCCGTCCAATGGACGCCTGGCCACGAAATCCGGAGCCAGACGTCCATCGAACCCGGAGGTGGGTGCGGCGACGGCGGTCACACCCCCGTCCTACGGTGTGACGGCTTCCCTTCCCATCGACCGGTGCTGATCGCGCGGGTGGTGTTCGACGAAGGGGGCAGATGAGATGAGACCCGCGCACCACCGGGCGTTGGACGTGGCTGGTGGACAACACGGGATCGTGACGCGTCAGGGTGCCCGCGCCGCGGGCCTGAGCGATCGATCGATCGACCGGTGTCTCGCCAGCGGGCTTCTGGTCCCGGTGGCCAGGAACGTCTCTCGAGTACGTGGAGCTCCGCAGACCGAGATGATGGCGGCGATGGCAGCCGTCGCGGGCTCTGGGACAGGACGAGCTTCTCACGCCACCGCGGTCCGCCTCCTCCGGCTCGGCACGCCACTCGGCGCGAGCCCCATCCACGTGACCGTTGACGCCGGCCGGAAGCGACCGCGTCTCCGTCGCGTCGACGTCGCCGACGCAGATCACGCCTTCTTCGCGGTCAAGATCCACCGATCCGAGCACGTCGCCGGGCCCGCCATCACGATCGACGGGGTGGAGTCGGTCGATGCCGCTCGGGCATTGATCGACACCGCGCCGACGGTGTCGGAGGAGGAGCTCGAAGCTGCGTTCGAACGCGCGCGCCGCCTCGGCCTCCTCTCGACCGAGGTCGTCGCGCGCCGCTTCGCCGAGCTCGGCGGCCGCGGACGCGCAGGGACTCCGAAGATCCGCAGGTTGCTCGAGCATGCGGCACCGAACGTGCTCGACTCGCGACTCGAGGTCAAGGCATGGCGCATGCTGCGCGCATCGCACGTCGACCTGCCGCTGCGACAAGTCCGCGTCGATCTTGCTTCCGGTCGTCGGCACCGCCTGGACTTCGCCTGGCCCGAGCTCTTGCTGGCCTTCGAGACCGAGGGTTTCGAGTGGCACGGTTCGCGCGCCCGGTGGAAGCAGGACCGAGCGCGGACCTCCGCACTCGAGCGTCTCGGATGGCGCATCGTGGTCGCGACCTGGGACGACGTCGTGCACGCTCCCGATGCCACCATCGACCGGATCGACCTCGCGCTCCGGGAGCGGCGCGCGCTGTCGCTCGTCTCCTGACGGTGGTCCGCGCAACCCGACCCATCCGTCCGATGGACGTCTGGCTACCGAAACCGGAGCCAGACGTCCATCGGACGAGGGGTGGTCGAAGAGCGGCCGGTAGCCTCGAAGCGGATGACGACCGACGAGATCCCTCGACACCGGTACGACGCGCGCCTCGCGAACGAGATCGAGGCCCGCTGGCAGGACCGCTGGGACGCCGAGCACACGTTCTGGGCGCCGAACCCGAGCGGCCTGCTCTCGGACGGGGCCGAGCGGATGGAAGGGCGCGAGCCGCTCTTCGTGCTCGACATGTTCCCGTACCCGAGCGGGATCGGCCTCCACGTCGGTCACCCGCTCGGCTACATCGGTACGGACGTGTTCGCCCGCTACTCGCGCATGACAGGCAAGAACGTCCTCCACGCGATGGGCTACGACGCGTTCGGCCTCCCCGCGGAGCAGTACGCGGTGCAGACCGGCCAGCACCCGCGGGTCACCACGGAGCAGAACATCGCGACCATGCGGCGGCAGCTGCGCGCACTCGGGCTCGGGCACGACGCACGCCGCGGCCCGGCGACCACCGACGTGGCGTACTACCGGTGGACGCAGTGGATCTTCCTGCAGATCTTCGACAGCTGGTACGACGACGACGCGGACTGCGCCCGGCCGATCGCCGAGCTGATCCCGATCCTCGAATCGGATCCCGAGTCCGGCTGGGCCGACCTCGACGCGCGAGGCCGACGCGAGCTGGTGGACTCCTTCCGCCTCGCGTACCTGCACGAGGCGCCGGTGAACTGGTGCCCGGCGCTCGGCACCGTGCTCGCGAACGAGGAGGTCACCGCCGAGGGTCGGAGCGAGCGCGGCAACTTCCCGGTGTACCGCCGTCCTCTCGAGCAGTGGATGCTGCGCATAACCGCGTACGCGGACCGCCTGCTCGCCGACCTCGACCAGCTCGACTGGAACGACTCGATCAAGCAGATGCAGCGCAACTGGATCGGGCGCAGCACCGGCGCGTCGGTCGACTTCGGCATCGAGGGCCACGACGACGTCATCACCGTGTTCACCACCCGGCCGGACACGTTGTTCGGCGCCACCTACATGGTCCTCGCGCCCGAGCATCCACTCGTCGACGAGATCGTGCCGGTCGACTGGCCCGGCGCGAC
>CAZXCB010000216.1:0-878 GCA_964639075.1 uncultured Bifidobacteriaceae bacterium | reverse complement strand
TCTCTCCGACATCCCGGTGGCGTGGAAGGGCATCTTCGGCACCGACGTCGGCCCGGCCGAGGCGGTGCGGCGCTATCGCGAGTTCGCCGCGCAGAAGAGCGAGCTCGAGCGCCAGGCCGAGGGCAAGGACAAGACCGGTGTGTTCACCGGCGCGTTCGCGGTCAACCCGGTGAACGACCGCCGGATCCCGATCTTCGTCGCCGACTACGTCCTGATGGGCTACGGGACCGGGGCGATCATGGCGGTGCCGGGCCAGGATCAACGCGACTGGGACTTCGCGCGGGAGTTCGACCTCGAGATCATCCGGACCGTCGAGCCGCCCGCCGACTTCGACGGCGAGGCGTACCTCGGTGACGGACCGGCGATCAACAGTGGATTCCTCGACGGCCTCCGCATCGACGAGGCGAAGGCCGCGATCACCGGCTGGCTGGTCGAGCACGACGTCGGCGAGGCCACCGTCACGTACAAGCTGCGCGACTGGCTGTTCAGCCGTCAGCGCTACTGGGGCGAACCGTTCCCGATCGTCTACGACGAGCTCGACCTGCCCGTCGCGTTGCCCGGCGACCTCCTCCCCGTCGAACTTCCCGAGATCACCGACTTCGAGCCCGAGATCGTGGCCGCCGACGCCGAGAGCGTCCCGGCGCCACCCCGCGCGCGCGCGGAGCGCTGGGTGACCGTCGAGCTCGACCTCGGCGACGGCCCGAGGACCTACCGCCGCGAGCTCAACACGATGCCGCAGTGGGCGGGGTCCTGCTGGTACTACCTCCGCTACCTCGACCCCACGAACGAGGACGCGTTCGTGGGTGCCGACGCGGAGCGGTACTGGATGCAGCCGGGTCCCGGTGGCGTGAAGCTCTACGTCGGCGGCGTCGAACACG
>CAZXCB010000215.1:0-5986 GCA_964639075.1 uncultured Bifidobacteriaceae bacterium | reverse complement strand
GACTGCATGATCAGCATCGACAACGCGCTGAACGAGACCACGCGCCACGCGCACGTGCTGCTCCCGGGACTCTCGGCGCTCGAACAGCACCACTTCGACGACCTGATCACGATGTGGCAGGTTCGGAGCGCGAGCCGGCTCTCCGAACCGGTCTTCGATCCCGGCGACCGTCCGCACGAGTGGGAGATCCTCACCCGGCTCGGCGCGATGTGCGCGGGGATGCGGAACGTCGAGATCGACGTCGCTATGTTCGACGACGGCTTCTTCACCGCGCTGGCCGAGGCCAAGGGCGTCGAGCCCGCGGTCGCGCTCGAGGGCTCGCCGGGACGGGGACCGCTGCGCCTCCTCGACCTCCAGATCCGGACAGGACCGTGGGGTGACCGGTACGGCGACGTTCCCGGCGGGCTGACGCTGCAGTCGTTCCGCGACTCACCGCACGGGATCGACATGGGCCCGATGGTGCCGCGCGTCCCCGAGATCCTCGAGACCCCCGACCGGCGCATCGACCTCGCACCCGAGATGGTGCTCGCCGACCTGCCGCGCCTCGCGGCACGGCTCGAACGCGCGACCGACGGGCTGCTGCTCACCTCCCGTCGCCACCTCCGCTCGAACAACTCGTGGATGCACAACTTGAAGGTGCTCGTGAAGGGCAAGGACCGGTGCACGCTGCTGATCCACCCGGACGACGCAACCATGTCCGGCGTCGCCGACGGCGCGCTGGCGCGCGTGACGTCGGAGGCCGGGACCGTCGAGATCCCGGTCGAGGTGAGCGACGAGATGATGCCCGGCGTCGTGTCGATGCCCCACGGATGGGGTCACGACAAGCCCGGCACCCGCATGGCCGTCGCACGCGAGCACGCCGGCGTGAACAACAACCTGCTCGCACCCCCCGACGCGTTCGATCCGCTCTCCAACAACGCCGCGGTCAACGGCATCCCCGTCGAGGTCACCCCCGCCTGAGCCGTTCTTGCGCCACAAACCCGCGTAGAGCGCGGGTTTGTGGCGCCGGTTGGGCACCGCCTCAGCCGCCGGTGCCGGGGAGGCCTTGCCAGTTCGGGACCGACGGGTGGGCCTGGCCTGCGGGGCCGGCACCGAACGCGACGAGCACGTTTTGGGTGGCCTTCACGATGACGGGGTTGTACGCGGTCTGCGGGAACTCGGGTGGCGTCAGCTTGCTCACCCAGTAGTTGGTCCCGGTCGCGAACACCCCCGCGCCGCTCGGGGCCGTGTAGTAGGTGACGTCGGAGAAGCCGGCGCGGCCGTGGCAGGTGACCGGCGAGTGGGCCACGATCTCCACGTTGTCGGGTCCGCCCTGGCCGCGGACGTACTGGTCGTACTCGGATCCGACGAGGATCTCGATGTGCTGGTCGGCCGTCATCCCGGTGCCGGCCCAGATCCAGGACTGCGGCTCGGTCACGATGCCGTCAGCGCGCACCGGGTTGCACTGATACTGCTCGCCGATCAGCGTCGCCTCGGGCCGGTTCACCGGCGAGTCGCGGAAGCTCACCGTGGTCTGCGACGGATCGGTCCGCCGGATCGGATCCGCCGTCGAGCGGTAGTTGACCATGTGGCGGTCGACGCCGAGCTCGGACGGCTCGAAGCGCACCTGCCGGTAGACCGCGTTCGCACCCAGGAACGCGAGGTTCACGCCCGCGTCTCGCGCCTGCTCCGCGCCGTCGTACATCGCCTTGGACCAGTACTCGTCGTGGCCGAGCGAGAGCACCGCCTTGTGCTGCTTCAACAGGGCCGGGCGCTGGTGCAGGTCGATGCTCGTCATGTAGGTCACGTCGAAGCCGAACTGCTCGGCGCGCATGATGAGCGGGAGCTCGTTGCCGATGAAGTCGCCCGAACCGTCGGTGACGATGTCGTAGGGACGGTCGAACGACACCATCCGCGACCGCTCGCCCTTCCCACCCTGGCAGTTGTAGAGCGAGCACCCGCCCCAGTGGTTGTAGGCCTGCCACGAGCTCACCGCGTTCTCGATCACGTAGGTCGCGGTGCTCGCGTCGTTGCGCACGGTCAGCGGCACCCACCGTTGTTGGCCGGTCGACGCGACGAGCTTGAACAGGTACGAGCCGTCCGGGAACTCCTCGGTGATCGGCACGGTCGCCGACGGCGCCCAGCGCGCCTCGTAGGTGTTGGTCGCGGGGATCAGCGTGGCGGCGGCCTGCTGCCTGCCCTCGACGGGTGGCGACGTCCACACCTTGCGCGCACCGAGGCCCTGGTACCACCCCATGCGGTAGGCCTCGATCGTGAAGCTCGGCGCCACCGTCGACGCGTACAGGGTCACGGTCTCGCCGCGCTGCGCGCTGGTCACGTTGAAGTAGCCCTCGATGTCGTGCGCGGCTCCGTCGTTGGTGAGACGCCAGTCCGCCGTGCCCGGCTTGGCGTTCTCGGCCCGGGTCACCTCGCTGTAGGGAAGGGTCAGCGCCGGGAAGGTGACCGTCGTGGTGGTCGAGCTCGACGACGACGTGGAGCTGGACTTCGCCTGGTCGTCGTCACGCCCGCCTCCGACCTGGATGGCCCCGACGACCGCGACCGCGACGACCGAGACACCGCCGAGCGCGAAGAGGAGCTGACGGCGCCGGCGGCGCCGCCTCGCGGCCCGACGCGCCCGGCGCGTCATCGGTGGGCGCGCCGCGCCGGTGTCCGACATCGAAACGAGCGTACCGACGCGAACACCTCATCTCGCGCACCCGCAAGGCGGCGCGTAGTCTCCGCCGCCATGGACGCTGATCGGATCACCGCCCTCACGGACCAACTCGTCGCGGAGCACGACCCCGCCGACCAGTTCGCGTTCCGCGGCGCGCAGTACGACCTCGGGATCGCGTGGGTCCACTTCCCGGTGGGCTTCGGTGGCCTCGGCGCCGACGCGACGCTGCAACGCGTCGTCGAGGAGCGGCTGCGCGCCGCCGGCGTGCGCTACGCCGAGATCGGCTGGAACGGCTTCGGGCTCTTCCTCGCGGCGCCGACGATCGTCGCCCACGCCGCACCCGAGACGAAGGCCCGGCTGCTCCGGCCGCTGTTCACGGGTGAGGAGATCTGGTGCCAGCTCTTCAGCGAGCCCGGTGCCGGCAGCGACCTCGCGTCGCTCGCGACACGAGCCGTGCGCGACGGCGACGAGTGGGTCGTGAACGGCCAGAAGGTCTGGAACACGCTGGCCCACATGGCCGACCGAGGGATGCTCGTCGCCCGCACCGACCCGGACGTGCCGAAGCACCGCGGGCTCACGTACTTCGCGCTCGACATGCACGCACCGGGCGTCGAGGTGCGGCCGCTGCGCCAGATCACGGGCGAGGCGGAGTTCAACGAGGTGTACCTCACCGACGTGCGCGTCCCCGACGCCGATCGCATCGGCGAGGTGGGCGACGGCTGGCGCGTCTCGATGACCACGCTCATGAACGAACGCGTGACCATCGGCGGCGCGGTCGCGGCGCGCGAGTCCGGACCGATCGGCGAGCTGATGGACGTGTGGCGGAGCCTTCCCGAGGACCGGCGCGATCCTGTCGCGCGCGACGCGGTGACGAAGCTGTGGATCGAAGCGGAGGTGCTGCGACTCACGAACATCCGGGCGAGCCAGAACCGCAAGGCCGGGATCGCCGGCCCCGAAGGCTCGGTGAGCAAGCTCGCGTTCGCCGAGGTGAACAAGCGCATCTACTCCGAGGCCGTCAACCTCCTCGGCCCGGACGGCGTGCTGATCGATCACTACGACTTCGTGCGGCCCGAGTCGGCGAACCTCACCGGCGGTCTCGACATCCGCAAGATGTTCCTGCGGGCGCGGGCGAACTCGATCGAGGGTGGGACGTCGGAGATCCTGCGCAACATCCTCGGCGAGCGCATCCTCGGGCTCCCGGGCGAGCCCCGCACCGACAAGGAGCTCCCCTGGACGCAGGTCCCGCGCAGCTGAAGCTCGCCGCGCTCGTCGCGGCGTTCCGGGGTGCGGCCGATCCCGGACGCGCCGCGCCGATGGCGCGGTACATGAAGGACCGGTTCGTGTTCTTCGGCATCCCCTCCCCCCGGCGGCGCGCGCTGCAACGGCCGGTGCTCGGCCGCTGGCAGCCGGATCCCGACTCGTCGCCTTCGTCGACGGCGCGTGGCGCGATGAGCAACTACTGCGCGAGACGCGCGGGTGACACCGACGTCTTCGTCCGCAAGGCCACCGGCTGGGCACTCCGCGAGTACGCGAAGACCGACCCCGGCGGGGTGCGCGCGTTCACCGCGACCACGGAGCTCTCACCGCTCTCGCGACGGGAGGCGCTGCGCCGGATCACGTGAGCGCGGCGGAAGCTTCGCGCCTACGGGTTCAGTGGATGCGCGGCTCGCCACCGCGCGACGGCCGCGTCCCACACGCTCCGCTGCCGCGTCACCCTGAAGCACTTCGGGAGCCTGTCGGGGTAGCGACCCTTGCCGAGCCACACGACGACGTTGTTGCGGCACCGCACGTCGTAGCCCTTCGGCACGCCGAGATCCTGGTGGTTCGGTCGCTGGTCGGCGCGGAACACGTTGTCCTCGATCACGAGCTTCGGCGCGCGGCCGTGCTCGTCCCACTTGAAGAACCCACCGTTGCCGGGGACCTTGCCCTTGTACACCGTCGGCATGGGCTCGAGCCGTACCACGTTCCCACGGAACGTCACCGTGTGCCTGCGGCCTTCGACCGTGTCGGTCGACGACGGGCGGGCCGAGAAGGCGACGTAGCACCCGTCGAGCAGGCTGTCCTCGACGACGCCGGAGTAGAGCTGGTCGTTCTCCACGCAGTCGTCGTGGATGAACGACAGGTGTGCGCCGCTGATGCGGAAGTCGCTCGCACCGTCGCGGATGCGGATGCCGTCGCCGATGTTGTGGACGCGGATCCCGACGATGCGGATTCCCTCGTTCGTCGTGTTGACGGCGCCGGTGTGGTGGAAGTCGGACCACGGGGTCGACTGCGGGAACGTGCCGATGACGCGGCCTCCGTACCAGCAGGCGTGCTCGCCACCCCCGAACGAGATCGGCCAGTTGTCGACCTGGAGCCACAGGGCGGTGGCGGCGTCGACCGCCCCGTCGGTCGGGACCTCCGACGTGAACCGGTCGGCCTGGTGTCCCCGCAGCACCGTGACCGGCGAGCGGTCACCGAGGCAGTCGACCGCGGCCCGGACGGAGTCGGTGGCGGTCCCGGATCCGGCCGGGGGGGCCGCAGCAGCAGCGGCAGCCGGCGCGCCGAACGCCAGGACCAGGGCGAGCCCGGCGGCGGACGCGATCGCCAGGGCGCTCCGGCGACCCGGGCGGGCCGCGGCGGTGGTCACGGTCGGGCGTCTCCATTCGCGAGCGGAGGACACAGTCTCGCGGACCCCGGGGACCGTGCCGGACGCGCCTCGACCCCCGCCGCGGAGCGATCGAAGGTGCTTGGAGGTGGCGGTGGGAATTGAACCCACGTCCAGGGTTTTGCAGACCCTTGCCTGAACCACTCGGCTACGCCACCGGAACGCACGAGGTTACAGGCTCATGCGCGCGCGGCCCCGCCCGGCGCACCGGGTTCGCTCCCGACGCGGCGCCGGTAGAGTTCCCGCCCTCATGAGCACACAGGTCTCCCTGCACGGCGTCGGCGCCGCGGCGCCGTCGTTCCGTATCGCCGCCTCCGAGGTCGGCGCCGCCTGGGGCCGCCGGGGCGGACGGACGACGAGCGCGGTCTGTGCCCCCGACGAGGACCCCCTCACGCTGGCCGCCGCCGCGGCGCTCGACGCGCTGGCCGCGGCCCAGGTCGACCCGGGCGCGGTCGACTCGCTGTTCTGGGGCTGCGCGCGCCCGCCGTTCGCAGAGGGTCCGAGCCACGCGGTGCTCGCGGCCGCGCTCGGTCTGAGCCCGCACGCGGGGGGTCTCCTCGCGAGCGGCTCCCCCCACGCGGGCATGGAGGCCCTGCTCGCCGCGGCCGACGCCGTCGCCGCCGGGTCCGCCCGCGTCGCGCTCGTCGTCGCATCCGACGCCCTCGTGCCCGGTCTCGGCAGCGCGT
>CAZXCB010000214.1:0-6040 GCA_964639075.1 uncultured Bifidobacteriaceae bacterium | reverse complement strand
ACTACCGTGCCGGCCGTGAGCGCAGCGGAGGAACGCGACGGTCGCAGCCGATCCGCCAGCGGAGCGGGGCCTGCCCGGCCCGCTCCGCAGGAGCAGGAGGGCGACGGGTGACCTTCCGGGCCGTGATCTTCGACCTCGGCGGCGTGGTGTTCCCGTCGCCATTCGACGTCTTCGACGAGTACGAGCGCACGTCCGGGCTCCCGTCGCGGTTCATCCGCACGGTCGTCGCCGAGAGCGCCGACCACGGCGCCTGGGCCCGCTTCGAGCGGTCGGAGATCGGATTCGACGAGTTCCGCGCCGCGTTCGAGGCCGAGTGCGCCGCGGCGGGCGGTGCCGTCGATGCTGCCGAGATCATGCGCGGGATCATGAGCGGGTTCGCACCCCGCGCCGAGATGGTGACCGCCATCACGCGCCTGCGCGCGGCCGGGCTCCGCACCGGCGCCCTGACCAACAACTGGGCGGCATCGGATCGCGGTGGCACCCACGGCGCGTCCGATCTCGGATTCGACGTCGTGGTCGAATCCGCGGTCGAAGGCGTCCGCAAGCCCGACCCGCTGATCTACGAGCTCGTCTGCGCACGGCTCGCGGTCGAGCCCGCCCACTGTGTCTTCCTCGACGATCTCGGCGTGAACCTCAAGCCCGCCCGCGCGATGGGCATGACCACGATCAAGGTGGTCGAGCCCAGGGCCGCGCTGGTCGAGCTCGGCGATCACCTCGAACTCGAGCTCGTCGACTGATGGAGCTCCTCGTCGTTCGCCACGCCGAACCGGTACGCATCACCGCGGAGGAAGGTGGCGGCGCACCGGTCGACCCCGAGCTCACCGAACGGGGCCACGACCAGGCCGCACGCCTCGCTCAGTGGCTGGCGGCCGAAGGCATCGACCACATCGTGAGCTCGCCGCTGCGACGGGCCGTCGAGACCGCCGCTCCGCTCGCGGTGGCCCTCGGCCTCGAGGTCGAGATCGACGCCGAGCTGTGCGAGTACGACGCCAACGCGGACCACTACATCCCGATCGAGGAGCTGCGCGCCGAGCAGGACGACCGCTGGCACGCGATGGTCGAGGGTCGCTGGCAGGACTTCGGCGGGGAGCCGCCCCACGAATTCCGCGCGCGCATCGTGCCCTGCCTCGAGCGCGTCATCGACGAGCATCCGGGCGAGCGCGTGGTCGCGGTCTGCCACGGCGGCGTGATCAACGTCTACCTCGCCGCGGTGCTCGGGATCGACCGGCACCTCTGGTTCGACCCGGGCTACACCTCGGTGAGTCGCGTCCGCGCCGCTCGCAGCGGGCCGCGGTCCGTCGCGAGCATCAACGAGACCGCACACCTGATCGCAACGCGCCGGGTGCCATGACCGTCCACGTCGAGACGCTGAGTCCGGTGACGGTGGTGACCATCGATCGGCCGGAGGCGCGCAACGCGGTCGATCGGCCGGCGGCAGCCGCGCTCGCCGCCGCGTTCCGCGCGTTCGAGGCCGACGACAGCCAACACGTCGCCGTGCTGACCGGCGCGAACGGCACGTTCTGCGCGGGTGCCGACCTGAAGGCGTTCGGGACCGAACGGGCGAACTCGGTGAGCACCGAGGGCGACGGGCCGATGGGACCGAGCCGCATGCTGCTCGCGAAGCCGGTGATCGCCGCGGTCGAGGGCTACGCCGTCGCCGGCGGTCTGGAGCTCGCGTTGTGGTGCGACCTGCGGGTGATGGCGAGCGACGCGGCCTTCGGAGTCTTCTGCCGGCGATGGGGCGTCCCGCTCATCGACGGGGGCACGGTCCGACTCCCACGGCTCATCGGCCACTCCCGCGCGCTGGATCTGATCCTGACCGGACGGGAGGTCGGCGCGGACGAGGCCGTGGCCATCGGGCTCGCGAACCGCGTGGTCGAGCCCGGCACGGCCCGCGACGCGGCCGTCTCGCTCGCGACCGAGATCGCGCGATTCCCCCAGACCTGCCTGCGGCTCGATCGGCGGTCGGCCTACGAGCAATGGGCACTGCCGATCGACGAAGCGCTCCGCCACGAGCTCGTCGGCGGCCGGGAGGCCATCCGATCCGGCGAGCTCGCCGTCGACCGGTTCCTCGCCGGCGAGGGCCGGCACGGCACCTCGGCCTGACCGCCCGGGCACCCCGTCGCGCGTTTCGGTCGGCCCGGGACTCGAATCTCACCCTCGGTGTTTCCGCGGACGGCGCGGCGGCCACGGCCGCCGCCGGCACCGGGTCGCCGGACACCCCACGGGACTGGGTCGGACGGATCATTCGTTGTCCGACTTTTCCCTTCAATGCCTATCTCGCGCTGAACCGCGCTCAATCACGGAGAGTGGCGGGCCGATGCAGGCCACGCACCCGGGTGGAGGACTCGGGTCGAACGGAGAGGGAAAGCACACATGGACCCGATGGAGAGCCCGAAAGCTCCGCGCCGCCGTCGTCGTGGCGCAGTCATCCTGCTGGGGATCGGGGCCTTCGGCCTCGCGGCTGCTTCCGCAGCCAGCCTCGGTGGACTCACGACCGGTTCGCTCGGCGCCGACAACGACGCGGTCGCGAGCTGCGACACCGACGGTGTCACGATCGCGTACGGCACCCCGACGTACGACGCGACCGCCGGCCTGTACAAGGTCGGCAGCGTCACGGTCAGCGGCATCGCCGCTGCCTGCAACGGCAAGACCGTGTACGTGACGCTGAGCGACTCGACCAACGCGTCGCTCGGTGGCGGCTCCGCCGCCGTCGCCGGTACCTCGGCGACCGTGACCCTCGGCACCACCGCCAACGCCAAGTTGGTGACCGGCGCCGCCGTCGCGATCAGCTGATCCTGGGAGTGCGGCGCCGGCCCCACCCGGCCGGCGCCGCACATCCATCCTCGGATTCGGAACGTCTGAGATGCGCGCGCGCCGATTCTCGGCATTCGTCACCGCACTGGGCCTGGTGGCAGCGGCCGCCGGCCTCGTCGGCGCGTCCGCGGCGTCGCTGAACGGGGCGGTCGCCGCCGATCTCGGCGCATGGAACGTCACCCAGGGCACCGGCGCCCGGACCGTGCTCACGTGGTCGAGCTTCACCGGCGTCGACGGCACCAACCTCAACGGCACTGCCCTCAACGGTCCCGGCACATGGGTCGCCGGTGCCGGCACCTGGACGATCCGGGCCAACGCCGCCGCATCGAGCAACACCGTGCGCTCCAACCTGAGCGTGGACGTCGGCACCCAGAACGCGATCGCCGTGGTCACGCTCACGATCGGCGCATCTGCGCGGGCGGGGCTGATCGTCAACAGCAACGGGACGGCCTCGCTCTACGCGCTGTACTCGCGAGGTGCCGGCGGCACGATCCAGCTCTACAAGAACAACGGCACCCAGACGCTGCTCGGCACCGTCACCGGCGTCGGGCGGCCGGCGAGCGGCCTGCTCGAGGTCGACTCGACGACCACCACGATCAAGGTCTCCTTCGCCGGCACGCAGGTGCTGACCTACATCCTCACGGCGGCCGAGGCCGCGATCCACCACGGCGCGACGAACACCCGATTCGGGCTCATCGCCGACCGCGACAACCGGACCCGCTTCGACGACTTCCACGTGGACCAGTGATGCGCACCTCCGAGTCGGTCCTCGACCACGCCCCCAGGTCCCGGGGCGCGACCCGCGCTCGCCCGGTGAACATCCCGGTGCGCGTCCGTGACGCTCCGCCGGGCTGCGCCCCGGCGCGCCGACCCGTCACCGCGACCACGGTGACCCAGACCACGGCAGCGCCGCGCCGCGGGCGCTCGCCCCAGCCGCGGGCCCGGCGCAATCGGCGGTCCCGCACCCGCACCGTGCTGATGGACGTGGTCATGCTCGCGACCGTCGTCGTCCTCGCCTGGGCGCTGTGGCCCTCCAACCTCGGCGGCTGGACGTCCTACGTCGTGGTGCACGGCCACTCGATGGACCCGACGTTCACCACGGGCGACCTCGCGATCATGCGCCACGAGTCCGACTACCACGTCGGCGAGGTCGTCGCGTACGAGATCCCGCAGCCGAGCCCGATCGCCGGCCACCTCGTGATCCACCGCATCGTCGGCACGAAGTCCGGCGGCCGGTTCGTGCTGCGAGGCGACAACCGCACCACCAAGGACGCCTGGTTCCCCACCCGTGCCGACATCCTCGGCCGGCTCTCGGTGCACGCGCCCGTGCCCGGCGGCGAGCGGTTCTGGGTCCTGCTCCCGTGGGGCTTCTGCCTCCTGATCGGCTTCGGGGTCATGTGGGTGATGTGGCCGCGCGCGTCGGATCATGCGCGCGCGTTCGAAGGTGCCGGCACCGCTCCCCTCGGCGGCCGGAACGCACCTCGCGGCGGCGAGACCGCGACGGCGTCCCGGCGCCACCGACGGGCCGCTCGGGCCGCACGCTTCGAGCTCGCGTGCCTGGTCACCGGCGGGGTCGCCGTGATCGGGGCCCTGGTCATCCTGATCGTCCCCGCGACGTAGGATCCGGCACGGCCGCGTTCGACGACCCTCGCGGAGGACCTCCATGGCCGGACCCGACGGAAGGTCCCGGACTGTCGCGGACATCATGAGCCGCCCCGTCGTCTCGGTGAGCCCGGACGACAAGATGACCGAGGCCGCCGCCACCATGCGCGAGCACAAGGTCGGCTCCGTCGTCGCGGTGGAAGGAGCTCGGCCCGTTGGCATCCTCACCGAGCGCGACCTGGTGCGGTTCACCGCCTCCGGAGCCGACGCAGCGACCGCGTCGGTCGCCGAGTGGATGACCGCCACGCCGGACACCGTCGGCGTCGACGCCGACGTCACGGCAGCGTTCGCGAGCCTCTCCGAGCACGGCTACCGGCACATCCCCGTCGTCGAGGGCGACGCGCTCGTCGGCATCGTGTCGATGCGCGACCTCATGCGGATCGCGCAGATCCAACCCGCCGAGCATCTCGCCCACGAGATCCCGCGCGGGCTCGAGGGCGTGGTCGTCGCGGAGACCGACATCGGCGACGTGCGCGGCCTCGAGGGCTTCTACCACTACCGCCAGTACGACGCCGTCGAGCTCGCCGAGCACCGCACGCTCGAGGACGTCTGGCACCTGATGTTCGAGGGGACGTTGCCGAGCCTGGCCGAGCGCGCCGATTTCGAGGCGCGCGTCGCTCCCTGGCGCGTGATCCCCGACCCGGTGATGGCCGCGCTCTCCGAGATCGCGCGCCTCGGCACCGCCGGCGGCCCGCTCGACATGCTGCGCACGACCATCTCGCTGCTCGGCGCCCACCTCGGCTTCCGCCCGTCGCTCGACGTCGACGCCGAGGAGCTGCGTGCGAACGCGCTCCAGGTGTGCGCGGTGGTGCCCACGCTGTTGACGGCGATCCACCGGCTCCAGCACGACCTCGAGCCCATTGCTCCCGACCCTGAGCTCGCGTACGCCGCCAACTACCTCTTCATGCTCCACGGCGAGGTGCCTCCCCCCGAACACGCGCGCGCCGTCGAGCAGTACCTCATCTCCACGATCGACCACGGCTTCAACGCGTCGACGTTCACCGCGCGGGTCATCACCTCGACGGGCGCCGACCTCGCGGCTGCCGTCGTCGGCGGCATCGGTGCGCTCAGCGGCCCGCTCCACGGTGGTGCGCCGAGCCGTGCGCTCGACATGCTCGACGCCATCGGGACGATCGAGAACGCCGAGCCGTGGTTGCGCGCCGCGGTCGACCGCGGCGACCGGCTGATGGGCTTCGGCCACCGGGTGTACAAGACCGACGACCCGCGCTCGGTCATGCTGCGCGGGGTGGCCGAGCGCCTCGGCGGCCCGAAGGTCGCCATCGAGGTGCTCGCGGAGCTGAAGCCGGGCCGGCGCCTCTACACCAACGTCGAGTTCTACGCCGGCATCGTGATGGACACGTGCGGGCTCCCGCGCGAGATGTTCACACCGACGTTCGCGTCCAGCCGGGTCATCGGCTGGTGCGCGCACATCCTCGAGCAGGCGGCGGACAACCGCCTCATCCGGCCGAGCGCGCACTACGCGGGACCTCCGCCACCCCAGCCACTGCCCGAGCTGCGTTAGACGTTCGGTACTCCCGAGCCGGAGCGAGGCACGAGCGGA
>CAZXCB010000213.1:0-6095 GCA_964639075.1 uncultured Bifidobacteriaceae bacterium | reverse complement strand
CGACGACGCGCGCGCCGCGCGGGTTGAGATGCTCCATGAAGCGCTTGATCGTGCCGCCCTTGCCGGCCGCGTCCCGACCCTCGAACACGATGACGACCCGCTGGCCGGTGTCGCGGATCCACGCCTGGAGCTTCAGCAGCTCGACCTGCAGGTGGTACTTCTCGCGCTCGTAGGTCTTGCGCGACATCAGGTTCCGGTACGGGTAGACGCCGCTGCGCCAGTGCTCCACGAGCTCGTCGTCCGAGCTCATCGGGATCGTGCCGTAGATCGGCTCGTCCTGTTCGAGGATCACGCGCCGCAGCACGCTGACGTCGTCGGGTGACGTCCCCGCGAGGATCGCGTCGAGCCAGCGGGCGACCGCGGCCATCTCGGCGGGATCGGCGTTCGCGAGCACGTCACGCACCGCGTTGACCTTCGACGCGCGCGCGGCCTCGGTCGCACCCTCGGTCACGAACGCCTCGATTCCCTCCGGGCTGAGGTCGGGTGAGGTGTCGCCCTCGACGGATCGGCGCGCGTGGTGGCCGGCATCGGTTGCCATGAGGGGATCATTGTCGCGTGCGCTCCTACCCGCTCGGACCCGGCGGGCGTCGACGACGCCGCGTCGGGCTACTCGATCAGCGGGTCGGGGCGCGGGGGCGAGAAGAGGCCGAGCACCACGGTCTCGATGCGCGCGTCGCCATCCCAGTCCCAGGCCGCGATCTGGTCGTAGGACCGGCGGCCGACCCCGGCGCGCAGGATCTCGAACCGGCTGGTCCGCACGGTCGCGCCCGGCTCTCCCGCGCCGACGACGCGGTCGCCGGCGTCGTGGATGATGTGGAGCGACCCGGCGTCGCCGCGCTGCGCGCCGATCGCGCCGGACACACCGTGGAACCCGAACGCGACCGCGTCGCTGGCGCGATCGCCCCTCGTGCCGAGTGCGCCGTGCAGGTCGTGCTCGTGGGTCACCGCGTCGGTGAGCAACATGATCTGCATGATGGGCGGGAAGTCGCGGATCGTCGGCTCGACCGCGGCGCTGCACCGCTCCCATTCGGCGAGCAGGTCGGCGATCGGAGCGGTGCGCCGGGCGTCGACCTGGGCCTCGGTCCACGCGTCGCTCGCGACGTCGTCGAGGTTGCCGGCCACGATGTCGGCGGTGGCGCCCGCGAGGTGCGCGACGATGTCGCGCACGCGCCACCGCGGCGTGGCCGGCGGGACGCGGTCGAGCGCGTCGTCGGGCAGGTCCCGCACGAGCGCGGCGATGCGCAGCCGTGTTCCGCGGTAGATCGCGGCGTGATCGATGTCGGTCATGGTGCCGACGCTACGTCGCCGGTTGACCAGAGGGCGTCCGAACCGGCACGCTGCGGTGGTTCCACGACCGTTCGGTCGGAACAGGGGGTCGCCGATGTCACCCGCACTCCGACGCTTCACTGCATCGAGCGATCCGGACGCGGTCGCGGCCGCGATCGACACCGATGGCGCGGTGATCGTCGAGGGGCTCCTTGCGCCCGAGGTCGTGGCGCGCGTCAACGACGAGGTCGAGGCCGCGGTCGCGGCTGCCGACCCGGCCGTTCCCCTGTTCGACCCGATCATCGAGGCGTTCAACGGCCCGTGCACCAAGCAGGTGGCCGGCGTCGCGGGTCTGTCGTGCACGTTCGCGGTCGACGTGATGTGCCACGAGCTGCTGCTGGCGTTGTGCGACCGGATCCTGCTGCCCGCGTGCGCGAGCTACCAGCTCAACATCGGCCATCTCCTCCAGCGCGGTCCGGGCGCGGAGGACCAGTGGCTCCATCGTGACGAGGCGGTGTGGAGCGACGTGCCGCGACCGCATCCGGAGCTGCAGCTCGCGTCGGTGATCGCGTTCGTCGACTTCACGCGCGACAACGGCGCGACCCGCGTGGTCCCGGGGAGCCACCGACGTGAGGACCGGTGGCTCCCCCCGGCCGAGCAGATCGTCGCGCCGCCGCCGGGTGCCTCCGAGCTCGCGTACGCGGAGATGCCCGCCGGGTCCGCGGTGGTCTATCTCGGTGGGACGATCCACGGGGGTGGCGCGAACGTCACGGAGACGCCGCGCCGCGGCGTGCACCTGAGCTACTGCCTCGGGTGGCTCCGCACCGAGGAGAACAACTACCTGGCCGTTCCGCCGGAGGTCGCGGTGGCGCTTCCGCGCCGGGCTCAGGAGCTGCTCGGGTACGCGATGCACAACAGCATCCCGCGCGGCGGCGGCTACCTCGGCACGCTCGGGTTGCAGGACCCGGTCGAGCTGTTCGCTCGCGGCGAGCTCCCGGTGCCGCACCCGGCGCGGACGCGGCCATAGGGTCAGCCCGTCGGCGCGACCCGCTCAGGTCGGGGCGTGGGCCTGCCGAGAAATGGGGCTCGGTCGCAGGTCGATCGTCGCCCGCAGACCAACGGACCCCGCCCGGAGGCCTCGATGTCAGAGCAGGACTACGTCCAGATGGTCACCCCGTTTGCCGACGGGGAGGAGGTGCTCGCGGCGGGAGTGTTCGAGCCACGCGGGACGAGCGGCGGCCAGGCGGCCGCGGCGACCGGCCTCGCGGGCAACGACCTCGCGCTGGCCGCGATCAGCACCGCCGGGATGGTCGGCGCCGGTCACGCGGCGGCGGTCATCGAGCACCAGCCCCGGTGGACGATCCTCGCGGTGACGCCGACGCGGGTGATCGCGTTCAAGGGCGAGGTCGACGGCATCCACTGGAAGCCCGGTCAGGTCTACGCGACGTTCGACCGGTCCTCGCTCGCGGTCACGGTGCACGGCCGGGTCAACGTGCGTGTGCTGGTCATCGAGGATTCCGCCAGCGGCACCAAGCTCGAGCTCGAGACGATGCGAGTCGGCCCCCAGCACGGCGGCGTCGTGATCCATCTCCTGACCGACAAGCCCGCCTGATCTCATCCCTGCCGGGGCACGACCGGCGCTCGACCCGAGCCGGTGAGGCGCCGGGTGTCGGGGGCACCCGCGGTCGCACTACCGTGGCGACGTGTCGCCGTGGTGCGACGCGATCCCGGGGGAGGATCTCATGAAGGTCAGGATGCTCGCCGTCGCGCTCGGCGCGGTCGGAGTGATGGCGCTCGGCGCATGCTCGTCGGACACCACGCAGGCCCAGGGCGCGGTTCGGGCGCACGGTGACAACGCGCACAAGCACGCGAAGAAGCACTCGATGGCGGGGATGACCGCGGCCGAGATGGCCGCGATGGAGACGGCTGTCGACGACCGCGGCTTCGCGAAGCTCGCCAACGGCGAGCAGCACGGCCACGACTTCACGCAGGCGGTCGCGAAGGCGGACCGCCCGGTGCTCGCCCGCCAGATGGAGCTCACCCGGCAGACGGCGCTGCGGTACCCGACGGTCGCGGATGCAGAGGCGGCCGGGCTCCACCGCGCGGGGCCGTTCTCACCCGGGCTCGGCGCGCACTACATCAACTACGCGGGCGCGGGCGGCTCACCCGACGGGAAGATGACCGATGCCGCGATCAGCCAGCCGCTCGCTTGGATCTACGACGGCACGCATCCCGATTCGCGCATCGCGGGGCTGTTCTACATGACCCCGGTGAAGGACCCCGAGGGCTTCGCCGGACCGAACGACACCTGGCACGTGCACCGCGACATCTGCATCAAAGCGACCCCGACCGGGATCGACTCGCCGCTCGGTGCCGACCACGGTGCCACCAAGAAGGAGTGCGACGCCGTCGGCGGCTCGCTCATCAAGAAGACGCAGTACCTGCTGCACGTGTGGACCGTGCCCGGCTACGAGAGCCCGGAAGGCGTGTACGCGCACCTCAGCTCCGCGGTCACGTGCGACGACGGCACCTACAACACGATCAAGGACGTCACCAAGGTCGGGAGCCGGACCAGCATCTGCAAGGACGGCACCGAGTGACGGGCCCGGGTCCCACGCCCGCCCGTTGATGCGCCTCGGCTCGCATCTCCCGCAGTACGGGCGGGTCGCGGGACCCGAGGCGATCACGCGGGCGGCCCGCCACGCCGAGGAGCTCGGGTTCGGAGACGTCTGGGTGAGCGACCACGTCGTGCACCCGGCTGCGCAGCCGTACCCGTCGCCGTACTTGTACGACCCGCTGCTGACGCTCACGTGGGCGGCGGCGGTCACCGAGCGGGTCGGGCTCGGCACGAGCGTCCTGGTGCTGCCCCACCACAACCCGCTCTGGCTCGCGAACGCGCTCGCGAGTCTCGACGCCCTGAGCGGCGGCCGCGTGACGATCGCGGCCGGCGTGGGTTGGAGCGAGGCCGAGTTCGTCGCCCTCGGCCAGTCGTTCCACGATCGCGGTCGACGCACCGACGAGATCATCGATCTGCTGCGGACCGTGTGGTGTGACGATCCCGCCACGTTCCACGGCGAGTTCTACGAGTTCGCCGACGTCCGGGTCCTGCCGCGTCCGGCCCATCCGATCCCGGTGTGGGTGGGCGGCGGCGTCGAGGCCGCGTATCGCCGCGCGGTCGAGCGCGGCGACGGATTCCAGCTGATCGGCGTCACGCCGGAGGAGGCGCGCGATCCCGTCGAGCGTCTGCGCCGCGACCGACCCGAGCCCGAGTTCGTGATCTCGCTGCGCACGGGATGGGATCCCGGGGGGATGGAGCACGACCGCATCCGGCGCGAGTGCGACGAGTACGCCGACGCGGGCGTGGAGCACGTGGTGTGTGCGCCCTGGCGGGCCGACCTCGACGACTGGCTGCGCTCGATGGAGCAGCTCGCCGACCTCGTGGGCCTCGAACCCGCGTGATCGGGCTGTGTCATGCTCGCGTGCATGGCACTGGACGGTGAGTACGAGCCGAGCCCCTGGGACTGGGTCCGCGAGCAGGTCGAGACCTACGAGCGCACCGGCGGCCGCGAGGCGAACACGCTGGGCGACACGGGGTGGCCGATCATCATCGTCACCACACGCGGCAACAAGTCGGGCAAGATCCGCAAGACCGCGCTGATGCGGGTCGAGCACGACGGCGAGTACGCGCTGGTGGCGTCCATGGGCGGCGCGCCGAAGCACCCGGTCTGGTACCACAACCTCGTGGCGGACCCGACCGCCGTCGCCATTCAGGACGGGCCGGAGCCGTTCGACGCCGTGGTCCGTCGGGTCGATGGCGAGGAGCGCGCCGAGTGGTGGGAGCGCGCGGTCGCCGCATACCCGCCCTACGCGGAGTATCAGGCGAACACGGAGCGGATCATCCCCGTGTTCGTGGCGAGCCGCCGCGACTGACCGCGCCGGCGTTCAGCGGGAGCGGAACTCGAGTCCGGTGAACTCACCGGCGCGCCGCCACTGGTCGATGTAGTCGAAGTAGGCGACCGGCCCGAACGGGTAGCCGCTCGCGTTCAGCCAGCTGGCGCGGCTGATCTCCTGGCCTTCGTTGTTGTAGTAGCCCGGCGTGCAGTCGGGGTTGCCGCCGAACGCCCGCGGGTTGTCTTCGAGCATCGTCACCCAGGCGTCCTCGGCCTCGGCCGTGACCTCGACCTCGTCGGCGCCGACCTCGAGCGCATGCGCGACGACGGTCGCGATCGTTCGCCCGCTGTCGACGAGGTTGCTCGTGATGTTCGAGATGAGGTTCGCGGCCTGGCTCAGGCCGATCACGAACAGGTTCGGGAAGTCGTGGACGTGGACACCATGGAGCGTCCGCATGCCGTCGGCCCAACGCTCCGACAGCGCGACGCCGTCGCGGCCGACGGTCTCGAAGCCGGACCGTCGCGCGTAGCTGGTCCCGACCTCGAACCCCGACGCGAAGATCAGGCAGTCGAGCTCGTAATGGGTGTCGCCGACCCACACGCCGGTCTCGTCGATGCGGTCCACGCCGCGGCCGTTCGTGTCCACGAGGTGCACGTTCGGCATGTTGTACGCCTGGAGGTACTCGTCGTGGAAGCAGGGGCGCTTGCAGAACTGGCGATACCAGGGCTTGAGCGCCTGCGCTGTCGCTTCGTCCTTGACGATCGAATCCACGCGGGCGCGGATCTGGTTCATCTTGCGGTAGTCGGCAAGCTCCAGGAGGTCTGCGCGCTCTTCCTTGGTGAGGCGTCGGCCAAGCTTCCTGCCAGCGTCCTTCACCGCAGGACCCATCAGGTTGCGGAAGATGTCGGTCCAGCCGTCCTGGACGAGATCCTCGTTGG
>CAZXCB010000212.1:0-6107 GCA_964639075.1 uncultured Bifidobacteriaceae bacterium | reverse complement strand
CGAGCGGAGGGCGAGCCGCGTCGGAGCGTCTCAACACGGCCACGGTCCGCGCGACCGAGCCGAGACGCCGATGTGATGTCTCAGGGGGTGGGTAGCTTGCAGGGGATGCCGGACACCGTGGCGGTGGGCGTCGACGCCGACCGCCTCATCGCCGATCTCGACGAGTCGCAGCGCCGCGCGGTCCTCGAGCCGTCGCGGCCGCTGGCGATCCTCGCGCCGGCCGGGTCCGGCAAGACGCGGGTCCTGACCCGTCGGATCGCGTGGCAGGGAGCGACCGAGGCCATCGACCTCCCGCACGTGCTCGCCCTCACGTTCACGCGCAAGGCCGCGGGTGAGCTCCGCACGCGGCTGCAGCGCCTCGGCGCACGCGACGAGCTCACCGCGGGCACGTTCCACGCGGTCGCGCTCGCGCAGCTCCGCGCGTACTCCGAGCACCGCGGCAAGCAGCTCCCCGAGCTGCTCGACCGCAAGGCGCGCGTCCTGGGACCGCTGCTGCGCGGCCAGCGGGGAACGCAGCTCACGGTCGCGATCAACGAGGTCGCCGGCGAGATCGAATGGGCGCAGGCCCAGCTCGCAGGGCCGAGCGCGTACGCGGCGGCAGCCGAACGCGCCGGGCGCTCCCCCGCGCTCGCGCTCGACCGCGTCGCGGACGTCTACCGGCGCTACCAGGAGGAGAAGCGCAGGCGGGGCCTCATCGACTTCGACGACCTCGTCCGCCTCACCGCGCAGGCGCTCGAGGACGACGCCGAGTTCGCCGCCACCCAGCGTTGGCGGTTCCGGCACGTCTTCGTCGACGAGTTCCAGGACGTCAGCCGCGCCCAGCTCCGATTGCTCTCGGCCTGGCTCGGCGACCGGTCCGACCTCTGCGTCGTCGGCGACCCGGACCAGGCGATCTACTCCTTCGCCGGCGCGGACTCGCGCTACCTCGACCGAGTCGCAGACCACTTCCCGGGCGCCGTCACCGTGCGCCTCGAGGTGAACTACCGCTCCACCCCCGAGATCGTGCGCGCCGCCCGGGCGGTCCTGCCTGCGAGCTCGCAGGGCGCGGTGCGGGCGGCCTGTCCCCCTGGCCCCGAGCCCACGGTGACGAAGTACGGCGACGGCGACGCCGAGGCGCTGGGCGTGGCCGATCGCCTGCGCGCCGCGCATTCCGAGGGCCGGCGATGGTCGGACCTCGCGGTCCTGTACCGGGTCAACGCCCAGTCGGCGGTGTTCGAGGAGGCGCTGGCGCGGGCCGGGATCCCGTTCCGCGTCCGCGGTGACCGCGCCTTCCTCGACCGTCCCGAGGTGCAGGCCGCACTCGACGCGCTGCGCACGGCCGCGAACGAGCGACCGCAGCTCGAGCTCACCCAGCACCTGGCCGACCTCGTCATGGACGCGGAGGGGCAGTCCGAGTCGACCCGCACGCACCGCGAGGCCGTCGCCCGGCTCGGCCACGAGTACCTCGCGGTCACGAGCGGGCGCGGCACCGTCGTCGAGTTCCTCGAATTCCTGCGCACCTCGCTGCGAGGCCACGACGACGGCGGCGTCGCGGCCGACGCGGTCGACCTGCTCACGTTCCACCGTGCGAAGGGTCTGGAGTGGGACACCGTGTGCGTCACCGGGCTCGAACGCGGCCTCGTGCCCATCTCGCACGCGCACGGCGACCCGGCCGCGCTCGCCGAGGAGCGGCGGCTGCTCTACGTCGCCCTGAGCCGAGCGGTGCGCGGCCTGCACGTGTCGTGGGCGGGTGCCCGCGACCGCGGCGACCGCACGAGCACTCGGACCGCGAGCCCGTATCTCGCGGAGATCCGACGTGCGATCACGGGCGAAACCGAGCCGCCACCGAGCCCCGACACGAATCGTCGCGGCGCGCGTGAAGCGCGGGCCCGGCTCGCCTCGCTCGCCGAAGAGGAGCTCGCGCCCGCGGACCGGCCGCTGTACGACGCACTCGTCGCGTGGCGCCTCGACGTCGCACGCGCGACCGGCGTGCCCGCCTACGTGGTGTTCGACAACAAGGTCCTCCGGACCGTCGCGGGCGCACGGCCGTCGAGCCCGGCCGAGCTCCTCGCACTCCCCGGCGTCGGCCCGGTGAAGCTCGACCGCTACGGCGCCGCGGTGCTCGAGCTCGTCGGTCGCCACCCGCGCGCCGACTGAACGGCGCCGGCGCAGGGCCCGAGTACCGTCGCCGCTGATGCACTCCTACGACGCCGCGGCCGAGCACCTCGCGCGGCTCTGCCTCGACGACGCGCTCGCCCGGCTGCGCGTCGATCCGCCGGCGCTCGGCGCGCCGCGGGGTCTCCACGAGCTCGAGGCCGAGGTCGGCCCGACGATCACGGCCGCCGGCACCGACCCGGAGACCGTCGTGGGCTGGTTCCGGGACACGCTCGCGCCGGCCTGCATCGCCAGCGACCACCCGGCGTTCTTGTCGTTCATCCCCGGCGCGCCGACCAAGGCGAGCCAGCTCTTCGACATGGTCGTCGCATCGACCTCGATCTGCGCGTCGGACTGGCTCGAGGCGTCGGGCGTCATCTACGCCGAGAACCAGGCGTTGCGGTGGCTCGCCGACCTCGCCGGGATGCCGAGCGCGGCCGGCGGGTGCTTCGTCTCCGGTGGGTCGGCCGGGAACCTCTCCGCCCTGGTGACCGCCCGAACCGAAGCCGCGTCGCGTCGCCAACGCCCACCCCGCTGGCGGGTCGCGCTCGCCGACACCGCGCACTCGTCGCTCGTCAACACGCTGCGCATCCTCGACATCGAGCCCCTCGTCGTCACCACGGGACACGACGACCGTTTGACCGGCGCCGAGCTGCGCGCCGCGCTCGACGCCGACCAGCACGCCGAGTCGGTCTGCGCCGTCGTCGCCACCGCGGGGACCACCAACACCGGCACCGTCGACGATCTCGCGGGCGTCGCGACGATCGCCCACGAACGTGACGTCTGGATGCACGTCGACGGGGCGTACGGTCTCGCCGGACTCGCCGCCGCGAGCGTGCGCGATCGCTACGCCGGCATCGAGCTCGCCGACTCGTTCGTCGTCGACCCGCACAAGTGGCTGTTCGCACCGTACGACTGTGCGGCGCTCATCTACCGCGACCCCGCGCAGGCCCGCCACGCCCACGCGCAGCACGCGGCGTACCTCGATCCGGTGCGCGAGGTCGAGGCGTGGGACCCGGCCGACTACGCGTACCACCTCACCCGTCGCGCGCGCGGGTTGCCGTTCTGGTTCTCGCTGGCGGTCCACGGCACCGACGCGTACCGCGCCGCGATCGAACGCACCCTCACGATCGCACGGGACGCCGCGGCGCGCATCGACGCCGCGCCCCATCTCGAGCTGGTCCTCGACCCCGAGCTGACCGTCGTCGTGTTCCGCCGAACGGGATGGACCGACCTGGAGTACCAGGCGTGGTCCGCGGCGATGCTGCGCGACCAGCGCGCGTTCGTCCTGCCCTCCACCCACCACGGCGAGCGCGTGCTCCGCGCGGTGTACCTGCACCCGGAGTGCCCTCCGGAGGTGACCGACGACGTCATCGCGTCGCTCGCCTGAGCGCTGTCGCTCAGCACGCGCCCCAGAGCCCGCGCCGAGCGTGGCGCGCCGCGAGCTCGGCTTCGAGCATCGTGCGGCCGTACGCACCGTTCGGGGGGATCACCAGCAGCCGGGCGTAGCCCTGGCGCAGCAGCACGTCGTTGAACCGTCGACCGTCGAGCTCGACGTAGGCGAGCAGCCGCCCGTAGCGGTCGCGGTGCTCCACGTCGAGCTCGAGCGTCACGCGCCGGGCCGTGAGCGCGCGCTCGGTGAACGCGGCGGCTTCGGGACCGAAGCACTCCACCCCCTTGGTCGGATGATGGGTCTCCGGGGTGTTGACGCCGAGGAGTCGCACGGTGTCGGCGCCGCGGGTGGTCCGGACGTGCGCGGTGTCGCCGTCGAGGGTGCCGGTGATCACGGCCGGGAACCGGCTCGCGCCGGGAACGGTGGTGTCTGCGGTGACGCCGGGGTCCTGCCGGCCGAGCCACCACCCCCCGAACGAGGCGGCGGCGAGGACGATCGCCACGACCACGGCTCGGTGGGGAGCCATCACCCCGACGCTACCGGACCCCGATCCTCCCGCTCCTGTTCACTTCGTTCACGGGCCGCTCGGGCCCTTCGCCCTCCGGGCCGACGGTGCACGGCTTCGCGGCCTTCGACCCCTATCGTGAAGGGGCTCATGGATCGTGTCCGCCGCCTCGTCGTGGCCCTCGTCGTGCTCGTCGTCGCCGGACTCGTGGTCCTGGTCGTGACGGTGCGCCCCGGGCTCCGCGACGACGCGGAGTCGGTCGACCGCACGTGGAAGCCGCTCGTCGCCCAACTCGACCTGCGGTACCGGTCCCTCGCCGGCGTCCACGCGGCGATGGTCGCGGCCGGGCTCGACCAACGTTCGGTGACCCTCGCGCTCGGCCGCACGCTCGACCACTGGAAGATCGTGAGCACGGGCACAGATGCCGAGGATCAGGTCGCGACCGCGAACCGGCTCGAGGCGCTCGCGGCCCGGGCCGACGCGCTGGCCCACACCCCGCGCCTGCTCAAGATCGCGGCGCTGGGCGCCGCGATCGACGCGTTCGTGAAGACCCGGCCCGCACCGAACGTGCTGGCCGACTACAACCACCACGCGGAGCGGTACCAGGGGGCGCGCACGGGCTTCTGGGACCGGATCGTCGCCCGCCTCGACGGCTACCCGATGCGCCCGACGCTCCAACTCCTCGCGTGACGACACCCGTTCGCACCCGGTGACGACGCTCGCCGTGCTCGGCGGCGGTCAACTCGGCCGCATGCTCGCGCTCGCCGCGATCCCACTCGGCGTCGACGTGCGCAGCCTCGACCCGGTCGCGGGCGCGCCCGCCGGCGCGGTCGGCGCGCTCACCGTCGGCGCGCTCGACGATCCCGTGGCACTGCGAGCGGTCACTGCCGATGCGGTCGTCGCCACCTACGAGTGGGAGGGGGTGCCGGCCGGTCCGGTACGCGCGCTCGAAGTCGAGGGGGTGCTCGTGCGGCCCCCGACGGATGCGCTCGACGTTGCCCAGGACCGGCTGCGGGAGAAGGCGTTGTTCGCCGAGGTCGGCATCCCGGTGGCCGAGCACGCGGCCGTCACCGATCGCGCGGCGCTCGACGCCGCGATCGAGACCATCGGTACGCCGGCGATCCTCAAGACGTGTCGCGGCGGCTACGACGGCAAGGGCCAGCATGCGCTCGACGGACCCGGGGACGCGGACGCGGCCTGGGCGACGATCGGCCCCGGCGCGCCGCTCGTGCTCGAGCGCCGCGTGCCGTTCGACCGCGAGCTGTCGATCCTCGCAGTCCGCGGCGTCGACGGCGACGTCAGGGCCTGGCCGCTCGTCGAGAACGAGCACCGCGGCGGGATCCTGCGCGTGTCGCGTGCGCCGGCACCGGACGTCTCGGCGTCGCAGCAGACCGTCGCCGAGGGCTACGCGCGCGAGCTCCTCGAGCACTGGGACTACGTCGGCGTCCTCGCCATCGAGCTGTTCGACGTGGGCGGCGAGCTCCTCGCGAACGAGCTGGCACCGCGGGTCCACAACTCGGGCCACTGGACCATCGAGGCCGCGGTCACGAGCCAGTTCGAGAACCACGTGCGGGCCGTCCTCGGGTGGCCGCTCGGCGACACCGCGGCCACCGGTCCCAGTGCGATGGTGAACTGCGTCGGCGCGCTCCCCGATCCGGGCGCGGTCCTCGTGATCCCGGGCGCGCACCTCCACGCCTACGGGAAGTCGCCTCGGCCGGGTCGCAAGGTCGGGCACGTCACGGTCACCGGCGGCGACGAGCCCGAGCTCGCGGCCCGGCTCGCCCGGGTCCTGGCGAACACGCCGGCCGACGGCTGAGCGCCGCTCCGGGCGACTTGGCCGTTTCTTGGGGTTCCGCTGGGTTCAGCGCCGCGGCCGATCCTGCCGATAGGTGATGAGTCGCCGCCGTCACCGAGGTGCAGCCATGCCGAGTCGAACCGCCATCACCTCCGCCCTCACCATCACCCTGACCCTCGCGACCGGCGCCATCGCCGTGGCCGCCGTGACCCCGACCGCCGCCGCGCCCGGTGCGGCCGCCGGCGCGGCGACCGCGGCCGCGCCCGGCCTCGCCGCCGGTG
>CAZXCB010000211.1:295-6111 GCA_964639075.1 uncultured Bifidobacteriaceae bacterium | reverse complement strand
ACGTCGGCGAGGAACAGCAGCGGCACGTTGAACGCGTCGCACAGCCAGATGAAGCGCGCGGCCTTGTCGGCGCTGTCGCTGAACAGCACGCCGCCGAGGTGCATCGGGTTGTTGGCCACGATGCCGACGGCCTGTCCGTCGAGGCGGGCGAAGCCGGTGACGAGCTCCTTCGCGAACAGCGGCTTGAGCTCGAAGAACGTGCCGTCGTCGACGAGCGCGGCGATCACCCGGCGGATGTCGTACGCGCGGCGCTCCTCCACCGGCACCACCGAGGCGATTGGCTTCGCGCCGGCGGTCGGCGCGACGCCGTCGAGTGCCGGCGGGTCGGTGCGCCACGACGTCGGCAGGTACGAGAGCCAGCGCCGGGCGGACGCGATCGCATGGGCGTCGTCGGCCACGAGGTTGTCGCCGCACCCGCTGACGGTCGCGTGCATGCGCGCCCCACCCATCTCGTCGAGGGTGACCTCCTCACCGATGACCTCCGCCGCCATCCGCGGCGATCCGAGGTACATCGAGGCGTTGCCCTCGACCATGAACACGACGTCGCAGAACGCGGGGATGTACGCGCCGCCCGCGGCCGACGGCCCGAAGAGGCAGCACACCTGCGGCACGCGACCCGAGAGCCGCACCTGGTTGGCGAAGATCCGTCCCGCGCCGCGCCGGCCGGGGAACAGCTCGACCTGGTCGGTGATGCGCGCGCCCGCGGAGTCCACGAGGTAGACGACCGGCAGCTCGTGGGCCAGGGCCGTCTCGGTGAGGCGCACGATCTTCTCGACGGTCCGCGCGCCCCAGGAGCCCGCCTTCACCGTCGGGTCGTTCGCCATCACGCAGACCGGTCGACCGTCGATCCGGCCCACACCGGTGACGACGCCGTCGGCGGGCAGGTCGTCGGCGAGCGCGTTCGCGAGCAACGCGTCCTCCACGAACGAGCCTTCGTCGAGCAGCAGCGCGAGCCGGTCGCGCACGAACAGCTTGTTCGCGGCCGCGAGCTTCTCGCGGTCCTTCTCGAGGTTCCCCGCGAGCGCCCGCTCGCGCCGCTTGTGGATCTCCGGCTGGTCGGTCATCTCTCCCCTTCACGGCCCTTCGGGCCGGGCCGGTCGGGCCCCGCGCCGTGGGGCCGCCGAGGCCTCGGCCCCACTGGGACCTCGCTCACGCGTTCGCCTCCACGGTCTGCGTGCGGGGACCGGCGCGCATCACCTGGCCGGGCAGATCACGGCCGACGATGTCCTGCGCCAGGTGTGCGCACGCGATGAGCGCACCGAGGTCGACACCGGTCGCGATCCGCATGTCGTCGAGCATGTGTACGAGATCCTCCGTCACGATGTTCCCGGTCGCGCCCGGCGCGTACGGGCAACCCCCGAGACCGCCGATCGACGCGTCGAACCGCGTCACGCCACGCTCCAGCGCAGCCAGCACGTTCGCGAGGCCGGTGCCGCGGGTGTTGTGGAAGTGCAGCGACACGTCGGACGCCGCGATCCCCGCCCCCTCGAGCGCGTCGAGCAGCGTGTGCACGCGCCGCGGCGTCGCCATCCCGGTGGTGTCGCCGAAGCTCACGCGGTCCACACCTCCGTCACGCAGCTGCGCCGCGATCGCGGCGACCCGCGCCTCGGGCACGTCGCCCTCGTAGGGACACCCGAACGCGGTCGACACGATGCCCTCCACCGGCGTGCCGGCGCCGTGTGCGAGCACGGTCAGGTCCGCGGCCGCGGCCACCGAGTCGGGGACCGACCGGTTCACGTTCTTGCGGTTGTGGGTCTCGCTCGCGCTCACCACGACCTCGATCTCGTCGACCGCGGCCGCGACCGCGAGCTCCGCCCCCTTCACGTTCGGCACGAGCGCCCGGAAGACCACGCCGGGTACGCGGGTGATCCCGGCCATCACGTCTGCCGCACCCGCCATCGGCGGGATCGCCTTCGGGGAGACGAACGAGACCGCCTCGATCCGGCGCAGGCCGGTCGCGCTGAGCGCGTCGATCAGGCGGATCCGGTCGGCCACCGGCACCGGCGCCTCGTTCTGCAGCCCGTCGCGGGGACCCACCTCCCCGATCTCGACGGCGTTCGGCCACGCGGACATCCGGGTGAGGCTACCGGCCGACCGGGCCGAACCCGCCCCGCCCGTCGCCGCCTCAATCCTGGCGCCGGCGGACGCGGAGCTTGATCGGCGTGGGACCGAGATCGAACGCCTCGCGGATCATCCGCTCGATGTAGCGCAGGTACGTCGGCGGGAGCGTGCGCGTGGCGAACAGCGTGAACGTCGGCGGATCGGCCGCGCCCTGCGTGGCGTAGAGGATGCGCGGGCGGTGCTTGCGGTCGAGCGGCGGCGGGTGGCGCTGCTGCGCGTCGCGGATCACCGCGTTCAGCCTCCCGGTCGGGATGCGCCGGTGGTACGCCGTCTCGGCCTCGCTCAGCGCGGGCAGCAGGTGCTTGAGGTTGCGGCCGGTGAGCGCGGAGACCTGCAGCACCGGGGCGTAGCCGAGGAACCCGAGGCGGTCGGCGACGTCGACCTTGATCTGCTCGCGGTCCTCGGTGGCCACGAGGTCCCACTTGTTCAGCACGATGACGATGGCGACGCCGGCGCCGTCGATGCGTTCGGCGAGCCGCTGGTCCTGGTGCGAGACGCCCTCGGTCGCGTCGATCACGAGCAGCGCCGCGTCGGCGCGGTCGACCGCGTCCAGGGCGCGCAGCACCGAGTAGTACTCCGTCGGCTCGTCGACCTTGCTGCGGCGGCGCATGCCGGCGGTGTCGACGAAGCGCAACACGCCGTTCTCGGTCTCCACGAGCGTGTCGATCGTGTCGCGCGTCGTGCCGGGCATGTCGTGCACGACCGAGCGGTCGTCACCGACGAGCCGGTTGAACAGCGTCGACTTGCCGACGTTCGGGCGGCCGACGATCGCGATCGAGAACGGTCGGTCGCCTTCGTCCTCGTCGACGCCGGTGGCCTCGGCCTCCGGCGGCAGCACCGCGGCGAGCGCGTCGAGCAGGTCGCCGCTCCCCCGCCCGTGGATCGCGGACACCGGATGCGGATCACCGAGCCCGAGCTTGGCGAGCGGCCAGATCTCGTTCTCGCGCCGATCGTCGTCGGCCTTGTTCGCGACGAGCAGCACCGGCGTGTCGGCGCGCTGGAGGATCCGCGCGACCTGTGCGTCCTCCTCGCTCGCGCCGACGGTGACGTCGACCACGAGCAGCACGACGTCGGCTTCGCGGATCGCGCGCTCGGCCTGCAGGCTCACCTGCTTCGCGAGGGGCTCGTCGCTCGCGATCCACCCGCCCGTGTCCACGATCCGGAACGCGCGCCCGTTCCACTCCGCGATCAGCTCCTTGCGGTCACGCGTGACGCCCGGCTTCTCCTCGACGATGGCTTCGCGGCGGCCGACGAACCGGTTGACCAGCGTCGACTTGCCGACGTTGGGTCGCCCGACCACGGCGACGACGGGCAGGCCGCGGTGCGAGCGCTCCACCGTCCCGGCCATCAGGCCGCCGCCCGGCCCGCCGGTCGCACCGCCGCGACGAGCGCCCCGCCGTCGGTGGGCACGACCTCGACCGGGCGCGGGAGGTCCTGCACCCGTGAGCCGTCGAGGAAGCGGTCCTGGCTGAGCACGACGTCGGGCAGAAGCACCCGGGTGGTGGCGGGCACGCCGGCGATCGCGCGCGCGACGTCGACACCGGTGAGCAGCCCCGTGACCGCGATGTTGCCGCCGAAGAACGCGTTGGCGACGGGCAGGAGCTCGACCGGCTCCCCCGCGGCCTCCGCGAGCGCCGCGACGTGTGGCTCGAGCACCGCCGCGCCGTAGTCGCCGGTGACGATCGCGATCGGCCCGGTCCGGCGCGCGTCGGCCACCGCGAGCGCGTCGGTGCGCAGTGCGCGGTAGCCCGCGGGCGGCGCGCCGTCGACCCAGGTGAAGAAGCCGTGCCGCACGCCCGTGACCTCGTGCTCGACCCCCGCGATCGCCGCCGCGACCTCGCCGGCGAACGTCCGGGCCATGCCGATCCCGTTCTCGTGCTGCGCGAAGCCCTCGTACTCCTCCGCGGCAGGGAACGCGCGACCCGCCATGAGGAAGTACTCGTCCGCCGCGAAGACCATCCGGTGACCGAGCGCGGCGAGGAACGTCTGCTGCCACCCCGCGATCGCGTCGAGCGTGGCGGTCGCCTCCGCGCTCGTGTGCGGTCGCATCTCCAACTCGGTGTTGTGGGCCGACACCCCGAGCGGCACCGCGCCGACCGACGCGAGCGCCGGGAAGCGGTCGAGCACACCGAGCATGGTGTCGTCGAACGCGGCGCCGTCGTTGACGCCCGGACACACGACCACCTGGCCGTGCACGGTGACGCCGGCGTCGAGGAGGAGCTCGAGCCAGCGGAGGCTCGTCGCGCCCCGACGGTTGCGCAACAGGCGGACGCGCAGGTCCGGGTCGGTCGCGTGGATCGACACGTAGAGCGGTCCGAGGCCCTCGGTGACCACCCGCTCGAGGTCCGCCTCGGTGAACCGGGTCAGCGTCGTGAAGTTCCCGTAGAGGTGTGAGAGCCGGTAGTCGTCGTCCTTGAGGTAGAGGCTGCGCCGCATGCCCTTGGGCAGCTGGTGGATGAAGCAGAACGGGCAGTGGTTGTCGCACGTGCGCACCCGGTCGAACACCGGCGTCGAGAGCTCCACGCCGAGCGGCGCACCCGGGGCCTTGTGCACCGCGACGGGGAGGTCCGCGTCACCCCGACGCAGCCGCAGCGCGACCTCGGGCTCGTCGGCCTGCACGTGGTAGCGGATGACGTCGCGCACCGCCTCGCCGTTGACCGCGACGACCTCGTCTCCCACGTGCACTCCGGCGAGGTCGGCCGGGCTTCCGGGCGCGACGGCAACGACGCGTGCTGCGGGCATCCCGTGAGTCTACGGGCGCGGAGCTCCAGAGTTACCCTTGCGGCGTGCCGATTCGCAAGGTGCTCCTCGCCGAGCCGCGCGGCTTCTGTGCGGGAGTGGAGATGGCGATCAAGGCCCTCGCGTGGATGGTGCGCCTCTTCCCCGCGCCGATCTACTGCTACCACGAGATCGTCCACAACCGGCTGATCGTCGAGCGCTTCGAGGACCTCGGGGTGATCTTCGTGGACGACATCGACGACGTGCCCGCAGGCGCGCCGCTCATGCTGTCGGCCCACGGCTCGGCCCCCGAGATCGTCGCCGCGGCCCGGGACCGGGACCGGTTCGTCGTCAACGCCGTGTGCCCGCTCGTGACCAAGGTGCACCACGAGGCGCGGGTGCGCGCCGAGAAGGGCTACACGATCCTCTACGTCGGCCATGCCGGGCACGACGAGGCCGTCGGCACGCTCGCGGTCGCTCCGGGCGCGATCCGCCTCGTCGAGCACGACGGCGACCTGCCGGCGGCGGTCGGCCGGGTCGCGGATCCCGAGAAGGTCGCGTTGCTGGCCCAGACGACGCTGGCGGTCCACGACTGGGAGGGGATCGCCGACTCCGCTCGCGAGCAGTTCCCGGCGTTGTGGACCGCGACCCGCAACGACCTGTGCTTCGCGACGACGAACCGGCAGTCGGCACTCTCGGCCATCGCCGCGCGCGCCGACGCGGTCGTGGTGATCGGGAGTGCGAACTCGTCGAACACGATCGCGCTCGCCAAGGTGGCCGAGGCGGCCGGCTGCGCTCGGGTCCTGCGCATCGACGGTCCCGAGGAGCTGGACCTGGACACCCTCGGTGACGCGGAGATCGTCGGCGTCACCGCCGGGGCGAGCGCGCCGGAGGACATCGTGACGGCGGTCGTCGACGCCCTCGCACCCACGGAGGGCGTCGAGCCCGTCCACGTGACCGACGAGGACGAGTACTTC
>CAZXCB010000211.1:0-285 GCA_964639075.1 uncultured Bifidobacteriaceae bacterium | reverse complement strand
GCCGCCGCGCGAGCTGCGCGAGCTCATCCCGGCCGACGATCGCTCGATCTCGGCCGCCCAGGTCCTCGCCGACCTCGTGCACTCGTCCCGCTGATGCTGCCGATCACCGCGGCGACGGTCCGGCTGTTCCTCCACGTCCTTGCGGCGACGGTGTGGGTCGGCGGGCAGATCTCCCTCGGCGTGATCATCCCCGCGCTGCGACCCGCGGCCGACGACCCGGACCCCGAGGCGGCCCGGGTGCGCATCCGGGCCGTCGCACAGCGCTTCCAGGTTGCCGCGTGGGTC
>CAZXCB010000210.1:0-6111 GCA_964639075.1 uncultured Bifidobacteriaceae bacterium | reverse complement strand
CGTCATGTTCTGCATGCCCTCGGACATCTGGTTGAAGTAGCTCTGCATCAGCTGGTCGCGCAGCTGGTCCATGAGCTCCTCGAAGCGGGCGCGGGCCGCGTCGTCCATGAAGTCGTAGCGCTGGAGCGACGCCACCTTGCCCGCGAGGTCGTCGGGCATGAGCTCGAGCTCGAGGCCGCGCTCCTGTGCGAGGTTCTCGACGATCTCCTGGCGCCGCGCGTCTCCGGACTGGCGCGCGTCCTGGATCCGCCGGTCCATGCCGGCACGTTCCTGGTCGATCACCTCGTCGAGCTGTTCGGCGATCTCCTCGTAGATGCCGCCGAGGTCACGCTGCTCCAGCTCCTCCTGCCGGCGTCGGCGCAGGCGCTCGAGCATCTCGCGCATCCCCATCAGCTGCTCGCCGTTGCGGTCGCGGAAGCCCTGCTGGAGCATGCGGCGCAGCGCGGCGTTGAGATCGCCGTGGTAGAGGAGCTCGTCGGCCATCTCGTCGAGCAGCGCGTCGGCGTCGAGGTCGAACCCGACCTGCGAGCCGTCCCATGCCGAGTAGCGGAACGCCGGGCCTGCTCGCCGTGACCGCCTGCTGCGCATCGACCGAGGGTAACTCCCTCACACCGACGCTGCGCCCGCGATCGCCGCCGACTCGGGTCGCAGCGGCGGGCCGCCGAGCGTGAAGCGGTCGACGAGCGCCAACGCAAGCCCGCTCGCGACCGCCGCCGCGGCCACGGTCCAGGGCAGCGCGGCGGCGCCGACCGAGTCGAGCAGCGCACCGAGGAGCGCGGCGAGCAGCAGGCCGCCGACCGCGGAGCCAGCGATGCACCACGCCGTCACGGTGCCCGTCAGCGGCACGACCCGGTGGAGATGGGCCAGCATCGTCGGGAACTGCGGAGCGATCACGATGCCGAACAGCGCCGACGCCAGCGCCACGGCGGCGGCGTGCGTGCCCAGCACTGCGATCAGGGCTGCGAGCATCGTCGACGTCACGACGCTCGCCCAGAGCACGCGTCCGGTCGGGAACCGGTCACCGCGCCAGACCATGAGCAGCCGGCCGACGAGGAAGCCGGCCCAGAACACGGTCGTGAGGATCGTCGGCCATCCGGCGCCGAGGCCGAGCTCGTCGGCATAGGTCGCGATCCACCCTGCGAAGCACACCTCGAGGCCGACGTAGAGCCCGAAGAACAGCGCGACGAGCGCGAGCCGCCACGCCGCCGGGCTCGGACCCGCCTCCTCGTGCTGGGCCGCCGCGTGGGCCGCCGCGGTGGCGCGGTCACGCCGCCAGAGCACGACGCCGAGCAGCGCGAGGACCCCACCGAAGACCGCGCACGCGAGCCCGAGCCCGTCGGTGAGCGCGATCGACAGCCCGATCAGCAACGGCGTCGCGACCGCACCGATCGCGAAGCCCATGTGGAGCGCGTTCATCGACGAGACGAGCGCACCGGGCGCGACCACCGTCGGCAGGTACGTGTTCGCGCCGACGTCCATGGTCCCGGCGCCGAGCCCCAACACCGCACCGAGCGCGATCACGACGACGAGCTCGGTCGCGAGCGCGGTGAGCGCGAGCGACGCCGCCAGCGCGAACACCGCGACCGCGATCAGGTGCGGGCCGCCGAACCGCCGGTAGAGGCGTCCGGCGGCGATCGAGCCGAGGAGCCCGCCCACCGACTGCGCGGCGAACACCAGGCCGATCTGCCCGATCGTCGACCCGGTCTGGTCCCGCAGCGTCGGGAGCGCGGGACCGAAGAAGCTGAGCCCGACTCCGAGGCCGAGAAAGGCCGCGAAGAACGGGGCCAGCGCTCGAAACCCCTGCGGATCGGACGACACCCGTACTCCCTGGCCGACTCGGCGTTCGGTGCCGCAGCGTTGCACACTTGTCGCGATGCGAGTCGCGCTGTGGGTCCTGGGTCTGGTAGCGCTCGCCACCGTCGCGACGCTCGTCGGTGGCCCGAGCGACGGCAACGAGGACGTCGCCTCGAAGCTGCCCCGACCGTCGGTGGCGTTCTGCAAGGCCGCGGGCAAGTACGACGACGCCGTGAGCTCACACGAGCTCAGCGTCGCCGAGCACCTCGAGTTCTCGCGCGCGATCGCGGCCGCGGCGCCCAAGGACGCGCGCGCCGACGCCGACCGGATCGTGCGCGCCTACGAACAGCTCCAGGCGGGGAACCGCCGCGTCGTCGACGACCCGGGCATCAAGGCCGCGATCAACCATGTGAACCGCCGGGCCGGCCAGGACTGCGGCTGGTACCGCCGCGAAGGCGGACTCTGAGTGAGCCCGGCCGTGAGCGACCGGTTCTGGTGGGGCACCGGTGCGTCCTCGACCCAGTGCGAGGGCGCGGCGCCGGCGTCGGACTGGTTCCGCGAGGAGCAGCGCGGCACGTATCCCCGCAGTGGCGACGGCAACGGGTTCGCCACCCGTTACGCCGAGGACTTCGCGCTGTACGCCGCGCACGGCCTCACCCACCACCGGCTCTCGATCGAGTGGGCGCGCATCGAGCCCGAGGAAGGCCGTCGGGATCAAGCCGCGATCGAGCACTATCGAGCGGTGCTCGAGGCCGCGCGTGACGCCGGCGTCTCACCCTGGGTCTGTCTCCACCACTTCACGCTGCCGGGCTGGTTCACCGAGATCGGCGAGGGCGCGTTCCGCGACGACCGCGCCCGCTCCTACCACTGGGCGCGCCATGTCGCGTTCTGCGCCGAGACGTTCGGCGACCTGGTCTTCGGCTGGAAGCCGATCAACGAGCCGTTCGCGTATGCAGCTGCGAGCTACCTCCTCGGTGACTTCCCGCCGCGCCGGACCGACCCGGGTCAGATGCTCGAGGCGTACCGCGGGGTGCTGCTCGCGCACCGTGATGCATGGCGGGAGCTGCGCGGCGCGGGTGCCCCCGTCGCGACCATCCACAACCTGTCGCCGCTCTTCCCGATCGACGACTCGATCCCGGCCGAGCGCAACACGCGTGCGATCGACGAGCTCATGTGGCAGGTGTGGATGCGCGCCGATCGCGATGGCGTGCTCGCGCTGCCCGGCCGCGCGGTCGAGGAGGTCGCCGACCTGCGCGAGTGCAGCGACCTGATCGGGTTCTCCTACTACTCCGCGCATGCGGTGACGCGCGATCTCGGGTTCGCTCCGTATCCCACGAACGCCCGCGTGGGCGCGCTGGGGTACGCGCCGTGGAGCGAGGGGCTCGGCCTCGTCCTGCGCCGGCTCCACGACGAGCTGCCCGGGAGACCGCTCCTCATCTGCGAGCACGGTGTCGGGACCGACGACGACGAGTGGCGCGGTGCGATCCTGCGTGAGTCGCTCGCGGTCGTGGACGACGCGATCGCCGACGGTGTCGACCTTCGCGGCTTCTTCCACTGGACCGGCGTCGACAACTACGAGTGGACCTACGGCGACGACGTGCCGTTCGGTCTCTTCGACCGGGACCGCCAACCGCGCCGGAGCGCCGAGATCGTCGCGGCGCGCGCCCGCCGGCCCTGAGCGCCCCGTCAGGGGCACCCGCCCCCGAGACCGGGGACCTTCGACCCTGCCGGACGGCCGCCCGGCGCGGTTGCATGCACCTACGACGCGAGCACGAAGCGTCGCATGGTCACCACAGCATCGGGCTCCGGGGACCACCCGACATCCGGTCGCCGTGTGCAGTGTGCACACCGCACCGGGCCCTGGTCGGGGGGTTGGTCGGAGGTCCTCGGGGCCGTGCTGTGGGGACGGCTCAGTGGCGACGGCTCAATCGTCGTCGAGGATCTTCGCGACACCCGTCGTCCGGCCGATGGCCGCGTTGACGGGGTTCGAGATCCGGAATCCGAGCGACTCGGTGCCTTCGAGCGCGGCGTCCGCGCGCACCGGCACCGAGACCGCGCCCGAGGTCGCCCCGGCCGGGATCGCGAGCACGCCCGCTCGCGTCGCATAGTCCTCGCCGGCGCTCGCGGTGCCGGCGACCGTCGTGTAGCTCACCGACACGGATGACGACGCGGCCGCCGACAGCGAGACCGTGATGCGCAGCGCGCGCGTGCCGAACCGTCCCTCCACGATGCTCGCGTCACCGACGGCGACGCGGAGTCCGGCGGCTGGGTCGTCGTCGAGGATCCGGCCGGTCGCGCTCGCGCGTCCGAGCGCGGCACCCTGCGGATCGCCGAGCTGGATCCGGAACGACTCCTTGGGCTCGACCGCGGTGTCCCCGCGCACGGGGACCGACACCACCGCGCTCACGTGGCCCGCAGGCACGACGACTGCGCCGGTGCGTGTCGAGTAGTCGACACCGGCGGTGGCCTCGGCCGGCGCCGTGGCGTAGTCGACGACGACGTCGTGGTCCGTCGGCCGCGACAGGCTCACAGCGAACCGGGCCGACCGCGAGCCCCGGTCCCCCTCGACGACGCTCGCGTCACCGACCGACACCGACGGCACTCCGATCGGGATCCGCGCCACGATCAGTGGCGAGTCTGGCCTGCACGTCTCGGCCACCGCGTGCCCGTAGGCGAACCCGGCGGCTCCGAAGCGGTCGAGCTCCACCGTGATCGTCGAACCGATCGGGCCCGTCGCGGTGAGCGCGAGGGTCCCGGCGATCTCGGGCACACCGGAACCGACCGTGATCTGGGGCTGCAACGGCGTCGCACCGACGACGTCGAAGCCCGACGAGCCGACCGTCAACACCCCCGACACCTCCGGGACCGCGTAGTCGACGCCGACGTCGACCTCGAACCCGCTCCCGGACTCCGCGATGTCGGGCGCCGTCGCACGATAGGTGTACGAACGCGAGGACGTGGTGGGCCCGAAGGTACACGTGGCAGTGAAGGAGCCACTCCCGGCACCCGCCGGCGTACCGGTCCCCACCAATCCCGCGGTCAGCGCCAGCACCGCCACCGCGATCGCCGTGCACCTCGTCGTCATCACGTCCCCCAGCGCTCGACCCGGCGCAGAGTACCCCGGCCGGCGCGACACCGAACCGGCGGCTCAGAAGTCGAGCGCGGGCATCGGCAGCAGATCGAGTCCGTACTCACCGCGGCCCATCGACTGGTAGTGCCGGTCGGCGAAGCGCCACTCCCGTGGCGCGACGCCCCGCACGACGACGTCCTGATAGCAGCCGAACGCCCGGCTGGGGTTGCCGTCGTGGTCCTGACGCAGCTCGCACATGTACGTCCGGACTCCGGCGCGATCGGGGTCGCCGTCGAGGCGCAGCTGCACCCGCACGTTCAGTGCGACGAACTCGAAGAACGGGTACTGCTCCAGCGCCCGGCCGATGAACTCGCCGATCTCCGACGGACCGGTGCAGGTGAGCACGGGCCGGTCGCGCAGGTCGAGTCGCAGCGGCGCCTCCGGCACGAACAGGTCGCCGAGAGCCGCCCACGTCCTGCGGTTCACGACGTCGGCATAGGACGCGAGCAGACCGCGGATGGCGACCTCGTCGACGGTGTCGCGCAGCTCACGGTCCGAGGGCGCGCCCGTCATCCCCGAGAGCGGTACGTCGTCTTGCCACCGATCGAGTCCTTGTTCAGGCGCTTCGAGAGGTGCAGCCCCTCGAGTACGAACTCGACCGCCGACGCCACGCCGGCCGGGCTCTCCCCCACGCCGAGCTCCGCGAGCACCTCGCGCAACCCCGCCATCGAGCCGAGCAGGTCCGCGTAGTCGGCCGACGGGACGTCGGCGCCGGTGTGGACCACGCGCCCGTCCTCGAATGCGGTGACCAGCGCGCCGAGCCGTTCCGCAGGAACGGTCGCCCGAAACACCTCGAGCACCGACGTCTTCACGATGCGGTCGAGGATCTGGCCGTCCCGGCCGTCGTCGACGGTCTCGATCTCGATCTTGCCGGCGGTCGACGCGACCAGCGAGTCCAGGTCGCTGATCCGCGGCACGACCTCGGTCTCACCGGTGCGCAGCGCTCGCCGCATCGCGTTCGCGACGAGCGTCTCGTAGTTGGAGACCGACAGCCGTACGGACACGCCCGAGCGCTGGTTCACGTTCGGTGACCGGCGCGCCTGCTGGCTCACCTCGGCGACGATCTCGGTCATGAACTCGGGGACGTTCACCACGAGGTTGGAGATCGCGAGCGGTCGCGCCTCCTGCTCGATCACGTCCATCTCGATCTCGACGTCGAGCGGGTAGTGGGTGCGGATCTGGGAACC
>CAZXCB010000209.1:0-6129 GCA_964639075.1 uncultured Bifidobacteriaceae bacterium | reverse complement strand
TGGGATCCCGTGCTCGCGACGACGTCGACCGACTGGACCGTCTCGAGCGTGCTCGACACGACGGTCGTGGCGGGATCGTCCAGCCCGAAGACGTGTCGACCCACCTCGGGCATGGTGCAGGTCTGCAACGCGAAGTACGGCCGCAACGGCTGGCTCGGCGTGGCTCAGGTGTGGGCGTCCGGCTCGCACATCACGCAGGCCACGGTGAAGCTGAACGACACCTACTTCGCCACCTCGGCGTACAACACCACGGCCTGGCGCAACCTGGTGTCGTGCCAGGAGGTGGGGCACACGCTCGGCCTCGACCACCAAGACGAGGCCTTCGACAACCCCAACCTCGGAACGTGCATGGACTACACGAACGATCCGAGCACCAACCAACACCCCAACCAGCACGACTACGACGAGCTGGAGATCATCTACGGACACGTCGACTCGTCGACCACCGTCGCGGTGTCGCCCGCGGCGTCGAGGGCCGACGTCCACGCGCGCAGCGCATGGGGGCGCGAGGTGCGCCGATCGAACGCGCACCGCACGATCGTCTACGAGCGTGATCTCGGTGGCGGCGAGCGCGTCCTCACCTTCGTCGTCTGGGCCTGAGTCAGCGCCGACCACGCCGCGCCGTGCCGGAGTCAGCACCCCCGGCCGCGCTCGAGGTGATCCTCAACCAGCGTGCGTGCCGTGCGTTCGGCTCGGAGCCGGTCGACGACGCCGACCTGCACGACATCCTCCGGGCCGCCACCCACGCTCCGAGCGCGGAGAACGCGCAGCCATGGGTGTTCGTCGTCGTGCGCGACTCCGATCGCCGCGACGCCATCGCCGCGATCACCCGCCAGGTCTGGGAGGGCGGCGGCCGCGGGCACGCGCAGCGGACGCTCGAACCGGCGCTGTTCGACGAGGTCGACGAGTTCCTCGGCAACGGCTACGGCGGTGCGCCGGTGCTCGTCGTGGTCGCCGGCGACGGGCGCGCCGGCACCCCCCGGTCCCTGCTCGCGTCGTCCGTGTACCCGGCGATCCAGAACCTGCTGCTCGCCGCGGCCGCGCTCGGCTACGGCGCCGCGATGACCACCATCGCGGCCCAGGACCCCGACGCCCTGGCCGCCGCCGTCGAGCTCCCCGAGCTCGTGGTGCCGTTCGCGGTCGTCCCGGTCGGGCGTCCGCGCCGACCGCTCGGCCCGCCCCGGCGCCGCCCCGTCCGCGACGTCGCCCACCGCGACCGCTTCGGCGAGCCCTTCCTCAGCCCGACGACCGCGCCCGGCGAGCCGCCACGCCCTGCTCCACCGCGCGCCTGATCAGCGTGTCGTTGTCGCGCGAGATGAAGCGGTGCACCCGAGCCTCGAGGAGGCGGCGCACGATCGGGTTGAACGCCTCATAGGTCTCCCCGAACGTCACCCGGGTCCGGCCTCCGCCGAGGTCGTCGAGGCGGTGCCACCCGCTCGCCTTCGACCACAGCGGCTTGCCGACCGCGTCATAGCGGGAGTACTCGTTCGGTCGCGACTCGCTGATCACCTCCCACGACCGGCCCACGCCGCCGCTGAGCAGGTAGCGCGGCACGCGAAAGGTGCAGTGGCGCACCAGCCCGAGACCTGCTGCGTCGCCGGGGTGCACGATCTCGATCCGCACGTCTCCGTGCTCGATCACGAACGGCTCGCCGCCCGGTCGTGCGGGGATCCTCGGATGGAGCGCACGCCACACCTCCTCGGGAGTGGCGTCGATCTCGAAGCTGAACTCGTGTGCCTGCATCCCAGCCCCTGTGCGTCGCGGGCGATCGACGGGAAACCTACGCCGCGCCGCGGTTCGGCTCGATGCGGCAGAGTGGGGCATGGAACCAGACCGACCGACGGACGTTCGCTACGGGACGCCGGACCTCTCCTACCTCGAGCGCCTCGCGACCGCCACGCCGGACGGTCCGGTGTGGATGGTCAACCTCATGCACTACCGGGAGCAGGCCGACTACCGCGACGGCCGGGAGAGCGCGATCAGCGGGCGCGAGGCGGACGACCGCTACACGCCGCTCGAGTCACTGGCCGCGGTCGGTGCCGAGATCGTGCTCGCCGCGGACGTCGACGCCCAGCTCATCGGCGCACCCCCGACGTGGGATCGCGTCGGGGTCGTGAAGTACCCGACCCGCCGCGCCTTCGTCGAGATGCAGCAGCGGCCCGACTTCGTCGCGCAGCACGTGCACAAGGACGCCGGCATGGCGCAGACGATCGTGATGGGCACCACGCCACTGCCGACCCCCCCGCTGCCCGACGACGCGCCGGGCTGGGACGACGTGCCGCACCCCCCGACGGCCGACGACGGCCCGGTGATCGTGATGCACGTGCTGCGCTTCCACGAAGGTCACGCCGACACCACGATGGTGAGCTACCAGCAGACCGCGGGCGAGGTCGCGATCCCACACGGCGTGCGCATCGCCGGATGGTTCGGCGTCGAGGGCACGATCGTCGGGGACGGCCGGGCATGGGACCAGGTCCGATTCAACGCGTTCCCGAGCAAGGCCGCGTTCATGGCGGTGGCGCTGGACCCCGCGCGCCTCGCGGCCCAGCACGAGCACCGAGAGGTGGCGATCGCCGACACCTACACGATGATCCTGCGACCGCTCATCGATCGCCTGCACGACTCGACCGTCTCGTAGCGCGCGATGTCCTCCACCCCCGGGGCCGACCTGTTCGACGAGATGGCCGAAGCACTGCGCACGCTGCTCCCACCAGAGGTTGGCGAACCCCGCATGCGGGTGCGTCGGTACGGGATCAAGGTGTGGTTCGGCGGGTCGAACCCGACCCGGGAGCACTACGAAGCGCAGGTCATCGGCGCCCGCCACGTCCCCGACGCCACCGTCCTCGCGCTCGAGGTCGGGTTCCACGCGGAGCACCCGAAGGTCGCGGACAACGACCGGGTGGTCACCCGGCTCTGCGCCACGGAGGGCCGCTGGCGCAAGGTGCTCGGTCGGGAACCGGAGGTCGGTCCGTGCATCGGTCGCCCGGACGACTGGCGGCGCATCTCCGAGACGTGGCCCGACCCCGACCTCGGCGACCCCGAGCTCGCGATCGAGCTCGCCACTCGGCTCACCGACTACATCGCCTGCCTCGAACCCCTCCGCGACGCCTGACCCCGCACCCGCTGGTCGGCAGCGCTCAGCCGAGTGCGGAACGGAGCGCCGCGCCGGCGAGGTCGACCGCCTCGCGCGCGTCGTCGAGCGCGGCGGTCATCGCGAAGAAGCCGTGGATCTGGCCGTCGTAGCGGCGGGTCTCGACCGGCACCCCGGCATCGCGGAGGCGTTGCGCGTACGCCTCACCCTCGTCGCGCAGCGGGTCGAACTCTGCGGTGACGACGAGCGCCGGCGGCAGGCCGCCGAGGTCGTCCGCGTGGAGGGGCGAGACCGCTGGGTCCTTGGGGTCGGCGTCGCCGAGGTAGTGGGCGACGAACCACTCCATCGACGCCTTCGTCAGGAAGTAGCCCTCCGCGTTCTCGTCCATCGACGGGTGGCTGAGGGTGAGGTCGGTCACCGGGTACACGAGCAGCTGGAAGACGATGTCGGGTCCGAACTCGGCTCGCATGCGCTGGCACACGAGGGCGGCGAGGTTGCCCCCAGCCGAGTCGCCGCCGACGGCGAGGCGGGACGCGTCGACACCGAGCAGGTCGAAGTTCTCGACCGTCCATGAGACCGCGGCGATGCAGTCGTCGAGCGCGGCCGGCGAGCGATGCTCGGGTGCGAGCCGGTAGTCGACCGACACGACGACGCACCCGGCGCGGTTCGCCAGCGCCCGGCACGTGGCGTCCGCCGTCTCGAGGTCGCCGATGACCCAGCCCCCACCGTGGAACCACACGAGGACCCCCGGCGTCTCGCCGACGGCCGCCGCCGGCGTGTACACGCGCACCGCGATGTCACCCCCGAGCCCGGGGATCGTCCGGTCGTCGACACGCGCGACCTCCTCGCCCTGCTGCATCGACGCGAACGCCCGGTACATCGCACGCGCGTCGGGCGGCGCGAGGTCGGTGAGGGCGCCTCCGCCCATCTGGGCCATGGCATCGAGCAGCGTCTGCACCTGCGGGTGGACCGGCACGCGTTCCCCTTCTCCAGCGACGGGTGGATCAGCCGGTCATCCTCGCGCGCGCGTCGCGTCAGGCGCGGTCGAAGAACCGGAGCTCCACGACTCGCCGAGCGCGCCGGGTCACCCGGCGGTACTCGGCTCGGAGGCTCGCGGCCGTGTACCCGAGCGACCTGGCGAGCGGCGCGATGCGCTCGGGGCGGATCGGCAGCGAGTCGCCGGGACCGACGACGAGCAGGCTCCGGTTCCGCGTCCGCTCGCAGAACCGGTAGCTCTCCTCCAGCACGTCGGCTTCCTGCGCCGGGAGGTGGCCTGCCTCCACCAGCGACTCGAGCGCGCCGATCGTCGCCGCGCCGGGGATCCCGTGTCGGAGCTGGAGCAGCTGCACCGTGAACTCGATGTCGGAGAGCGAGCCTCGACCGAGCTTGAGGTGGAACTCGGGATCGTCGTCGCGACCGAGGCGCTCCTGCTCGATCCGCACCTTCATCCGCCGGACCTCGCGCGCGTCGTCCTCGGTGAAGGGCCGCTCCCAGATCGCCTCACGGACCCGCTCGACCAGGCGCTCCCCGAGTGCTGCGTCCCCGGCGACCGAGCGCACGCGGAGGTAGGCCTGGCGCTCCCACGTCGACGCCCACCGGTGCAGGTACGCCTCCCACGCGGCGAGGCTGCGCGCCAGCGGGCCGTTGCGCCCCTCCGGCCGCAGGGTGGTGTCGACGGTCCAGATCCGCTCGGCGGGCGTGTCGCCTCCGAGGAATCGCACGAGACCTGACGCGACACGATCGGCCTCCGCCGCGTCCGCCGCTGACGTGCCGTCGTACAGGAAGGCGACGTCGAGGTCGCTCGCGTAGCCGACCTCAGCACCGCCGAGGCGGCCGAAGGCCACGACCGAGAACGCGACGCGCGGCGCGAGCGTCGACAGGGCGGCTGCGATCGAGGCGTCGGCCAGCGTCGACAGGTCCGTGCCGACCGCCTCGACGGACGCGTGCCCGAACACGTCGCGCGCCGCCACGCCGAGCAGGTGACGCTGCTGCCAGCGCTGGAGCGCCTGCTGACGGTCGTCCTCGTGCTCGCGCCAGCCGATGCTCGACAGTGCGCTCGACACGAGCTCGGGTCGCGACTGCGTGCGCAGCCGCGCCGGGTCGGCAAGGCGCTCGATGAGATCGGGGTTCGCGAGCAGGATGTCGCCGAGGCGCCGGCTCGTGCCGAGCAGGAGGGCAAGGTGCCTGGCCACCTCCGGCGAGTCTCGGAACGCGCTGGCCAGCGCACGCGAGCGGGCCTCTCCGGTGGCGAGTCGCCGCAGCCCGAGGAGGCCGAGGTCGGGGTCCGGTGACCCGGAGAGCCAGTCCAGCAGGAGCGGCAGCAGCTGCTGCATCATGCGCGACGAGCGGGTGAGGCCCTTCGTGAGCTCGACGACGGCTTGGCGCGTCCGCTCGAGGTCGGTGAACCCGAAGGCGTTGAGACGCTCGGCCGCGGCCTCCGGACCGAGCGGGCCGGTCCCGGACAACGACGCGAGGAGCGGGCGGAACCACACCCGCTCGTGCACGGACCGAACGGCGGCCCGATGGCGCGCCAGGTCCCGGTCGAACTGCTCGGTCGGGCCCGCCTCCGGCGTTCCTTGGTAGCCGAGCACGCGCGCGACCCTGCGCCGATGGTCGCGATCGGCCGGCACGGTGTGCGTCTGGCGTCCTTGATCGAGCTGCAGCGCGTGCTCGGTCCGACGCAAGAGCCGGTAGGACTCGGCGAGGCCCTGGGCGTCGTCGGGGTCGACGTAGCCGCCACGAGCGAGCGCGTCGAGCGCGTCGAGCGTGTTCGCGCTGCGGATCTGCTCGTCGACCCCGCCGTGCACGAGCTGGAGCAGCTGCGCCGCGAACTCGACGTCGCGAATCCCACCGGGACCGCGCTTCACCTCGCGCTCGGCGACGCCCCGGCGCCGGACCTCCTCCTCCGCGCGCACCTTCAGGGCCCGCACCTCGCGGAGGTCGTCGACGCCGAAGGGACGGCCCCAGAGCGCGAGCCGCGACGCTGCCATCCACTCCGCTCCGAGCCCCGGATCACCGGCCACGGCTCGGGCCCGCAG
>CAZXCB010000208.1:0-6136 GCA_964639075.1 uncultured Bifidobacteriaceae bacterium | reverse complement strand
AGCACCGGTTGGCCGAACTCGATCTCGACGTTCGCCCGCTCCGCGACCCACAGCGTGTTGTCGCAGGCCTCGGGCACCTCGGCGAACACCGCGCGCATCTCGGCCGCCGACTTCAGGTAGTGCCCGGTCCCCGAGAACTTGAACCGGTTCGTCTCGTGGATCTTGGCGTTCGTCTGCACGCACAGCAACGCGTCGTGCGCCTCCGCGTCCTCCTGGTGCGTGTAGTGGCTGTCGTTGGTGGCGAGCAGCGGCGCGTTGATCCTCCGGGCGAGCTCGAGCAGCTTCGGGTTGGTGGCCTCCTGCTCCGGCAGGCCCTGGTCCTGGAGCTCGACGAAGAGGTTGTCGCGTCCGAAGATGTCCTGGAGCCGCACCGCGGCCTCGGTCGCGCCCTGCTCGTCGCCGTTCAGCAGGCGCTGGAGCACGTGGCCACCGAGACAGCCCGTCGTGGCGATGATGCCCTCGTGATGGTCCGCGAGGATCTCCCAGTCGGCCTTGGGCTTCTGGTAGTAGCCCTCGAGGTACGCGCGGCTCGACAGCTGGATCAGGTTGCGATAGCCGGTCTGGCTCTCCGCGAGCGCGGTGAGGTGGTAGTAGGCCTTGCGGCCGCCCTCGACCTCGCCGCCCGAGTCGTCGACCTTGCTCGTGCGCCGCACGGGCCGCTCGGTCCGGTGCTCGTACGCCTGGTACAGCTCGGTGCCGATGATCGGGACGATGCCGGCGTCGCGCGCGGCCTGGTACATCGGCAGGACGCCGTACATGTTCCCGTGATCGGTGATGCCGATCGCCGGCTGGCCGTCGGCCGCGGCCGCCGCGACGACGTCGCCGATGCGCGACGCACCGTCGAGCATCGAATACTCGGTGTGGACGTGCAGGTGGGTGAAGGACTTCGCCACTGATCTCCAGGTGTTCGCCGACAGGCGATTCAGGGCTGCGAACTACATGGGTGGAACTCCCGACAATACATCCGGCGCCACCCGGGCGTCCCGTGCCGGACCGAAAGCCCGGTCCAGGACTCCTGGTACCGAACGCGAGCGCTGCGGCGCCGCTCACCGCCGGACTCGCCACTCGGTCGGGCCTCATCTCCTGCCCCGGCCGGCGAGCAGCGGCACCAGCATCTCGGCGCTCGTGAGCGAGCCGTGGGCCCCGATCAGGGAGCGTTCACGGGGCATCGCGGGGTCCACGAAACCGATCGGCGCGAACGGCACCAGCGCGACGTCACCGAGCCGGCGACGCAGCGGGTCCGCCGGAGTCGGGCCCAGCCAGCCCTCCTCGAGCACCTCGTCGCGGGTGCGGACCCACGCGACCGATCCGAACTCGGCCCGTGCCGCGTCCGCCAATGCGGCGACCCCACCGCGCGGCGCGTCCATCCACCGGAAGCGACCCTCACCCGAGCAGCCCCGGAGGAGGTCGCCGAGGCGGGTGAGGTCGTGCCACTCCTCGACGTTCACCCCGCCGTGGTCCGCGGTCACGAGCAGCGCGGCGTCGTCGGGCAACGCGTCACGGATCCGACCGACGAGCCCGTCGACGAACGCGAGCTCGGACGCGAGGTACGGCGTGTGCAGGCCGAACTCGTGCGCGACCGTGTCGACGCCGGGGTAGTACGCGTAGACGAGTGGATGCCCGGCCGCGGCGAGCTCGCGACAGCGCTCGACGAGCACCGCGGTCGTGCTCCATCCGTGGAACGGGACGTCACGAAGGTGCGCGGCCGTGAAGCCCGACGAGCGGAACTCCGACTTCGTGACGACGGGGACCGTCCGGCCGAGGAACGGCTGGTGCCGCTGGACCCGGAACGCGTCGGGGGGTCGACCGGTGTCGACCGTCCACCGCAGGACGTTGAGCACCGCGCGGTCCACCTTCATCCGGAACCCGAAGACCCCGTGCTCGGTGGGAGCGAGCCCGGTCGTGATCGACGTCAGCGCGGCGGCCGTGGTCGACGGCGCCACCGTCGTGACGGGGCCGCCGGCGAGGGCGCGGAGCTCGGGCAACGACGACGCGTGGGCACCGAGCAGCTCCCACCCGAGACCGTCGAGCACGAGCAGGACCACGGTCCGTGCGCCCCGGACGGGCTCGGGTAGCCAGCCGGCATCGGTCCGGCCCGCGAGGGCCGGCACGATCCCGTCGACCGATGCATCCCCGTACCGAGGGGGCGACGGAACGACGGCGGGCACCGCAGCACCGTAGCCAAGGCGACCCGCGGCCTCCCCGGTGTGACCCGGTCGTGTGCGAGCATGGCTCGATGAGGGGGACCCTGAGGAGCGCTGCCCTGCTCGTGATCCCGAGGAGCACGTCGTGAAGGTGTCGACCCGCGGCGACTACGCCGCCCGCGCACTGCTGTCACTCGCGCTGCACGGCTCCGACACCCCCACCTCGGTGAAGGAGATCGCGGAGCGGACGAAGCTCCCCCAGCCCTACCTCGAGCAGATCCTGCTGGCCGTGAAGGGTGCCGGGCTCGTCCGGTCCAAGCGAGGCGTCGGTGGCGGCTACGTGCTCGCGCGACCGCCCGAGGAGATCTCGCTGGCGCAGATCCTCGCGGCCGTCGACGGGCCGCTCACCACGCTCCCGGACGAGCACGACCACTGCGAGGGCCACTGCGTGCTCCAGGAGGTCTGGGTCGCCGTCTCCGACGAGATGGGCCGCTACCTCGAGGGCCACACCCTCGCCGACCTCGCCGATCGGGCGCGGATCGGTCACCCCGACGCGGTCCCACCACCGGCCTGAGATCGGCGCGCCTCGGCGCCGGGAGCTCAGCCCGCAAGGAGGCTCGTCGAGACCGCGAGCCCACCCTCGGGCGCCGCGTCCAGCTGCACCCATCCCCGATCGGCCTCCACGAGGCGCCGCACGATCGCCAACCCGAGCCCGGTGCCGCCCTCGGCGCCGGTCCCGCGCCAGAACCGGTCGAGCGCGCGGTCCCGCTCGGCGACGGTGAGCCCGGGCCCCTCGTCGGCGACCCGCAGCACGACCCGTCCGTCGCGCCGGTCCGCGTCGATGTGGATGACCCCGCCCGCGGGCGAGACCTCGATGGCGTTCGCGATGAGGTTGTCGAGCACCTGCTCGAGGCGGCCCGGCACCGACCGGACACGCAGGTCCGCCGGCGTGCGGACCGCGAAGCTCACCCCGTGCTCGTCGGCGAAGGCACCCCACGCCTCGGTCCGGCCGTCGACCAGCTCGGCCACACCGATCGACTCGGGCGCCGCCGCGCTCTGTTCCGCACGCGCGAGCTCGAGCAGCCCGTCGACGAGGCGGGACAGCCGAGCGACCTCCTCGAGCGACCCGGCGACGTCCGCCTCCGCGTCGCCGCCCGGCGGTACCTCCGATTCGAGGTTCTCGAGCCGGAGACGCAACGCCGCGAGAGGCGTGCGCAGCTGGTGCGACGCGTCCGCGACGAACTCCTGCTGGGATCGGACCAGCCGCTCGAGGCGCTGCGCGGTCGTGTTGAACCGCTCGGTGAGCGCGCGGAGCTCGGGCGGCCCACGCGGGACCTCGGCGCGGGCGTCGAGCTGGCCGTCGCCGAATCGCGCCGAGGCGTCGACGAGCTCGTCGATGGGGACGGTGATCTGGCGCGCCAGCTGGAGGCTCACCAGGAACACGACGAGGAGCACGATCGCGCCGATCGCGACGAGCAGCCACCACCCGCGCCGGATCCGGGCGTCGACGAACGACGTCGGGTACGTGACGCGCAAGGCGCCGATGATCGCCTCGCCGTGCACGACCGGTACCGCGAAGTAGAGGAGCCCGTGACCGAGCGTTCGGGAGTACCGCGAGCCCTTCGCCTCGCGCCCGGCGAGCGCGGCGCGGATCTCGGGTCGGCTGCCGTAGTCGGTGTCCCCCGAGGGGTCCGAATCCGCGATGACCCGCCCGTCGGTCCCGACGACGAGCACCCGACCGCCGGTCTCGTCGTGGTAGCGGCGGGCCAGCGTCCGCAGCGGCGCCACCTTGAGGTCCTCGAGCCCTTCCTCCGCGCGGATCGACAGCGCGAGCGCGTCGCGCTCCACCGACGCGGTGAGCCGGCGGCGCTGCTCGTTCGCGAACACGATGCCGAGCGGGATCTCGAGGAGCAGCAGCACGGTGAGCGTCAGCGTGAGGTAGCTGAGCAGCAGACGACGTCGCATCGCGACCGACTCAGAGCGCGGCGGGGTCGACGAGCCGGAACCCGACGCCGCGCACGGTCTCGATCCAGCGGGGGTCCCCGAGCTTCTTGCGCACCGAGGCGACGTGCACGTCGAGCGTCTTGGTCGGCCCGTACCAGTGCGGGTCCCACACCCGCTCGAGGATCGTCGTGCGCGTGAACAGCGCGCCGGGCTCCTCCGCGAGCAACGCGAGGAGGTCGAACTCCTTCGGTGTGAGCGCGAGCTCCTCGTCGGCGAGCGTGACGCGGTGCGTCCGCACGTCGACGGTCAGCGTGCCGATCGAGCGCACCTCACCGTCGAGGACCTCCGGGCGCGTCGCCGTCCGCCGGACCACGGCGCGGATGCGCGCGAGCAGCTCGCGGAACCCGAACGGCTTCACGAGGTAGTCGTCCGCGCCGAGCTCGAGACCCACGACGCGGTCGGCCTCGTCGCCCCGCGCCGTCACCATGATGATCGGTACATCCGAGCGCGACCGCAGCTCGTGACAGATCGCGAAGCCGTCCATGTCGGGCATCCCGAGGTCGAGCAGCACGACGTCGTAGCCCGTGGCGGCCAGCGCGGCCGCACCCGTGGTGGCGCGGGACACGGTGAAGCCCTCGCGTTCGAGCCCGCGGGCCAGCGGGGCCGCGATGGCGTCGTCGTCCTCCACGATCAGCAGGTGCATCGCTCCACCCTCGCATGACGCGACGGTCCGCGCCCGTACCCTTTGCCGAACCCTGACCGACCGCCCGACGGGTGCTTCCCGGACCCCCCGTACCGTGGACGACCCCGAACCAGAGGAGTCGCCATGGATCGCCGCCGTGCGCTCGCCGCCGCCGCTGCCGTCGCCCTGAGCATCACCGGGCTCGCCGTGGCCATCGGCGCCACCACCCAGGTCTTCACCGCCGCCGACGCGAGCCCCGACGTCGGCCGGGTCAGCCCCGTGAGCCAGCCGGCCGACCCGCCCGTCGAGACCCACGTCGTCGACGTCACCGACCCCGCACCGGCCCCGGTGCCGACGCCGGCCCCCGCCGCGCCCGTGGGCGGCGAGACCGAGGTCGAGGGTGCGGAGCACGCTACGGCCCCGACCAGCCCGACCCACCACGAGGACGAGGAAGAGCACGAGGAGGCCGACGACTGATGGCCGCCCGGCGACGACCTGCGGCCGCGAGCCGCATCCTCGCCGGCGGCATCGCCCTCGGTGCCTTCGGTGGGACCATCGGTCTCCTCTCGACGCATCCGCCCACCGCGACCGTGCGCGAGGTCGCGGTGCCCACCCCCGGACCGACCCGTGTCGTGTGGGTCGAGGTGCACCACCACCCGGCGCCCGTCGCGGCCGCCCCGCCGGCCACGACCTCGGGCGCGAGCAGCTCGGTCCCGCGCGCCGCCTCGCCCGTCCGCACGACGGGCACCGCCGCGGCGCCCTCGATCACCCCCGCTCCCACTCCCGCGCCTGCCGCCGCCACCGCGCCCGCACCGGTGACGACGACGAAGGCGTCGTGAGGACCGGACGCGGCCATGCGCCCCACGACCGATCGGTGCGCAGCACCACGTGGCGGGCGATGGGCACCGACTGCCACGTGGTCGTCGTCGACGGGGACCCGGTCGATCTCGACCGCGCGCGTGCGCGCGTCGAGGACCTCGAGGCGAAGTGGTCGCGGTTCCGCGCGGACTCCGAGCTCTGCCGGGTCAACACGCGGGCCGGCCGTCCGGTCCGCGTCAGCGCCGAGACGGTCGCCGTCGTCGCGGCGGCGCTGGCGGCCTGGCACACGACGAGCGGGCGCTTCGACCCGACGATCCTCGATGCGCTCGAGGACGCGGGCTACGACCGCTCGTTCACCGACGGGCTGGACCGTCCCGACCGGGCGGGCCCGCCCCGCCCGGCGCCGGGCTGCGCCGCCGTCGAGCTCGATGCCGTCGTCGGCGCCGTCACCGTCCCGCCGGGCCCCCGGCTCGACCTCGGCGCGACCGCCAAGGGCTTCGCCGCGGACGTGGTCGCCGCGGAGCTGGTCGGTCGCTCCGCCGCGGGT
>CAZXCB010000207.1:0-6157 GCA_964639075.1 uncultured Bifidobacteriaceae bacterium | reverse complement strand
TGGCACGCACACGCGGCCGAGGTCGTTGCGGGCGAGGTCGACGATCATCACGTTCTCGGCGCGGTCCTTCTCGCTGGCGCGCAGCTCCGCGGCCCGCTCGGCGGTTCCCTTGATCGGCCGGGTCTCCACGGTGCGGCCGGCGAGGCCGAGGAACCGCTCCGGCGACGCGCTCACGACCGCGACGCCCTCGCCGTCCCGCACGAACGCCGCGTGGGGCGCGGGGTGGCCGAGCTCGATCGCGTGCCAGAGCGCGACGGGATCGAGCGCCGGGCCTTCGAGGCGACGGGTCAGGTTGACCTGGTAGCACTCGCCCGCGCGGATGAGCTCCTGGATCTCGACCACACCCCGTTCGTAGCCGTGGCGGTCGAGGCTGCTCGCCCAGGCGCGGCTGCGTGGCAGTGGGCGGACCGGCGCCGGGTGCTCGAGCGCCCGCTCGAGCTCGCGCCGCGCCGCGCCGCTCCCGGTCCAGCTGGCCGTGCCGTCCGCACGCAGCTCGACGCGGGCGGCGAAGCGCGTGAACCGGATCTCGGATGCCGCGGCGTCGGCCCGGTGACGGCGGACGACCCGCTCGATCCGGTGGCCCGCCTCGTAGCCCCACCAACCGGCCCACCAGCCGTCCTCCACACGGTCGAGGTCGGTGAAGGGGTCGGTGCCGCCGGCGATGGCGGCTTCGGCCTCGGCCGCCACCACGACGCGGTCCCCGTCGCGCACGACGGCGCACGCGAGCGACGGCGCCAGGGCGGCGAGCACGGGGCCGAGGGACATCGGCACGAGGCTACGCCAGCCGGCCTCCGCTCGATCCGGACGAATCGGTCGCGGACGACCCGTACGCGACCCCGATTCGGACCGGTGCCACCGCTACGATTCGGGCACCGTGGCTCTCACTCCCGCGTCCTGGCGCGTCTTCCGCCGCCGCTTCCTGATCGCCTGCGTGGCGGCCGCCGTCGCGATGGTCTCGAGCGTCGTCGTGCTCAACCTCAAGATCAACGACACCATCGCGGGCGCGAAGAAGGTGCCGAACCTCACGTTCCCGGAGGGTCCGGCCCAGGGTGGCAATTACCTCATCATCGGCTCGGACTCCCGGGCGTTCGTCCAGGACGACATCCAGGCGGAGGCGTTCGGCACGGCGGCCGAGGAGGGCGGCCAGCGCGCCGACGTGATGATGGTCCTGCACATCGACCCGGAGAAGAAGTCGAACCTTCTCGTGTCGTTCCCGCGGGACCTGCTCGTGCCGATCCCCGGCACCGGCCGCACCGGCCAGATCAACGGGGTGCTCAACGACGGTCCGCAGGCCGTGATCGACCTGATGAAGACGGATTTCGACGTCGACATCAACCACTACGTGCAGGTCGACTTCCAGGCCTTCATCGGAGTGGTCGACGCGATCGGTGAGATCGCCGTCTATTTCCCGGAGCCCGCTCGCGACAAGTTCACCGGGCTCAACATCACCGGTGCCGGCTGCACCAGGCTCGACGGCGACAGCGCGCTGGCCTACGTCCGGTCCCGGCACATGCAGGTCCTCCGGGACGGGAGCTGGCGGGACGGGAGTCCCCGTGGCGACCTCGACCGCATCCAGCGTCAGCAGGACTTCATCCGCAAGCTCGCGGCGGCGGCGTCGGCGAAGGCGGGGCAGAACCCGCTCGACGCCATCGACATCGCGAACGCGATCGTGCCGAACCTCGCCCTCGACGACCAGCTCGGCAAGGAGGACATCCTCCGGCTGGTGCGCACGTTCCGCAACGTCGATCCCGAGCAGGCCGGCGCGCTCGAGATGGAGACGCTCCCGAACATGGCGTCGACCACGGACTCCGGTCAGCTCGAGGTGAAGCAGCCCGAGGCCGAGCAGGTGCTCGCGCGCCTGCGCACGTTCGGCGGCGAGCAGGCCGCGCAGCGGAAGGTGCGCCCGACCGACGTCGTGGTGAGCGTGGAGAACGGGACCGACCGCAACGGCGAGGCGGGCAAGTCGCTGGCGCAGCTCCAGCTCCGCGGCTTCGGACCCGGCTCGGTGAGCACGGTGCAGGCCACACCGAGCACGCTGGTCCGCTACAAGGTGGGCGGCCTGCCCCAGGCGCAGCTGGTCGCGAAGTACCTCGGTGGCGTCGGTCAGCTAATCGAGGACCCCTCGATCACCGATGTCGACGTCGTGGTGGTCATCGGCGCCGACTGGCGCGGCGTGCACGGGAAGAACCAGAAGGTGAAGGGACCCGCGACGACCACGACCACGGCGGCGAAGTCCAAGACCTCGTCCACGACGGGCACGGGCGCGTCCGAGGCCCCGTCCTGCTGAGCCGTAGTCCGGTCGGCCCACGCGCGGTGCCCGACCGCGGTCGCCGAGAGGTCGGCCCCGAGCGACCACGTAGAATCCCCTGATGCCCACGCTCCTCGTGACCGGCGCCGCCGGCTTCATCGGGTCGAACTTCGTCCGGCACTGGGCGCAGACGCACCCCGGGGATCGCCTCGTGGCGGTCGACCTGCTCACCTACGCGGGGAACCGGGCCAACCTCGCCGACGTCGAGGACGGTGGGCGGGTCGCCTTCCTCCAGGCCGACATCGGCGACGGTCCGGCGATGCTGGCCGCGTTCGAGGAGTACGGCGTCGACGTCGTCGTGAACTTCGCGGCCGAGTCCCACAACAGCCTGGCGGTGCTCGACCCGGGACGGTTCATGCGGACCAACGCGCTCGGCACCCAGGTGCTGTGCGACGTCGCCCGCCGGGTCGGAGTCGACCGGTTCCACCACGTGTCCACCTGCGAGGTGTACGGAGATCTCGCGCTCGACGATCCGGGCGCGTTCACCGAGGAGTCGGCGTACCGGCCTCGCACTCCCTACAACGCGTCGAAGGCCGCGGCCGATCACATCGTGCGGGCGTACCACGAGACGTTCGACCTGCCGATCACGATCACGAACTGCTCGAACAACTACGGGCCCTACCAGTTCCCCGAGAAGGTCATCCCGCTCTTCACGACGCGGGCGCTCGACGACGTGCCGCTGCCGCTGTACGAGTCGACCGCGAACCAGCGCGAATGGCTGCACGTGATGGACCACTGCCGCGCGATCGAGCTCGTGCTCGCGGCCGACGTGGTCGGTGAGACGTTCAACGTCGGCAGCGGTGTCGAGGCGAGCATCGTGGAGATCGCGGACCTCGTCCTCGACGCGCTCGGCAAGCCGGCCTCGTTGAAGACCATCGTCCCGGACCGGCCCGGTCACGATCGGCGCTACCTGCTCGACAGCACGAAGCTGCGGACCGAGCTCGGGTGGGCGCCGCAGGTCGAGTTCGAAGCCGGCGTCCGCGAGACCGTCGCCTGGTATGCCGCGCACCGCGACTGGTGGGAGCCGTTGCGCGACCGCGCGCCCGTCGTGGAGGACGCGTGGGTCATGAGTGCGACAGGAGGAAGACGGACGTGAGCGGAGTGGACGGGCTGCGGACTGTCGGCCGGTGGACGAACGGAGCGTGGCCCGTCCGGCCCGCTCCGCAGGAGCAAGAGGACAAGCGATGACGGATGTGGCGGTCATCGGCGCCGGCTACGTGGGGTTGACCACAGCCGTCTGCCTGGCGCACCTGGGCCACGACGTGGTGTGTGCGGACATCGACGCCGACCGCGTCGAGCGGCTCAACAAGGGCGAGGTGCCGATCCTCGAGGACGGCCTGCCGGAGCTGCTCGCCGAGGGCCTCGCGTCGCGCCGGCTCCACTTCGTCGTCGGCGCCCGGAACGCGGCGAGCGTCGCGGGCTTCGTGTTCCTGTGCGTGCCGACGCCCCAGGGTGACGACGGCAGCGCCGACCTCAGCTACGTCGACGCCGTAGCTCGTGAGATCGCGCCGGTGTTGACGCCCGGGACGGTCGTGATCAACAAGTCGACCATGCCGGTCGGGTCCACCAAGCGCGTGCAGCGCGTGCTCGCCGAGGCCGGGGCGCCGCCCGAGGAGGTCCTCGTCGCGTCGAACCCGGAGTTCCTGCGCGAGGGCACGTCGATTCGTGACTTCCTCCACCCCAACCGCGTCGTGATCGGCTGCACCGACGCCTCGGTCGCGGTGCGCGTCTCCGAGCTCTACAAGAACCTCAACGCACCGATCCTCGTGACCGACCCCGCGTCGGCGGAGATGATCAAGTACGCGTCGAACGCCTTCCTCGCGACCAAGATCTCCTTCGTGAACGCGATCGCCAACCTGTGCGAGGCGGTCGACGCCGACGTGCGCGAGGTCGCGCTCGGCATGGGCTACGACCAACGCATCGGGTTCGAGTTCCTGCACCCCGGCCCGGGCTACGGCGGCTCGTGCTTCCCGAAGGACACCGCCGCACTCCTTTTCGCCGCCGAGCAGTCGGGCTACGACTTCTCGCTGTTGAAGGGCGTCGTGCGCGTGAACCAGGAGCAGCACGAGCGCATGGTCACGAAGCTGGCCGGCCTGGTCGGCGGGAGCCTCGCGGGCGTGACCGTCGCGGCGTGGGGGCTCACGTTCAAGGCCAACACCGACGACCTCCGCGATTCACCGGCCCTCGTCATCGTGCGGCGCCTGATCGAGGAGGGCGCGACCGTGCGCGCCTACGACCCGGCTGCCGGGGAGCGGGCCGCCGCCCTCGTGCCGGGCCTCGAGATCGTCTCGGACCCTTACGACGTCTGCTCGGGCGCCGAGGCCCTGGCCGTGCTGACCGAGTGGGACGAGTTCCGCTGGATGGACTTCGGCCGGGTCGCCCAGGTGCTCGAGACCCCCACCGTGCTCGACACTCGCAACATCCTCGATCCGGCCGCGCTCCGGCGCCTCGGCTTCGTCTACGAAGGGGTCGGTCGCTAGGTGCAGGACCATCCGCGCCGCCGCGCGTCGGACTCCCCCCGGCCCCGGGCGGTCGTGTCGGGTGCTGCCGGGTTCCTCGGCTCCCACCTCAGCGAACGGCTGATCGAGCGCGGTTGGGACGTCGTCGGGCTCGACAACCTGCTCACCGGCCGCCTCGAGAACCTGGAGCGCCTCGTCGGGCGCGAGGAGTTCACGTTCTCGCACTACGACGTCACGAACTTCGTGCACGTCGCCGGCGCGGTCGACGCGGTGCTGCACTTCGCGAGCCCGGCGAGCCCGGTCGACTACCTCGAGCACCCGATCAAGACGATGAAGGTCGGGTCCCTCGGGACGCACAACATGCTCGGCCTCGCCCTCGCGAAGGACGCGCGGTTCTTCCTCGCGTCGACGAGCGAGGGTCACGTCACCCCGGTCGGGCCGCGCGGCGTCTACGACGAGGCGAAGCGCTTCGCCGAGGCGCTCGCGCTCGCGTACCACCGCAGCCACGGCCTCGACGTCCGCATCGTGAGGATCTTCAACACGTATGGGCCTCGTCTCAGACCGGCCGACGGGCGGGTGGTGTCGAACTTCCTGGTGCAGGCGATGCGCGGGGATCCGCTCACCGTGTACGGCGACGGCAAGCAGACCCGCTCGTTCTGCTACGTCGACGACGAGATCCGGGGGATCGTCGCGCTGCTCGAGTCGGACTACGTCGGGCCCGTCAACATCGGCAACCCGAACGAGTTCACCATCCTGGAGCTCGCCGAGACCGTCCGCGAGGTCACCGGGTCGAGCTCGGAGATCGCGTTCGAGCCGCTGCCCGTCGACGACCCGACGCAGCGCCGCCCCGACATCAGCCTCGCGAAGTCGTTGTTCGGCTGGGAGCCGCAGGTCGAGCTGCGCGAGGGGCTCGAGCGGACGTACGAGTGGTACCGCGCCGAGTTCGGTGCCGACGGTGGCTGAGCCCGACACCGGCGGGTACCGCAAGCTCTCGGTGATCGTGCCGGTCTTCAACGAGCGCAACACCGTCGTCGAGATCATGCGGCGGATGCGCGCGGTCGACCTGCCGGTCGAGCGCGAGTTCATCCTTGTGGACGACGGCAGCTCCGACGGGACCCAGCAGGTGCTCGCGCAGCTCGGCGACAGCACGGTCAAGGTGGTCAAGCACCCGGCGAACCGCGGCAAGGGCGCCGCCGTCCGCACGGGGCTCGAGCACGTCACCGGCGACCTCGTGCTCATCCAGGACGCCGACCTCGAGTACGACCCCGAGGACTGGCCGAAGCTGCTCGCGCCGGTGCTGAAGGGACGCGCCGTGGTGGTCTACGGCTCGAGGTTCACCGGCGAGCGACGCAACATGCTGTTCCTGCACTGGATGGGCAACCGCTTCCTG
>CAZXCB010000206.1:0-6181 GCA_964639075.1 uncultured Bifidobacteriaceae bacterium | reverse complement strand
CGGGGTCGCGCAAGATGTCCGTATTAGTGCGATTACGCTGCCCCAACTTCCACCACGGACGGTGGAAGTCGAGAGACTGGGAGACCTCCACGGATGGACGAATTCGATGCGATCACTGCGGAGCTGTCCGCGGAGTCACGGCTCGAGCAGGTCGAGTACGCCCGCGAGCTCCTGGCTGCGGCCGAAGGCGCTCGGTCCTTCTCCGATCTGATCCGCACGCTGCCGCGGGGTGAAGCGGTGGCCCTCGTGACGACCGACGGTCAGGCGCTTCGAGGGCGCATCGTCACGGTCGGCGAGGACTGGCTGCGGCTGGCCGAGACCACTGACGACGAGGGCACCGCGCGAGTCGTCGCACGGCGGATCCACGAGATTCGCACCGACGCGATCGTGCGGATCAGTCGAGGGCGGGATCGGTGACGGGGGCGCGTGCCCTCGCCTCCGCCTCGAGGCGCGTGAGGTACTCGTCGAGCGTGTCGTGGCTCACCCGCCACACGCCCTTGCGGCCGATCTTGAGCGCGGGCAGGTCTCCGGAGCGCATGAGTGTGTACACCTGGGTGACCGTCACATTGAGCACGCGAGCGACGTCGGCCGGCTTCAGCAGGGGCGGGGGAAGGTCGTCCGCCATGAGCTCACTCACCTCGGTAGCGGCGGGATGCAGGGATCTGGTCGTGATTCCGTCGGCCAGCGTACCGTTCGCTGGCGCGGCGCGCGACGGGTCGGCGGTCACGGCATGAGTGTCCGGACCGCGTTGCGGCGGTGGCGCCTCGTCGTGCTCGACGGCCGCGTCGTCACCGGCATCGTGCTCGCCGCGGTGTCGTTGCTGGTCGGACTCCGGCTCGCCGCGCCGCCAGAGGCCGCCACTCGCGTCTACGCGGCCGCTGCCGACCTCGAAGCGGGTCACGTCCTCGATCGTGGCGACTTGACGGTGGTGGAGGTCCGCGGACCGCGTCGGACCCTGGGAGGTCTGGCGCTCGCCGAGCACGGTCCGCCGGCGGGCCGCGTGATCAGCAGCCCACTCCGGAGCGGCGGACTCGTCTCGCTCGACGCGCTCGGTGGCGCACCTGCACCCGGACGGGAGATCACGATCCCGGTCACCGCCGATCACGCGCTCGGTGGTGGGGTGCGGGTCGGTGAGCGCCTCGACGTCTTCGCAACGTTCGACAAGGGCACTGATGCGGCCCGCACCGTCGTCGTCGCCCGGCAGGCCACCGTCCGGAGCGTCACCCGCTCGGACGGCCTGTTCGGGCAGCACGACGGTGAGGTCACCTCCATCACCGTCTCGGTCCAACCCGAGGCGGCGATCGCGCTGGCGTTCGCCGCGCGGAATGCCGAACTCGATGTCGTGCGCGCCGAGGGCGAAGCGCGTGGACCCGCGCGGTTCGATGCGGACTCGCTCCGATGACAGCGGAGGTCCCGATCATCGTGTGCGCGGCCGGCGCGCCCTGGGAGCTTCGGTTGGTGCGCGCGTTCCAGCGCCGGGAGTTCGGTGTCGTCGTGGCGCGTCGATGCGTGGACCACGGCGAGCTGCTCGGCACCGCGTTGGACGAGCGCCCGCGGGCGGTCCTGGTGGACGCCTCCCTGGCCTGGGTCGACCGCGATCTCGTCGCGACACTGAGACGGGCGGGCGTCGAGGTGCTCGCGGTCGGCGTGTCGGCCCGACCGCTCCCCGACCTCGGAGTTCGCATGGTCGGGGAGGATGTCGAGCCCGCCGAGCTCGCGGACGTGCTGCACGGTCTCGTGCCGATCCCGGTGGTCCCTTCGGACACGCCGGATGCCTCGGCGCGGTCGTGGGTGGGGCGTGGCCGCACCGTCGTCGTGTGGGGTGGCGCGGGTGCGCCCGGTCGCACGACGCTCGCCCTGCACCTCGCCGTCGAGGCTGCCGATCGCGGCCGGACGACCTTGCTCGTCGACGGGGACACGTGGGCCGCCTCGGTGGCGCAACTGGTCGAGGTCGACGAGTCGCCGTCGGTGGCCCAGGCGGCGCGACTGGCCGCGGACGGCTGGCCTCGTCCACTCGAACGGTGCCTGCAGGTGGGCCCGGGTGGTGTCCGCGTCCTGGCCGGGCTTCCGCGAGCCGGACTCTGGCCCGAGATCGGCGCGGAGGCGTGGCGTGCCGTGCTCGCCGCGGCCGCCGCCCAGTTCGATGTCGTCATCGTCGACGTCGCCGCGCCGATCGAGGAGGACGAGGAGCTCGTCGCCGACCGGATCCCGTTCCGGAGGAACGCGATGACGACGACCGCGCTGGACGAGGCCGATTCCGTCGTGCTCGTCGCGAACGCGGACCCGGTCGGGCTCCGGCGCGCGGTGATGGCGTATCGGACGCTCGTCGCTCGCACCGGACACCGTGCTCCGGTGGTGGTGGCGATGAACCGAGCGCCACGGTCGGCGCGCCGACTGCAGGACTGCTCCCGTGCCGTCGGCGAGTGGGTCGGCGTTCTGCCGGCGGCGTTCCTGCCGGACGAGCCGGCACTCCGGCGGACGGTGTGGGAGGGACGGCCGCTGCACGAGATCGCGCCGCGTTCACGTTGGCTCCGTGAGCTCCGCGCGCTCCTGGACGAGGTGGCACCGTGACCGTCCGGGTCACGGCGCCGGCGATCGAGCTGATCGAGGCGGACGTCCGCGAGCTGCTCGTACGTCGTGAGCTGGCGGTCGACGACGACGGGCTGCTGCATCGGCTGCTCGACGAGGTCGTCGACGACTACCGGGACCGCTATCTCGGCGGCGGGCTGCCCCCGTTGCCCGATCGCGACGTCGAACGGCTGCGGCAGCGCATCGTCGGCTTCGGCGCGATCACGCCGCTGCTCGAGGATCCCGAGATCGAGGAGATCTGGATCAACGAGCCGGGCCGCGTGTTCGTCGCCCGTCGCGGGGATCACGAGCTGACGGGCGTCGTGTTCGACGCACGCGAGGTCGAGGAGCTCGTGGAGCGGATGCTCGCGCGCGCCGGGCGTCGGCTCGACCGCGCGCAGCCGTTCGTCGACGCGCGTCTTCCCGACGGCAGCCGGCTGCACGTCGCGATCCCGCCGATCACCGACCACTGGTCGGTCAACATCCGGAAGTTCGTCGGACTGCGGGCTCGATCGTGCACGGAGCTTGTGTCGCTCGGCTCGTGCTCCGAGTCCGCCGCGCGGTTCCTCGACGCCGCGGTGCGGGCGGGTCTCTCGATCGTCGTCGCCGGCGCGGTGGGCGCGGGCAAGACGACGCTGTTGAACTGCCTGCTCGGGTCGGTACCCGCCCGGGACCGGATCGTGACGTGCGAGGAGGTGTTCGAGCTCCGGATCGATCGGCCCGACGTCGTCGCCATGCAGTGCCGGCAGCCGAACCTCGAAGGTGAAGGCGCAGTCACACTGCGTGAGCTCGTCCGTGAGTCGCTCCGCATGCGTCCCGATCGCATCGTCGTGGGTGAGGTGCGCGGCGCGGAGTCGCTCGACATGTTGCTCGCGCTCAACAGCGGCGCGGTCGGGATGACCTCGGTGCACGCGAACTCGGCCCGCGAGGCGTTGCGCAAGCTCACGACGCTCCCGCTTCTCGCCGCCGAGAACCTCGATCGGCACTTCGTCACGGCGACGGTCGCATCGTGTGTCGACCTGGTCGTCTTCTGCCGACGCACACCGTCCGGTCGTGAGATCACCGAGATCCTCGGCGTGGCAGAGCAGGTCGGGGACGGCATCGACCTGACCGCAGGTGCGATCTTCAGCGGGGCAGGTCGCACCCTGCAGTGGACCGGCGAGCTCCCACCCTCGTCCGAGCGCTTCCGCGCGGCGGGAGTCGACCTCGAGGCGGCGCTGCGATGACCGTCGTGCCCGCGTTCGTCCTGGCGCTCGGGGTGTTCCTCGTGTTCGACGGGCTCACCCGCGCGCGCCCGGTGACCGCGTCGTCGCAGCCGAAGGGTGGAAGGCTCGGGCCGTGGCTCGCGGCCGCCGGGCTCGTCGACGTGAACCCGCTGCAGTTCGCGTTGGCGAGCGTTGTCCTCGCGTTCGTCGCGGGTGCCGTCGCGGTCGTCGCGGTTGGCTCGGCCGGGGTTGCGGTCGTCGCGTGCCTGGCCGGGGCGGCCGCGCCAGCGGTCTACTTCCGGAGTCGACGCCGGTCGCTCCGGATCACACGTCAGCGCGCGTGGCCGGATGCGATCGAGTTGCTCGCCGGGTGCGTGCGCGCGGGCGACACCCTGCCGGCTGCGGTCGGTGTCGTCGGAACGCGCGGTCCGGACGCGCTGCGACCCGTGTTCCGAGCCGTCGTCCGCGACCATCGCGTCACCGGCGACTTCGTCGGTGCACTCGAGCGGATGGGTGAGTCGGTCGCGGATCCCGTCGCCGATCGGGTGGTGCGGACGCTCGCACTCGCGCATCGCGTCGGCGGGCGGGAGCTCGGTCGCGTGCTCCGGACCCTCGCGGCGTTCCTCCGCGAGGACGTCGCTGCCCGCCGCGAGATCGAGTCGCGACAGTCGTGGACGGTCGTCGCCGCGCGCGTCGCGGCCGCGGCGCCGTGGCTCGTCCTCCTGCTCGTTGCGAGCCGACCGCAAGGCGCACGCGCCTTCGACTCGACCACCGGGGTGCTCGTGTTGCTGGTCGGCGGCGCCCTGACCGTCGTCGGCTATCGGATGATGGTTCGCATCGGACGCTTGCCCGAGGAACCCCGGGTGCTCGGAGGTGCCACGACATGACGGTGCTCCGCGCCGCGCTGGTGGTGTTCGCAGGGTTGTTCGGCGTGGCCGTCGCGCTCAGCGCGCACCCGAGGCTCCGCCGCCCCGCGCTCAGCCGAAGGCTCGTCCCCTACCTCGGCCCGGGCGGGCCCGAGCGGTCGTCGTTGTTGACGTCGCGCGACGTGATCACCGGATGGACCGCCGTGTTCGGTCCGATGCGCGATGCCATCGCCGCGCGGCTGGCGCGCCTGTTCGACGACGGGCTGGAGCTCCCGGAGCGCTTGGAAGCCGCCGGCTCGCCGCTTGACGCCTCCGGCTTGCGCGGCGAGCAGGTCACGTGGGGTCTGGGCGGCCTCGTGGTGGGGTTCGGGCTCGGAATGCTCGCGATCGGCTCCGGTCGAGCAGTGTCGCCAGGTTTCGTGCTCGTGATGGCGGCGACCTTCGCGGGCGGTGGCGTCGCCGCGCGCGACCGGGCGCTCACGCGGGCGATCCGGCGCCGCCGGTCGGCGGCGGAGTCGGCGTTGCCGACGGTCGTGGATCTGGTCTGTCTCGGGGTGACGGCGGGTGAGAGCCTGCGCGGCGCGATCGAGCTGGTCGCCGAGTCGAGCCGTGGTCCCTTGACCGACGAGCTGGCCCGGGCACTGCGCGCGAGCCGGGCCGGCTCGACCCTCGTCGAGGCGCTCGAGGCCCGGGCGCGCGTGCTCGGCGTCCCCGCGTTCGACCGATTCGTCGACGCGGTGGTGGCGGCGCAGGAGCGCGGACTCCCGTTGGCAGACGCATTGCGATCGCTCGCGTTCGAAGTCCGCGAGCAGCAGAAGCGCGACCTCGTCGAGGTGGCGGGGCGCAAGCAGATCTCGATGCTGGTCCCGGTGATCGCGCTGATCCTGCCGGTGGCGATCGTCTTCGCCTTCTATCCGGGAATCGTGGCCATCAAGACGCTGGCCCGCTGAGAAGAGGAGCACGGATGCACGCACGGCGCGACGAACGAGGATCGATCCCCGAGTGGGTGATGCTGTTGGTGATGGGCATCGGGATCGTGATGGCCCTCTGGGCGATCGTGCAGCCCGATCTCACCTCGATCGTGAGCGATGCGCTCAACCAGCTACGGGGGTGAGCCTCGGCGCCGATCGCACCGCGGCGCCACCGTGGTCGAGTTCCTCGGTGTGATGCTGCTCGCCTCCGTCGCGCTGCTCGTGCTCATCCAGCTCTCGTTCTGGGTGTGGGCCCGCAACGTGGCGGTGAACGCCACCGACGAGGGGGCGCGCGCGGCCGCCGAGTCCGGTCGGTCGCCGGCCGACGGTGAGGCCCGGACGCGTGCGGTGCTCCACGACGGGCTCGGCGGCGCGGCGGCGCGGTTCCGTGTCGGTGCGGCCGCGGTCGGTGATGCCGTCGTCGTCCGGGCGGAGGGCCGCGCGCCGAGGATCGTGCCGTTCCTGCCCGAGCTCACCATCGACGCCGAGGCACGGGCCTTCGACGAGGACCGGGTGCTGGACCGGTGAGGAACGAGCGTGGCACCGCGGTGGTCGAGATGGCCGTGCTCGG
>CAZXCB010000205.1:1821-6200 GCA_964639075.1 uncultured Bifidobacteriaceae bacterium | reverse complement strand
GCGTTGATGCCGCCCTGGGCGGCGATGGAGTGCGCGCGGCGCGGCGAGTCGTGGAACGTGAGCATCGTGACCCGATAGCCGAGCTCGCCGAGCGTGGCGGCTGCGCTCGCGCCCGCGAGCCCGGAGCCGACCACGAGCACGTGGAACTTCCGTTTGTTCGCGGGGTTCACGAGCTTGACGTCGAACTTGTGGTTGTCCCACTTCTGCTCGATCGGCCCCTCGGGGATCTTCGAGTTCAAGGTGAGGCCGCTCATGACGTCCGCTCCTGCGCCTTCGGCGCGGGCCGCTCGGGCCCCGCTTCGCTGGTTCGGCGGCTGCAAGGCGGCATGCGGTCCGCTGCGCTCATGACACCACCCCGGTGACGACCATGAGCGGGAAGCTGACGTTCGCGATGCCGATGACCAACGCGAAGCCCAACGCGAACGTGCGCCGGGCGTCGTTCCACTTGGGGTTGTTGAGCCCGAGGCTCTGGAACATCGACCAGGCCCCGTGGAAGATGTGGATCGCGAGCGCGATGTTGGCGAGGATGTAGAAGATCGCCACCGGGACCCGCTGGAAGCTGTGGATCACGTTCTCGTACGCGTCGCCGCGCACGAAGTCGGGGTTGGCGTTGCCCCACGTGAGATCGAGCAGGTGGAAGATCACGAACAGCGCCACGATGACGCCGGTCCAGCGCATCGTGCGCGACGCGAAGTTCGCCGCGACGTAGTCGCGCTTGGACTGGTAGCTCGTGGGCCGCGCCCGCATGTTCATACGGGTGAGCTGGGCCGCGGCGACGATGTGGAAGCCGAACGCGAGGACGAGCCCGATGCGCATGAGCCACAGCACCGTCGTGCGCGGCAGGGCCGGCTCGCCGAGCGTGCGGAGCCACTCGGCGTACTCGTTCAGGTGCTCGGCGCCGAGATACACCTTGAGGTTGCCGATCATGTGGGCCAGCACGAAGCCGAGCAGCATGATCCCGGTCACCGCCATGATCCACTTCTTGCCGACGGCCGAGTGCCAGAAGCGCAGGACGGCGTGGCCGGTGGGCCGGGCCGGGTTGACCGGCGCCGGGTCGGTGCCCGGTACCCGTGCGTCTCCGGTCGTGCCCGACCGGCTCGATTGCGTGGCTGTCATCGTCGCTCACGCCTCCTTCGCAGATGGAAGCCGCTTCCCCGGGCCCGCAGGCCTCGTCCCCCGCTCGGATGAGCGGGAGGAAGCTAGCGGCTACGCCGCGTCGTTCACGATCCGGAGCCAGTCGAGGAGGTCGTCGTAGCCGTGCTCGACCGTGCCGACGGCGGGGTGGCGCAGCCGGAGCCGCACCTCGCCGGTGCGGTGGTCGAGGTGCACCTTCCCGACGTAGGTGACGTCGGCGGCCGCGACGTCGCCGGTGAAGGTCCGGGTGGTCCCGTCGATCTCGACGTCGATCGTCGCGCCGGTGAGCTCCGCGCGGGTCTCGTTGGCCACGTGGAGCAGTCCCTGGCGCGGCTCGAGCATGGGCAGCACGCTCCGGCACGAGTCGCGGAGCGCGGCGAAGCCGACCTTCGGGATGCGCTCGTGGTCGAGCACGGACCAGGTGACCGCCGGGTGGCCGTCGGCGAAGCAGAACTGGCAGAACCCACCGGTCGGGCGCAGGCGCAGTCGGCGGAGGTCCTCGACCTGGAGCTGGGTGAGCGCGGCCTGGTAGCGCTGGGTCGCGAGCGCCCACGTGTCGAACGAGTCGAACGCGCCGGGTGGCACGTACTGGTCGAAGCGGTGCTTCTGACACGCGTGCCGCTCGAACAGCATGTCCCAGTCGAGATCGGGCCAGCGGTCCGGCTCCATGAAGTCCGAGCTCGCGGGCACCGCCTGGGCACCGAATTCGGAGACGAAGCGAGCGAGGCGGGGGAACGCGCGCAAGGCGGTCGCGAGACCGTCCATCTCGCCGTGGTACCAGCCGAAGTAGAAGTGCGAGTCGGTACCGGTGCTGCCGATCCCCGGGAAGACCCCGGAGTGGACGTCGACGGGACGGGTCGGGTCGGCCCGGTGGATCGCGTGGCTCACCGAGCGGTCGAGCACGTCCTTGTTCCACGAGGGGAGGAACATGCTCGCGCCGACGCGCAACGCCGGCCCGGGTGTGAGCGGCTCGCCGGGCTGGAACGCGACCGCGAGGGGCTCGTTGTGCGCGCACCACATCGCGATGCTCGGGTGGTGGCCGAGCCGGTCCACCATCACGCGTGCCTGGCGCGCGGCTTGCTTGCGGGCCCCGCGCGAGTAGCCCCACTGGAGCGGGAAGTCCTGCCACAGCAGCAGACCGGCTGCGTCGGCCGCGTCGTAGAGCTCGGGGCGGGTGACGTGCGCGTGGATCCGGAGCAGGTCGAGGTTCGCGAGCTTGGCGAGCTCGACGTCGCGCGCCAGCTCGGCGGGAGTGACGTCGGCGAGTGCCATCCGCGTCGGGCCCTGGTTCGCGCCCATGACGAAGATCGGCTCGCCGTTGACCCACCACTGCCAGTCGCGTACGGCGACCGAGCGAAATGCCGTCGTGAGCCGGCGGTGGTCGCTGCGCACGCCGTCGACCTCGACCCGCACCTCGACGTGCACGCGAGCCTGGTCGCCGTGGCGCCAGGGCCACCACCGCGGGGGGTCGTCGACGAACACCGGCACGGTCATGGTCGTGCCGCGACGGGTGAGCTCGACGTCGGTCGTGGTCTCCGCGAGCACGCGACCGCGTGTGTCCATCACGGTCGCGACGAGCGCGATCGGTTCCCGGCCCTGCGTCGCGCCGGGGTCGAGGGTGACGTCGAGGCGGAGCGCACCACGAGCCTCGGTGGCCTCGGTGCACAGCACGCGCAACCAGGAGATCCGTACCGGTCCCGTGTCGCGGACCCGCACCGGGCGCCAGATCCCCCCGGGGTTCCACTCGGGATCGAGGTTGTCCCAGTGGGAGAAGACGCCGGTGATCGTGCGCTTCGCGGTGCGGTCGGTCTGACGCGGGTTGGCGACCTCGACCGCGAGCGTGTGCGCGTCGCGCGTCCCGTGCGAGAAGCGCGTGATCTCGAACGTGTGGGGGAAGAAGTAGCCCTCGGTCGCGCCGAGGTAGTGACCGTCGAGCCAGACGTCGCCGAAGTAGAAGATGCCGTCGAAGGTGAGGAAGCGCCGGTGGCCGGGTGCGAGCGGCCGCGCCTCGACGGCCCGGCGGTACAGCATCGGGCCGTCGGTCTGGGCGAACAGGGAATCCGACTGCCAGTGCCCGGGCACGGCGACGGTCGGCCAGTCCGACGTGTCGAAGTCGGGCACGGTGAACCGGCGGGCCAGATCGCCGTCCTCGACGTGGGCCTGCCACCGACCCGAGAGATCGAGGGGCGAGGGGTCGGGCGGTGCGAGCATCGCCCGGAGACTACGCACCCGACCGCCGGCAGCAGGTGAGAATGCGGACGGGATGAGCCGATGACGGAGCCGAGGGGCGAGGTGGTGACCGACGTCGCCGGCGCGGTCGCGTGGCTCGATGTCGCGACGGCGGCGGACCGGCTCGAGATCCTCGTCACGCCGGCTCGGCTGTGGCCGACCCGGGCCGAGGTCGTGGGGATCATGGCTGCCGTCGAGGCCCGCGCGGCCGGGCACCCCGGACCCGTGATGCTCCGGTGCACGGATCCGGTCGTGCGCGACGAGGCCCGCCGCACCGGCTTCGTCGGCGCGCTGCGGGCGCCGCTGGTGCGTGCCGATCCGGCGGCGCGCGGTCTCCACGCGGCGCGTGATCCGGCCGAGGCCGTCGCGGAGTGGTTGCCGGACGCGCGCGTGGAGGTGCGGGCCGGCTCGGCGCCCCGCCGCCTGGTCCGGCGCATGACGACCGGCCTCGCGAGCGGTGCGCGCATCTCTGCGACCCGGGGCGACGCGTCGGTCGCGCTCGTGGCGCCGCTCGGTCCCGACGCGCTGACCGAAGCGATCGCGTCGGTGCTCGACACGTTGCTGGACCTCGCCGAACGTCTGGGACCGCACTTCGGTGCCGTCCCCACCGTCCGGTTCGCGGTCGCGGATTCGACGATCGCCGGTGGGTCGGTCGCAGGCAGCAACGCGGGAGCCGGGATCGCGCTCAGTCCCGCGTACGTCGACGCGGCGGAGCGCTCACGGATCCGGCGTCGGCACGACGCGCGGTCCAGCCCGGCGCTGGGTGGCGGTCGCCGGGTCGAGGACGACCGGCTCCCGGGCGACCTCGTCGTGGTGCACGAGTCGGGGCACAGCATCGACCAGGCGGAAGGGTCGGGTCGGTTGAGCGACACGACCGCGTTCCGGCGCAGGCTCGGGGTCGCGGTGGGGGTCGACTCGATCGAGCAGGCGTTGCGCGCCGACTGGCTCGCAGCCCCGGAGGCGTGGCGGGCCGCGCGCGAGCAGGTCGTCGCGCAGCTGTCCGAGTACGCGACGAC
>CAZXCB010000205.1:0-1811 GCA_964639075.1 uncultured Bifidobacteriaceae bacterium | reverse complement strand
TGCGTCGAGCTGTTCGCCGAGGCGTTCGTCGGCTGGTACCTGGGGGTCGACGCGCCGCTCGTGCTCGCGCTCGACGCCGCGCTGCGTGACCGCTACCCGGATCTGCCCTGATCGTTCCCGACCCCACCGACCGAGGAGGCGCGTCCCGATGTTCATGGACCCGAGTGTGATCGACTCCAGTCTCGAGACGCGTGCCGTCACGTTCGAGAACCCCACCGGAGCGCGCGGGGCCGGTGGTGCAACCGCGGCCGGTCGCAAGGGCGCGCCGTCGCGCCGTGTCGCCGCGGGCGAACGGGTCGTGCTGGCGGACCTCGACGGACCCGGAACGTTGCGACACTTCTGGTGCACGGTGCCGCCGGCGCCGCCCGAGGTGATGCGCGCGGTCGTGCTCGAGGTGTTCTACGGCGACGCTGCCGAGCCCAGCGTCAGCGTGCCGCTGCTGGACTTCTTCGGCGCGGCCTGCGGGCGCCCACGCGCCTACAGCTCGGCGCTCACGGCGGTCCAGGAAGGTCGCGGCTTCAACGCGTGCTTCCCGATGCCGTTCCCCGACTCGGTGCGCGTCGAGCTGCTCAACGGCTCGTCACGGCCGATCACGCTCTACTACCAGATCGACCTCACGCTCGGTCCCGTCGCCGCGGACGCCGGGCGCCTGCACGTGTCGTTCCGGCGCGAGAACCCGACGACGATGGGGCGCGACTTCGTCATCCTCGAGGACGTGGAGGGTCCGGGGCGCTTCCTCGGATGCGTCGTCGGGATCCGGACGATCGACGACGGCACCTGGTACGGCGAGGGCGAGGTGAAGATGTACCTCGACGGCGACGCGGCGCTTCCCACCGTGTGCGGGACGGGCCTCGAGGACTACGTCGGTACCGCATGGGGGATGGGCGCGCACCACGCTCCGTACGGCGGCGCCCCGCTCGACCTCCGTCGTTCCGGCGATGCGGGCGGGCTGGTCGGTCTGCCGGCGTTCGTCGGCTTCTACCGGTGGCACGTCCCCGATCCCGTCGTGTTCGCCCGCGCCGCGCGCGTGACGATCCAGCAGATCGGGATGCATCTCTTCCCGTCCGGTCGCGAGCACGAGCGCGACGCGTACGCCGCGACGCATCCACTCGCCGGCACGGGCTGGTTCCCGGAGGCGCCGGGACTCTGCGGGATCGCACTGTTCGAACGAGTCGACGACTACTCGGCGGCCGCGTTCACCTACCTCGCCGAGCCCCGGGCGGTCGCGCGGGTCGACGTGGCCGCGGCGACGGCGGACCTCGGCCGCCGCGACTTCGAGGCCGCCGATCCGCTCGAGGCGTTCCTCGGCTGAGGCCCGGCCCGCTCCGGCGGACGCGCCGGACCCACGCCACCGCGTTCTCGCTAGGGTGCGCGCGAGGCCCGATCCCCGTTCCCCCGAGGAGACACCATGAGCCGACCCTCGACCCTCGGCGAGCTGCGCGAATCCGGCTGGCGCTCGCGCCCGGTCAAGGAAGAGCTCCGAGAGAACGCGATCGCGCGCATCTCGGCGGGCGAGCCGCTCGTGGAGGGTGTCCTCGGGTACGAGGACACGGTCCTGCCCCAGCTCGAGAACGCGCTGCTCGCGGGCCACGACGTCATCTTCCTCGGCGAGCGCGGTCAGGCGAAGACGCGCATGATCCGCTCGCTCACGAACCTGCTCGACGAGTGGATGCCGATCGTCGCGGGGAGCGAGATCAACGACGATCCGTTCGCGCCGGTGTCGCACCACGCGCGCCTCCTGGTCGCCGAGCGCGGTGACGAAGCGCCGATCGAGTGGGTGCACCGAGACCGGCGCTTCGGCGAGAAGCTCG
>CAZXCB010000204.1:5051-6209 GCA_964639075.1 uncultured Bifidobacteriaceae bacterium | reverse complement strand
CCGGGCATCTCGTGCTCGGCGAGCTGGATCTCCTTGCGGCCGAACTCGGCCAGCGTCAGGTCGGCGACCTTGAAATCGGACGTCGACGGACGTGCTTCGGTCGTGGTCATTCGTGGGACTCCTTCTCGGTCTCGCTGAGTTGGGAGTCGGCCCGGATCACCGGATGACAGCCCGCAGCGGGGCCCGACCAAGACCGACAAGCGTAGTCGGCGATCGCGGGCCGGGCCGCGGTCAGGCCCGGCGGGTGATCGAGACCTGCACGTCGAGCGCTTCGGCCCGGCCACCGTGGTACAGGCCGCGCAGGGGCGGGACGTCGCCGTAGTCACGACCGCGGGCCACCAGCACGTGGTCCGCCCCGACCGGCAGCCCGTTGGTGGGGTCGACGGCGTACCAGTCGCCGACCCACGCCTCGAACCACGCGTGGCTCTCGCCCTCCACCGTCTCGCCCACGTCCAGGTCCGCGCGGGGCACGAGGTAGCCCGACGCGTAGCGCGCGGGCACGCCGGCGCCGCGGAGGACGGCGAGCGCGACGTGGGCGAAGTCCTGGCACACGCCGGTCCGGGCCGCGAGCGCCTCGGACGCAGTCGTGCCCACATGGGTGGTGCCGCGTTCGTAGGTGAGCAGGTCCCGTACCAGCTCCACCGTCGTCGCCACCGCGGCGACGGGGTCGGCCGCCCGGCGCACACGCGCCGAGAGTGCCGCGATCTCGTCGCTCGGCTCCGTGTAGTCGGTCGTCATCACGTATTCGCACCAGCGGTCCTGCACGTCGTCGGCCTCGAGCTCGGCCCAGGCCGGCGCCGGATCGGGCGGTGCGTCCACCTCGGGCGCGGTCTCCACATGGCTCGTCGCGACGACGGTGAGCTCACGATGCGCGCGGTGCAGGTCGAACGCGTGCACCACGCTCCCCCAGTAGTCGGTGAACCGCGCGAGTCGGGCGGTGGGCCGCACGTCGACGGAGTGGTCGAGCACGACCTGGCGACGCGCGCGCACCGGCGAGAGTCGCACCTCGTTGTACGACGCAGTCACGGCGCCGGCGTAGCGGTATCCGGTGACGTGCTGGATCTCGAGCCGGGGCGAGCCCATCAGGCGCTCCACTCGACTGCTGTCCTCGTGCTCCTTCGGAGCGGGCCGGACGGGCCCCGTTCCGCTCGGCGTCGG
>CAZXCB010000204.1:1475-4951 GCA_964639075.1 uncultured Bifidobacteriaceae bacterium | reverse complement strand
TGTCCTCGTGCTCCTTCGGAGCGGGCCGGACGGGCCCCGTTCCGCTCGGCGTCGGGCCTCCGGTGGCCGCAGTGCCATCAGGCGCTCCACTCCACTCGTGTCCTCCTGCTCCTTCGGAGCGGGCCGGACGGGCCCCGTTCCGCTCGGCGTCGGGCAGCCGGTGGCCGCAGTGCCATCAGGCGCTCCACTCCACGACCCGCTCGGCGACGAAGTAGCGCGTCGCGATGGCGTCGTGGATCCCGGCCGCGGTGCGTTGCACCGCTTCGAGGTGGGCCGGCAACGACGCCACGAGATCGTCGACCGGGATGAACTCGAGCTCGGCGCGGCCGAGACCCGCCCGCCGCCGCGCCTCGTCACCTCGCGCCCGCCCGGCCGTCGGCGCGAGCTCCTCGAGGACCCGCTCACAGGTGATGAGCGCGTGCATGACCGAGCGCGGGAAGTGGGGGTCGAGGAGGAGGAACTCCGCGGCCGACGACGCGTCGACGGCTCGCTGGTACGTGCGCAGGTAGGCCTCGTAGGCGGAGCAGCACCGCAACGTGGTCACCCAGCCCTCGGCCCGGCCGGTCCCGATGCGCGCGGCGAGGATCCGCGCGCTCATGTCGATCCGTTCGACGTTGCGGCCGAGCACGAGGAAGCGCCATCCCTCGTCACGCGCCAGCGTCGCGTCGGCGAGGCCCGCGAGCACCGCCATCCGGTCTCGGACCTCCCGGAAGAACTCGTGGGGCACCGTGGTGGCCGCCCGGCTCGCGAGCGTCCGGTGCGCAGTGTTGACGACCTCCCACATCTCCGAGGAGATCGCCTCCCGTGCGCCCCGCGCGTTCTCCCACGCGACCGTCAACGACGTCACGATGGAGCCCGGGTTCCTCCGCGAGAACGCGAGCTGGCGCATGACGGCGTCGGCGTCGCTCCCCTCACCGGCCTCGGTGCCCATCGCCGACAGGAGCGCGGAGCACACGACGGGCTCCTCCACGAAGCGGTCCTCGAGCAGACCGTGGTAGTGCACGTCCAGCAGCCGTGCGGTGTCCTCGGCCCGTTCGGTCGAACGGCCGATCCAGTACAGCGACTCGGCGATCCGGCTCAGCACGGCGGTGCTCCGCGGCGGCTCGGCGGTCGCCCCCGCCGTGTCTCCGCCGGTCGGGTCACTGGTCCGCACCCCCACGCCAGGGCCCCGCCGCCGGGGGTGCCGCCACGACCGGGACCGGCGCCGGCCCGGCACCGGGCTCGGGCACCGCGACCGGGTGCTCCGGCGCGTCGAACGTCCCCGCGAGCACCCACGTGTCCTTGGACCCGCCGCCCTGGCTGGAGTTCACGATGAGGCTGCCCTCGCGCAGCGCCACCCTCGTCAGGCCACCGGGCGCGACCCACACGTCGTCACCGTCGTGCACCGCGAACGGTCGGAGGTCGAGGTGGCGCGGTCGCATCGCGCCGTCGACGAACGTGGGCGCGGTCGAGAGCGCGACCGGATCCTGAGCCACGTAGCCGCGCGGGTCGGCGCGCACGACGGCCGCGAGCTCGCTCAGCGTGCGGTCGTCGGCCTGGGGGCCGATCACGATCCCGTAGCCACCCGAGCCGTCGACCGGCTTGACCACGAGCCGGTCGAGCCGCTCGAGGACCCAGTCGCAGACGTCGGGATCGCCGAGCCGGTACGTCTCGACGTTCTCGAGGACCGGATCCTCGCCGAGGTAGTACCGGATCATGTCGGGCACGTACGGGTAGACCGCCTTGTCGTCCGCGACGCCGTTGCCCGGGGCGTTGGCGATGGTGACCCGCCCGGCGCGGGCCACGTGGACCAGCCCCGCGCACCCGATGACCGAGTCGGGTCGGAAGAGCAGCGGGTCGACGTACTCGTCGTCGATGCGGCGGTAGATCACGTCGACCAGTTGCAGACCGCTGGTCGTGCGCATGGAGAGCGTCTCGTCCTGGCAGACGAGGTCACCGCCCTCGACGAGCTCGACGCCCATCTGGCGAGCGAGGAACGAGTGCTCGAAGTAGGCCGCGTTGTGCACGCCCGGTGTGAGCACGACCACGCACGGGTCCGTCACACCCTGGGGCGCGGTGCGGCGCAGCGCCTCGAGCAGCCGCGCCGGATAGGAGTCGACCCGCCGGACCCGATGGCTCGCGAACAGCTCGGGGAACACCCGCGTCATGGCCCGGCGGTTCTCGACGACGTAGGAGATGCCCGACGGCACCCGCAGGTTGTCCTCGAGCACGCGGAACCGGCCGGCGTCGTCGCGGACGAGGTCGACACCGGCGACATGGATGCGGACCCCGCGCGACGGGTTGATCCCCGCGACCTGACGATGGAAGTGCTTCGACGTCACCACGAGGCGACGGGGGATCACCCGGTCCGCCAGGATTCGGCCGGCCCCGTACACGTCGGCGAGGAACGCCTCGAGGGCGAGCACGCGCTGGCGCACGCCCCGCTCGATCACGTCCCACTCGTCCGCGCCGATGATGCGCGGCACGAGGTCGAGCGGGAACGGGCGCTCCTCCCCGCTCAGCTGGAACGTGATGCCCTGGTCGCGGAACGCTCGGTCGCGCGCCGCGCATCGATCGGCGAAATCTGCCGGCGACAGCGTCTGCAGCGCGTCGTAGAGCGCCGCGGCGTGGCGGCGCGGCTCGTCGGGGCCCGCGAACAGCTCGTCGAAGGCCGCCGCCGGCTCGTACCCCGCGAGAAGGTCGCCCATCCGCGCGGACGGTACGGGCGTCGCGTTTCCGGCTCGTGTCGAGTGCGGGTCCGCGCGGTTGCCGCCGACTGGCGGGACGCGGACGCGGCGAGCGTCGCGCCGTCAGGCGTCCCAGCCGCGACCCGGGACCGAGCGCAGCGCCTCGGTCTCGTCGGGACGCGCGTAGTCGTCGTCGAGCCGGTAGGTGGTGCCGATCTCGGGCGTCGAGACCTCGAGGACGTCGCAGTCGGTGATGCCGACGAGCCGGTGCCGCTGGCCGATCGCGCACGAGTAGCCGAGCCCGGGCTCGAGCTCGGTCTCGATCAGCTCGCCGGAGCCGTCGTCCCAGACGACCTTGGCCCGGCCGCGCACGAGGAACCACGATTCGAGCTTCTCGTCGTGGAGCTGGAGCGACAGGCGTTTGCCGGCATCCACGTGGAGCACCTTGCCCACGTACGGACGGTCCTCGGGGGTCCAGTGGAGCTCCCAGCCCCATGGCTTGTCGACCCGTCGAGCTCGGCCCGAAGTCTCGAACGTCGCCGGATCCGCGTCGACGATCGGGTCGGTCACTGCTGGCCCGATCGCGCGAGGACGTCCTTCAGCGTGGCGATGGCCGCGATCGGACCCGGGTCGACGTCGTTCTGCAACGCCAGGTAGCAGCTGACCCAGTCGCCGAGGTACATGAGATCGAGCAGCTGCGCGAGGCGTCCCTCGCCCTCGGCGCGGACCTCGAGCACCTGGTGCACGCACTCCTCGAGCTGGGCCCGCACGCCCGCGAACCGCGGCGCGAGCCGCTCGTGCTCGAACCCG
>CAZXCB010000204.1:0-1465 GCA_964639075.1 uncultured Bifidobacteriaceae bacterium | reverse complement strand
CGTGGCGCAGCTCGACGAGGGTGACGACCTGGCGCGTGACGTCGCCGTGCTGTGCCCAACCGCAGATCTCGTTGTGGTCGAGCTCGGGATGCGTGTTCCAGAACGCAGGTGCCTTGGCGTTCTCGTTGACGTCGGCCTTCCAGCGCATCGCGGCGACGGACCCCAATGCGCCTCCACCGTGGATCAAGGGGATCGTCCGGTCGATCCGCCGGGCGAGCTCCCGGGCGGGATTGCGTGCGCCCTCGACCGAGACCTGGCACTGGTCCCGTCGAACGCCGAGCTGGTCCTGCGCGCCGACGAGCAGCGCGTGCGCGCCCGTCAGCATCCCCATGCGGTGCATCGTCACGAACAGCGGCGCGACGAGCGCGCCGAGCGCGGCGCGGGGCATGAAGCCGGCCGGGCACGCCACGTGCAACCCGCGACCGGCGACGAGGTCGGCGAGCTCACCCCCGCTCGAGATCGCGACGACGTGCGCACCGGCTGCGAGCGCGCCCGCGGTCATCGACAACGTCTCCTCGGTGCCGCCGGAGTACGAGACCGCGAACGCGAGGGTGTGCGGACCGACGAACGCAGGGGTCCGGTACTGCTTGAGCACGGTCACGGGCACCGGCAGCGCGTCGTTCGCGACCGCTGCGAGTACGTCGCCGGCGATCCCGGACCCGCCCATACCGAGCACGACGACGTTGCGGATGTCCTCGGCCGCGGGCAACGCGCCCGGATCGATCGCCTTCGCGGCGGCCTGGTGCGCGGCGATGAGCTGCTCGGGCAGCCCCGCCACCGCGTCGAGGAATCCGAGGGAGTCGACGGTCACGCGGCGAAGGTCGGGTGGATCCCCTCGGACTCGGCCTTCGTGACGAGCCGCTGGTGCTCGGCGTCGCTCACCGTCTCGGCCTCGTCGACGAGCATGATCGGGATGTCGTCGCGCACCGTGTACCGGCGCTTGAGGCGCGGGTTGTAGAGCGATGCCTCGGACTCGAAGTACAGCAGCGGTCCCTTGTCCTCGGGGCACGCCAGGATCTCCAGCAGCTGCGGGTCGAGGGCCACGTCGCCTCCTAGGACTCGGCTCGGATGAGCGCCAGCACTTCGTCGGTGTGAGCATCGCACGCGGCACGGTCGGCCGCCTCGAGGTTCAGGCGCAGCAGCGGCTCGGTGTTGCTCGGGCGCAGGTTGAACCACCAGTCGCCGAGGTCGACGGTCAAGCCGTCGAGGCGGTCCTGGTCCGCCCCGGCGAACTTCTCGGCGAGGGCCTCGATCACCGCGTGCGGGTCCGAGACCTTCGTGTTGATCTCGCCCGACGCCGCATAGCGCTCGAACGGCTTGCGGAGCTCGGAGAGGGGGACACCGGCCTGGCTCAGCGCCTCGATCACCACCATCGCTGCGATCGAACCGGAGTCGGCGCGCCAGTTGTCACGGAAGTAGTAGTGCGCCGAGTGCTCACCGCCGAAGATCGCGTCGGTCTCGGCCA
>CAZXCB010000203.1:0-6221 GCA_964639075.1 uncultured Bifidobacteriaceae bacterium | reverse complement strand
GGACTCCGGCGGGGCAGGACCGGCGCGGTGCCGTGCTGCGGATCAGACGGGAACCGTGAGCATCGCCTCGTACGCGTCGGCGAGCTGGAGCAGCTGCGCTGCGCCGTCGCCGGAGAACGACGAGCCGTGCATGGTCGCGAGCGTCCGCGGTCCCAGGTCGGCCAGCCGGCGGATCGTCGGCGCGGTGGCGGTCCCGACCGAGGTCGCGTGGAACAGCTCCTCGCCGGCGAGCGCGGCGTCGACGATGCCGTCCTCGACGATCGCGGGGCCGTCACCGAGCGCGGTGAAGAGGTCGCCGGCGAACAGCGTCGCGTCGGTCTCGTCGAACCACAGCCCGCTCTCCCAGTTGTGGGGCACGTGCGGCGTCGGCAGGAACCGCCAGTGGTGACGGCCCGTGACGAGCACCTCGCCGTCGGCCATCGCGCGCGGCGGCCGGTCGGCGAGGTCCTCGAGCGACACCATGGTCGCGAGCTCGCCGTGCGCGACCTGCGCGTGTGGTGCCGCGGCCAGGAACTGGTTCATCGAGCCGCACTCGTCCGCTTCCACGTGCGCGAACGAGATCCAGCGCAGGTCCTCGACCGGTACGACCCGGCCGACGGCCTCGGCCACGAGCGGGAACAGGCCCCGCATCCCGGTGTGGAACAGGAACGGCTCGTCGTCGCGAACGAGGAACTGGTTGAACGTGAACCCGGTCGGGCCGACCTCGGGGGTGAAGGTCGAGAGGCGGAAGAGGTCGGGGGCGACCTCGGTGACGGTGGTCTCCATGGTGGTTCCTCCTGGTGCTCGCGGCGCCGATCGCCGCACCCCACCACCATGACGGGACCCGCCGGATCCCACATCGGGGGATCCCCCTATCGCGACCCGGGTCCCGGAGCGCCGGCTGCGACCGCCGCGGCCTCGGCCCGGGTCCGCGCGCCGAGCTTGGCCAGGATGCGGCTCACGTGGTGCTCGACGGTCTTGGCCGAGATGTAGAGCTGCGCGCCGATCTGCGCGTTCGTGGCGCCGCTGCCGAGCAGCTCGAGGACCTCGGTCTCCCGGGCGGTGAGACCGGCCGGGCCACCGGAGCCGCCCCGCCGGACGGTCACGCCGAGCGACCGCAACCGCGCGGCCATCCGATCCGCGTCGGCGGCCGCACCGAGGCGTTGAGCGAGTGCCAAAGCGCTGCGCGCCGCGGCGACCGCCTCGTCGCGCCGGTCGGCGTCGGCGAGCACGTGGGCCTGGAACGTCAGGACGGCGAGGAGCCGGCAGGGGAACGCGTCGGTCTCGAGCGCGGTCGCCGCCTCGGCGCAGCGGTCGGCCGCCTCGGCGAGATCACCGCTCGCCTCGGCGAGGCGCGCCCGAGCGAGCAACGCGTCGGCGCGGGCGGCGGGCGCGTGGCGCTGCTCGAGCTCGTCGAGCTCGGCGGCGGCCTCGGTCGCGGTCACGATGTCGCCGTCGTCGAGCGCAGCCTCCACGAGCAGGGACAGCAGCGGACGGCGGCGGGTGACGTCGCCGCGGAGGCCGTCGAGCGCCCGGCGCAGGGTGGCGACCGCGACACCCGGCTCACCCCGGCAGAGGTGCAGCTCGGCGAGGACGCCCCAGGTCGGGGCCCGGTCCTCGTAGGGCGCGAGCAGCTCGGCGGCCTCGTCGAGCCGGCCCTGCGCGATCCGCAGGTGCGCGAGGCGGGTGGCCGTGTCGACGCGGTGGCCCAGGCAGCGCGACCCGTCGGGACCGATGGCGTCGAGCATCGCGGCCTCGGCCTCGGGCCACCGGCCGGCGTCGCTCAGGACCGCGCCGTAGGCCGCGGAGCAGTGCGTGCGCAGGATGCGCGGCCGGCCGTCGAGCGGGTCCAGCACCCGCTCGTGCACGAGGCGGATCCATTCCTCGGCCCGGCGGACGTCGGCCGCGCGCTCGCACGACGTCAGCAGGGAGCAGAACGAGATGCCGACGGCCATCGGGTCGACGACCTCACCCCCGGTGATCGTGGCCAACGCCTCGTCGAGCCGGGCGAAGCCGGCGTCGAGCTCGCCGCGGGAGACCAGGGCCAGGCCGCTGTCGGCGAGCGCGCGGACCTCGAGGTCGCGGTCGGCGTACTCGTGCGCGATGGCGAGGGCGCGGTCCGCGCTGCGCAGCAGCTCGTCGACGTCGAGGCGGCCGCACGCGATCTCCGCGAGCTCGGAGTAACCCTGCTCGACGCACGGTCCGAGCCGCTCGAGGATCCGCTGGGCCTTCGCCCGCCACCCGTTGCCGACGGCACGATTGCCGAGGACGCTGGTGTGCAGGTCGACCAGGGCGATGGCGAGGCGCACCGCGAGACGGTCGTCACCCGCGTCGCGTGCCACGGCGAATCCCTGCTCCCACACCGTGCGGACCTCGTCGAAACGGTCGTCGGCGTAGAGCAGGCCGCCCGCCAGCAGCGGATCGAGTGCGTCCGTCTCCACGACCGCCACAGTAGAGGCGGCCGCCGGCCGGCCCGACCGGGCTGAGCAGCGGCTTCGCGTGAGGTGTTGCGCTCACGGTTCGGCGACCCTACGGTCGCAGTGGGCAACCCGACCAGGCCCTGCAGCGAGGGCAGTCGGGCTGCGGAGGCTGGTTCTTCCTAGGCGGAGGGTTGACCAGTGACAGATCTCGAACGGCTGAGTCACGAAGTCGTCCAGTATCGGGACCGGTACGAGCAGTTCGGGGCGGACGAGGGCGCCCGGGCGTTCGCCGTCGTCCTCGAGCTCGTCGACGCGTTGCAGGCGAGCGCGACCGGCGACCTCGCCACCGGAGCAGCGGGCTCCTCCGACCGGATGCCGACCGACTGAGGGTGTTCGTACAGCTCACCAGGCCGCGGCGTCCGGATCCGATGTCGAGGGCTCGTCGGCACCCGTAACGTGCAGCGCGTGAGCAGCGCGCCGGACGAGATCCCGTGGACCGATCGGCTTCCCGCCGTGCTGCAGCGGCTCGCCGCAGTCGGTGTCGACGGCGGGGATGCCGACGACGTTCGCCTCGACAACGCGATGCTGACGCTCGTCTCCACCCTGATCGCGTTGATGTCGTTCGCGTGGATCGCGATCTACCTGGCGATCGGTCTGCCGAGGTCGGCGGCCATTCCCTTCGCCTACCAACTCTGTGTCGTGGCGAGCCTGGTGCTCTTCGCCCACACGAAGCGCATCCAGGGGATCCGGACCGTCGTGCTCGGCCTGATGCTCGTGCTCCCGTTCGCGCTCCAGTGGAGTCTCGGCGGGTTCGCGAACGGCTCCGCCGTCGCGGCATGGGCGGGAATCGCGCCGATCCTGGCGTACCTGTTCGGAGCACGGAGCACCCCCTCGCTGATCGGCTTCGTCGCGCTGCTCGCGGTCGCGGCGATGTTCGAGACCACGCTCGCCGGCTCGGCTCCCGACATCGGTGCGGAGGTTCGCGCGGCCTCGTTCGCGATGAACCTCGCCGGGCCGTCGATCGCGGCGTTCCTCGCGCTGTCGTACTTCGCGACCGAGCGCGACCGGAGTCGAGCCGCGCTCGCGAAGGAGCACCGCCTGCTCGAAGCCGAGCAGGTGCGTTCCGAACGGTTGCTCCTGAACGTCCTCCCGGCCCCGATCGCCGACCAGCTCCGGGACGGCGCCACGACGATCGCGGAGAGCCGGCCCGACGTGACGGTGCTGTTCGCCGACATCGTCGGGTTCACCCCGCTCGGCGAAGCCCTCGGTGCCCGTGAGCTCGTGGACCTGCTCAACGAGGTGTTCGTCGTCTTCGACGATCTCGCGGAGGCCGCCGGACTCGAGAAGATCAAGACGATCGGCGACGCGTACATGGTCGTCGGTGGGCTCCCGACGCCGCGCGCCGATCACCTCGCCGCCGTGCTGCACCTCGCGCTCGCGATGTGTGGCGCGATCACGCAGGTCCGGACTCCACCGGGCGAGCACCTGCAGCTGCGCATCGGCGTCGAGACCGGTCCGGTGGTCGCCGGGGTGATCGGGCGACGCAAGTTCAGCTACGACGTCTGGGGCGACACGGTGAACACCGCGAGTCGCATGGAGTCCCACGGCGTTCCCGGACGCATCCACGTCACCGACCGGGTCGCGCGCGCGGCGTCGCCGGAGTTCGAGTTCGAGCCGCCGAGGTCGATCGAGATCAAGGGGAAGGGAGCGATGACGACCTTCCTCCTCGTCCGCGCCCGTCACGTCGACGACCGGCGGAGCTGACGGGCGACCGCGCCAGCGGACGTCCTCTGGCTCCCGGGTGAGACCCCGCCTAGCATGGCCGCCTCTCTGGGGGGAGGACCACACCATGAGCGTTCGCCGTCGTTCCCTGGCCGTGCTCGCCAGCGTCGCCCTGCTCGGTGCGCTGGCGACGAGTCTCACGGCGGAGACCGCGGTCGCCGCCTCCGGCAACGAGCTCGGCGTCGGTGACGCGGCCGTCTGGGAGGGAGACGCGGGGAGTCGCAATCTCCAGCTCCCGGTCACGATGTCGCAGCCCGCCGCCGGCACCGTCACGGTCACCGCGACCTTCGCGGGCGTCTCGGCGACGAACGGCACCGATTTCAAGGTCGGATCGGGACTGGTCAAGACGCTCACGTTCAGTCCGGGGCAGACGCTCAAGTACGTGACCGCGGTGATCCTCCCCGACACCGCGGACGAAGTCGACGAATCGATCTCGGTCACGCTGTCGACCCCGACGGGTGGCGCGACGCTCGGCCGTTCGCTGGGTTCCGGCACGATCCTCGACGACGACCCCGGTACCGGTGCGCGCCTCGGGATCGGCGACGCGTCCGTCGTCGAAACCGATGCGGGTGCCCCCAAGCTGCGGTTCTGGGCGACGCTGTCGCAACCGACCGCGACGGCCGTCCAGGCGACGGTCGAGGTGACGGGGATGACCGCGAACGCCGGTTCCGACTTCAAGCCGATCACCAAGTCGATCACCATCCAACCCGGCAGGGTCAAGACGTCGATCACCGTGACGGTGTACCCCGACGCCGTCAACGAGCCGGACGAGACGGCGATGGCCATGCTCTCGAACGTCACCGGCGCGGCGGTCGGCGACGACATGGGCGTCGGGACCGTCATCGACGACGACGCCTCGGCGGAGCAGACGGCGACGTTCACGCTCGGGCCGTTCTCCCTTTCGCCGATGGGAACGGCGGGCTCCGAGAGCGAGGCGACGCAGGCGAACATCCCGAAGCCTTCGGGCGCGTTCGGCCTCACCGGGATCCGCTTCGACGTGACCCACACCGACGGGACGCCCGAAGGGCATCACAACGTGCACCTGCACCACGTGGTGCTCATGGACACGAGCCGTGCGGACTCGCTGTGCGGGTCGCTGCCGAATCGATTCGCCGGCAGCGGTGCGGAGCGCACACCGGTCGACTTCGGCTCGGGTGAGTACGCGTACAAGGTCGGAGCCGGCGATCAATGGAACGCGCTCTGGCACATCATGAACACGTCGACGGCGACCCACACGGTCTACATCGAGTACGAGATCGACTACGTGACGGGCGCCGACCTCGCGGCTGCGAAGCCACTGCGGTCGTACTTCTACGACGTGGACAACTGCTGGGGTGACTCGGAGTTCAACGTTCCCGGTACCGGTGGGCCGGGAAGCGTCTACAGCAAGACCATCAACTACACGGCGGCCCGCAACGGTGTTCGGCTGTTCACGGGTGGCCACCTGCACGACGGGGGGATCGACCTGATCCTGAAGGACGGCGGTGTCGAAGCATGCCGACCGACGGCGATGTACGAGATGGACATGCTGCACCAGATCACGTACTGCACCACGCCCTCGGCGGTCTCGGCCGGAGACTCGGTCCAGCTCACCGCGCGATATTCCAACGAACAGCCGATCACGGGCGCGATGGGCATCTCGGTGTCGTACGTCTGGGAGCCGTAGGACTCCCTCGCGACCTTCGCCTTCGCGGCACCTACCGGCGGCCTGTGGCCACGGAGTCAGGTCGGGTCGGGCATCATCGGGTGGGCGAGGGGGACGACGTTGAACCGCTCGCGGATCGCGGCGAGGCTCTCGCCGGCGATCGCGAGGTGGTCGACCTGGCTCAGGTCCACGCGGCACTGCCGTCCGCGGTCGAAGCCCTCGGCGAGCAGGTCACCGACACCGGGGCGGCTGAGCGTCGCGAACTTGGCGCGGATCTCGCCGTGGGTGAGCACGCCGGACTCGTGGATCGACATCGTGAGCAGGAACTCCAGCCAGTTGTAGCGGCTCGCGTTCGCGGCCACGAGGAACCCCGACCGGGCGATCTCGCCGGGTGC
>CAZXCB010000202.1:0-6231 GCA_964639075.1 uncultured Bifidobacteriaceae bacterium | reverse complement strand
AGCGCCGCGCGCTCGTCCCGATCGTGGCGGGCCTGGAGGAGGCCGCATCGGCACCGGACGCCGACCTCGTCGACCTCTGGCGGGCCGAATCGGCCCGTGCCGTGGAGCGGTTCCTCGCCGCAGCCCGGGCCGGAGCCGCGGCCGGGAGGGGTCCGGGGGGCGAATAGAATTTCGCCCGTGTCTGCTGCCGAGGTCCCCGAGATCGCGACCTCGTCGCCCGATGCCAGGGAGTACGGCGATCCGCTGTTCGTGAAGCCGCGATTCCGCGGCCGGTTGCACCAGCTCACCTTCTGGCTCTCCATCCCGGCCGGAGCCTTCCTGATCGTGATGGCGACCGGTGCGTCCGGCTACGTCGCCGCCTCGATCTACGCCGCGTCGCTCGCCGCGCTCTTCGGCACGTCGGCCGCGTACCACCGGGGGTCCTGGCGGCCCCACGTCCGGGAGCGGTGGCAGCGGGCGGACCACGCCATGATCTTCGTGCTCATCGCGGGGTCCTACACGCCGATCACCCTGCTCGCGCTGCGACCGGGGTGGGGCATCACGCTGCTCGCGCTCGCGTGGACGGCCGCCGTCGCGGGTGTGACGCTGACGTTCACGAAGTGGGACTTCATGAACCGCTACGGCGGGTTCCTGTACGTCGCGCTCGGGTGGCTCGCGGTCATCGGATTCCCGGCGATCATGAACGGTCTCGACGGGGCGGAGCTCGTCCTGCTGTTCGCGGGCGGGGTCCTGTACACCGTGGGTGCGATCTGCTTCGGGCTCGAACGGCCCCGCCTCCGACCGCACGTGTTCGGATTCCACGAGGTGTGGCACGTGATGACGGTCGCCGCGGCGGGGTGCCACTACGCGCTCATGCTGATGCTCGTCCGCGGCTGAGCGCCGCGCCGCGTCCCGTCAGGGCGTCCCGTCAGGGCGTCACGTCAGGTCAGTGGTCGGTGAACGTCACCGTCACACGACCGGCGGCAGCCGCGAGCTCGCGCAGGAGCACGGTGGCGAGCAGCGCCAGGCCGATCAGCTCGAGCGAGTCGGAGATCGACGCGACGATCCCGTACGTGAACGTCCAGCGGTCGTCCTCGTAGAGGGCCGACTTCACCAGCTCGATACCGCCCGATCCACCCGCGAAGAGGATCGCCGCGACGAGCAGCTCGGTGCGGAACCGGCTCGGGAGCTTGCGCCAGAACGGCAGGTACACGATCGCGATCACCACCACGAGCGGCAGGTAGATCGCGACCCACGCGAAGCGGAGCGGGCCGTGCGTCTCGAACGATTCGTGGAGCAGGTCCGACAATCGTTGGTGGAAGTAGATCATCTCGTCGAGGGTGAGGAGCGCGAAGATGCCGCTCATCCCGATCCACCGGATCCGTGGGCCGCGCTCGGCCTGCGCGAGGCCGAGGAGGCCGAACAGGCCGGTCGACGCCAGCAGCAGGATGATCTTCGCGGCGCTCGGGACGTTCAGCTTCTGGTCCGAGTCCAACAGGTTCACGATGGTGTTCGCCCCGGAGGTCTCGCGCACGACCTGCACGGCGAAGGTCGCCACGATCAGCACGGCGACGACGACCCACGAGATCCTGCGGATGGAGGCCACCGGCAGGCGGAGCAGCATTCCGTCCTGGTTCGGGCCCGGCGCGCCCGGGGCCGGTGAGGTCGGGGCCATCCCGAAGGCTACGGCGTGCCGAGGGCCCGGCTTGAGCGGTCCTTCGGCCGCTCGGGGGCATGCCCGCATGCCGGTGGCGCCGATGGGACGATGAGCAGGTGGCGCCCTCCGGACTCAGCATCTCGGTGGTCATCCCGTCGGTCGGGAGGGCGGTGCTGCGCGAGGTCGTGAGCACGGTCCTCGCCCAGGATCCTCTGGAGGTGCTCGTCGTCGCCGATCGCAGCCGCGACCGCGTCGACGCGGCGTTGGCGCCGGATCTCACCGCCGACGCCCGGCTGCGCGTCCTGCCCGGCGACGGGCGCGGGTCGGCAGCCGCGCGCCAGATCGGTGTCGACGCCGCCGCCGGTGACGTCGTGCTCCTGCTCGACGACGACGTGGTCCCCGAGGCGGGTCTCCTCGCCGGACACGTGACCGCCCATGCCGACGGGCCCGGTCAGGAGATCGTGGTCGGGTTCATGCCCGTCGCCGCCGAGCTGCGGGCGGCGAACGCGACCGCGCGGATCTACGACAACGACTACCGCGCCGAGGTCGCCCAGCTCGAAGCCGGGGTCCCGGTGCTCGACCAGCTGTGGGGCGGCAACCTGTCGATGCGGCGCGCCGACGCGGCGCGGGTCCCGCAGTTCGACCCGGCCTTCCCCTTCACCTTCCGCGAGGACGAGGAGTTCGGGCTGCGCGCCCGCCGGGCCGGTCTCACCGGGCGCTTCGTCCGCGCACTGCGCGCGACGCACCACTACCAACGCTCGGCCAGCCGGTTCGTGACGCTGGCCGCCGATCAACGGCGGGCCCGCCTGCTGATGCAGCGGCTGCACCCGGAGCTCGGTCCCGAGCCGCCACCGACCGCGGGGTTGCCCACGCCGTTGCGCATCGTGGCGTCGGTCGCGACCGCTCCCATCGTCGGCCCGCCGCTTCGGCACGTGGTGCTCGCCGCCGCGCGCCGGTTCGGTGACGGTCCGCCCCGGCGGGTCCGCGTCGCGCTGCTCGTGCTTGCCCGCGCGCTCGTCCAGGTCGACGCCGCGCGCGGCTGAGGTCACCCGTCCTTCACCACGCACGTGGTGCTGGACAGCCCGAACGACGCGGCCCGCACGGTGACATCGGGCGGCGTTCCTCCGGGCAGGGTGTAGGTGGAGCTGTTCGTCGTCTCGGAGTTGCCGGCCGCGATCGACAGGCTGGTCGGGCTGAGGGTCCCGATCGAGGGGCTCCGCGTCAGGAACACCGTGCGGGAACCCGGCTTGGGGTTCAGGTAGGAGTCGTAGGCGGTGACCTTGGACGTGAACGCGCCCCCCGTCCCGACCGTGACCGATCCGGACGTGCACGACACCGAGGAGCTCGTGAAGCGCAGCTGGTTCGCGTTCGCGGGCACGACGGTGACCGACACCGATCCGGTGCGAGTGCCGTCGGTCGCGCTCAGCGTGGCGGTGGCCGCGTTGTAGAGGCGGACGCTCGCGGTCCCGACGCCCGCCGTGAACGTGACCGACGCCGGGTAGACCGGCGCGTTGCCGCCGGGCGAGCTCGCCGGGCCCGAGAACGTGAGCACCTCCGCGCCGGCATAGGCCGTGTCGGTGGTCACGCCGTCGGTGGTCGCGGTGATCGTGACGTTGAAGGCGTTGCCCGCGGTCTTGGTGCTCCCGGAGACGCTCAGGAGGAAGGTGGGTCCCGCGGGAGTCGTCGCGGATGCGGTCCCGCTCTGGCCGGAGGTCCAGTTCGTGCCCAGCCGGGACTCGACCGTGTAGCCGTAGGTGATCGATCCGGTGAGACCCGTGTCGTCGCATTGCAGCGTCGGCGGTGCAACGGTGCACACGGTCGCCGTCGTCGGCGCGGTCCGGCGCACGACGTACTGGCTCGGCGTCGGGCTCGAACCCGGTGCAGCCCAGGTCACTCGGACGCTCGAGTAGCTCAGCGCGGTGGCCGCCACGGACGTCGGCAGTCCCAGCGCGAGCCCGCTCGAGGTCCCCGAGCCCGAGCCCGCGGGCGTCCACGCGGCCATGGCCGCGGTGGACCCAAGCGCCGCGAAGACCGTCACCGCGATCACGAGGACGCGTCTCACGGCGCGACCGCCGTTCGCCGCCGACGCGCCGCGAGCAGGAGGGCGCCGAATCCGAGGGCGATCGAGCCCGCGAGGGCGGTCGAGGCGGACTCGGCGCCGGTGAACGCGAAGCCCGAAGCCTCGTCGCTGGTGTCGCGCCCGGCGGGACTCCCCGACGCACGGAAGCGAAGGGGGAAGGTCGCGCCCTGACACGCATCGGGCGCGGAGGCGGGCATCTGCATGCGGATCGGGATGGTGCCGTCCCGTCCGGCGCCGACGACGACGTCACCGACGAAGGATCTCGCGATCAGGTTCTCGGCAGGGCACGCGGGGCTCGCGTCGCCGACCGCGACATCGGCCGAGTGGACGGCGAGGTCGAAGGGCTGCGCGTTGTGCACGACCACGGGCACGGAGAGGTCGGCGTTCGGGTACAGACCGGAGTAGGTGACCGAGAGCGTGAACTCCTGCTCCGCCGCCCCCGCGGTCCCCACCGGGACCACGAGCACCGCGGCCGTCAGGAGCACGGTGGCAGGGAGTCGGTGCACGGTTCGGGTCCGAGATTGTGACGGGGGAGCGGGGCGGGGGGCGCCCCGCTCCCGTCCGTCGGCCGACCGGAGCTAGGCGCTCGCGGCCGTGAACGTCACCGGGATGGTGAAGGTCGCACCCTGGCAGCCGGTGTCCGACGCGTTGGTCATGGCGACACCCGCGGCGGTGAACGAGGCCGAGCCCGAGGCGGGAACGGTCTGGGTGACCGCGGTCGTCGTGAAGGTCACACCGGTCGTCACGCACGTCGGGTGGCCGGCGTCGGGCACCGCGGCGCCGTTGGCGTTCACCGACGTGATCGCGACGGGGAACGGGTTCGGGTTGTTCACCGTGAGGTACAGGTTCGCGCCGGTGATGCCCGGGTACAGCGCCGCGGTGGTCGTCGCCGCGCTCGTGGTCAGGTTCTGCGCGGATGTCGCGGTCGCGGTGCCGGTTCCGCCACCGCCGACGGTCCACGCGGCGAATGCGGCGGTCGCCGCGATGGCGCCGGTGAGGCCGACGGCGGCCGCGACGAGCCGGCGCCGGGCGGGTCGCGTCCTCGGCGCGGCAGGTGTGCTGGCGCTGGGAATCGACGTGTTCATGGGCTTCTCTCTCGATCGACGGCGGGCGGTCGCGGGTCACGACCACGTCGCCTCGACCGGATGGCGGGCGACCTCAGCGGTTGTCGGCACCGCCGTTCGGTTGATTGAGCGCTTTTCTCCGGCGTTCAGTCGCCTTCACCGGGCCTTGCGCGAGCTCGGGCGCGGCCACCGGGCGTGGGGGGTCGACAGCGCACTGCGGGATTTGGCAGAATTGCCGGTCGGGATGCCCGGAACGAGCCGCGGGAGGCGGAGCTGATGCCGATGATCGCGGTCGCCGCCTACGGCCTCGGCCTGATCGGTCTGCTCTGGTTCGCGTTCGACTCGGCGCGGATCCCGTCGCTCGTGTGGTTCTGGTCCGGGTACTCGCGCGCCGGGTGGTGGTGCACGATCGTCGTCGGCTTCGTCGCGTTCGGGGTGCCGGCCTTCGTGGTCGCCGTCGCCTGGCGCTTCGGCGACGCCCGCAAGGGGCTGTTCCACGAGGTGGGCGAGCTCAAGCGTCAGGTCGCGCGGGAGGAGCGCTACGGGCGCTCGACCCCGAGCTTCTACGCCTGAGGGCCCGCGCCGATCCGAGGGGTGCGCTCCTCGATGCCCCACGGTGACCCGGAGTCGGTGAGCAGGTCGAGGTAGGGCGCCGCGTCGAACGCCTCCGGGCCGAGCACGCCCGCGCCGCTCCAGACGCCGGTCGCGAGCAGCTCCAGCGCGACGACCGGATTGATCGCGGTCTGCCACACGACGGCCTGATGGCCGTACTCGGCCATGCACCACTCGTTGTCGACGACGTGGTGGAGGTACACCTCGCGCGGCGTCCCGTCGACGCCGGTGCCCGTCACCCACGTGCCGGCGCAGGTCCTGCCCCGCATGAGGTGCCCGAGCTCGGCCGGGTCGGGGAGCGACGCGGCGACGACGTCGCGAGGCGCGACCTCGACGTCGCGCACGCGGATCCTCTCGGTGCGGTCGAGGCCGGTCTTGTGCAGCGCCTCGAGCACCGCGATGAACTCGTCGCCGAGCCCGTACTTGAACGTGACCCGCTTGCAGTCGACCCACCGGGGGATGAGCAGGACCTCCTCGTGCTCGACGTTGACGCACTCGACGGGGCCGATCCCCGCCGGGAACTCGAACACCTCGGGCTCGGAGAACGGCGCCGTGGTGTACCAGCCGCGCTCGCGCTCCCAGATCAGCGGCGGGTTGAGGCACTCCTCGATCGTGGTCCAGATCGAGAACGTCGGCGCGAACGCGTAGCCGGAGACCGCGAGGTCGGCGCCGTCGCGAACCCCGATCTCCTCGATCCGCTCGAACAGGTGGTCGGCGGCATAGCGCGCGAAGACGTCGGAGAGGCCGGGCTCGACGCCGATGCCGCAGAGCGCGAGCCGCCCGGCCGCCTCCCACGCTCTCGCCACCGCGAACTGCTCGTCGCCCAGCTTGACGCCCGG
>CAZXCB010000201.1:0-6231 GCA_964639075.1 uncultured Bifidobacteriaceae bacterium | reverse complement strand
CAGCACGAGCCGGCTCGTGCAGTGCCCGACGAGCAGCGGCCCCGAGCGCCCGGCGGCCGACACCACGAAGTCCTGCGCGTCGACGACGTGCATCCCCGCCATCGGATCGCGCCCGAGGCGGGTCCATGCGAGATCGACGAAGGAGAGCCCCGGGCGTACGTCGAGGGTCACCGCGCGGGCCGCGGCGGCTGCCTGCAGCAGGGGGAGCGTCCGTTCGGCCACTCCGGGGTTCCCCGGCACCGCGTAGACCACCTCGCCGTGCTCGGTCGCGGCCTCGACGAGCGCGGCGACGATCGTGGCGTAGACGTCGTCGTACTCCGCGGCCGCGTCGTACACCGCGTCGAACGCGGCGGCGCGGAGCCCGGCCGCGGCCAGCTCGCCGACCGCAGGATGCCGGGCGGTCCGGACGTATCGGTGCGGGATCCGCTCGAACTCGGCGCGTGCCACCGGCAGCATCAGGTCGACGCCCGCCGGACCGAGGCCGACGACGACGACCCGGCCGCCGGTCACGGGGTGGAGGTGGTGGACGTGCTGCCGGAGCCCGACCCGCCGGCGGGACTCGAACCCTTCGAGGTCGACGGCCGGCTCCGCACCGGCGACGCCACCGCCGGGACGATCGCGAACTGCCCGTTGGCGCGGTTCAGCTTGCCGAAGCGGGGATTCACCCAGACCTTGGCCTTCGCGAGCCGCTTCGCAACGATCTCGGCGAGCGGATCCTGCTGCTGGAGCGACGCCTCGAGGAGCACCCGCCCGCTCTCCGGGGTGAGCGCGACGCCTTCGATCACGTGGTAGCCGAACTGGGTCTGCACCGGTTCCGACACCGTGCCGACAGACGTCGCCTCGGCCGCCGCGCGGAACGTGGCGTCGAGCTGGCTCCACTGGGACGACCCCTCGCACGTGAGGATCCCACCTCGTGAAGCCGAACCGGTGTCGGTCGAGACCTGCTCGGCCACGGTCGCGAAGGGGGTGCCCTTCCCGAGCTCGTCGACGACCTGCTGCGCCGTCGCGGGGTCCTTCACCAGGATGTGCCCGACCAGCTTCTTGGTCGGGCAGTCGGCTTCGAGCTGCGCGTACGCCTGGGCGAGCTGCTGCTCCGTCGGCTGCGCGGGCTCGATCGAGCTCGCGAGCGACAGCTGAAGGGCCGTCGTGTGCACGATCTCGTCCTGGAGCCACTGCGGGAGCTGGCGGAACGCCTTCGCGCTCTCGTCGGAGCCGGCGAACTGGCTCTTCGCCTGCTGCGTCTCCTGCGCGGTCGGGCTCACGCCGCGCTGCTTCGCGATCTGGGCGATGATCTCGGACTGGATCAGCGAGGTGAGCCATTGCGAGGCGAAGCTCGTGGGCACCTTGGCGTGCTTGTTCAGGAACACGCCCTGCTCCGCGAGCCGGTCCCTGAACATCTTCGACTGGGCGAAGCCCTCGACGCCCCGGGTGACGTCGTCGACGGAGATGTCGTGGCCGTTGACCGTGGCGGCATTCGCAGCCGTGTTGCCGCAGCCGGCCAGCACGACGAGCGCGGCGAGGAGAAGCACCGGGGGGAGAAGACGGAGGGAGAGGGTTCGCTTCACGAGGCGGGGAGCCTACCGGCGCGACCCCGTCGCCCGGCCATCACCCCCCTGACCTCCCTGAGCCACATCACCCCCCTGAGCCGCCCAAACCACGGCGGTCCGCCGGCCAGCACCCGTACGCTCGCCGCATGACCAGCGAACCACGCCCGCTGCGTTCGGGCGACTACCTGCTCGCCGTGCTGGGCCTGGCGGCACTCCGTGACCTGTTCCACGCGCCGGCGAACGTCACGAGCCGCGTCGAGGAGATGCATCAGGTGGTCACGCACGCCGACGCGTTCCCGTTCGACTTCGACCTCCGGTTCGTGGAGCAGGAGGTCGTCGACGGGTACACGGATTGGTCGACGAGCTACGACCAACCGGACACCAACCCGGCGATCATGATCGAGGAGGAGCTCACCAGCCCGATGCTCACGGCCGCGCCCATCGGCCGCGCCCTCGACGTCGCGTGTGGCACCGGACGCGTCCTGCGTCGCCTCGCCGACCGCTGCGATCGTGTGGCCGGCGTCGACCTCACCCCCGCGATGCTCCGCATCGCGGCCCACGCCGTTCCCGTCGCGGACTTGCACGTTGCGTCGTGGACCGACCTGCCGTTCGCCGACGATTCGTTCGAGCTCGTCACGTGCTCGCTGGCGCTGTGCCATGCGACGGACGTCGCGCCCCCGATCGCCGAGATGGCCCGCGTGCTCCGGCCGGGCGGTCGCCTCGTGATCTCGGACATGCATCCCTTCTCGACGATGCTCGGTGGCGCCGCCGCGTACCCGGGTCGGGAGCTCGGCGAGATCCCGTTCGTCCGCAACCACGCGCATCAGCTCTCCGCGTACTTCGGGGCGTTCACTGCCGCCGGTCTGACCGTTCTGGCGCTCGAGGAGGGCCGGTCCGACGAGCGACACGCGGCGTTGCTGCCCAGCCACGCCGCGTTCCCCGATGCGACCGTCCGCGCGTTCGCCGGCAGCCCGACGATCGTCGCCTGGGCCGCCCAGAAGCCGACGGGCGCGTGACCGAGCCGGCTCGCGGCTCGTGGCGCCGCCGAGAGCGAATGCTTGGCCGTGAGTGCCCCATACGGAAATCCAGAGCCAAGAGTTCGGCCAGGGGACGTTGCCGACCTCGACCGCGCGGACCGCTCAATCCACCAGCTGGCGCAACAGGTCCACGACGGCGTCCGCGATCTGTTCGGGCGGGACCGAGAGCGGCACCGCGAGCTCGCCGCCCTCCTTGGCGACCGCCTTCGGCCAGAGGCGCTTCAGCCGCACCTTGCGGCTCTCGGGCAGCTCCAGCCCCTCGATCCGGGCGACGCCCTTCTGCACCGACACGCTCGTCACCCGCAGGCGCACGCACTCGGCGCGCAGCCGGGCCGCGGCGAGCAACGCCTCCGCGGCGGGCGGGATGGGGCCGTAGCGATCGAGCCACTCGGTCCGGATGTCGTCGACCCCCTCGGGATCGACGACCGCGGCGAGCCGCCGGTACGCCTCCATCCGGACGTCGTCGCGGCTCACGTACTCGCGCGGCAGGTGCGCGTCGATCGGCAGGTCGATGACCACCTCGAACGGCTCGACCGGCGCCTCGCCCTTGAGCTCACCGACCGCCTCGGTGACCAGCTCGCAGTAGAGGTCGAAGCCGACGGCGGCGATGTGCCCGCTCTGCGCGCCGCCGAGGAGGTTGCCCGCGCCGCGGATCTCCAGGTCGCGCATCGCGAGCTTGAAGCCCGAGCCGAGGTCGGTGTACTCCCCGATCGCCTTCAGCCGCTCGTACGCCTCCTCGCTCAGCGCACGGTCGGGCGGGTGCAGGAGGTACGCGTACGCGCGGCTGCCCCGGCGACCGACGCGCCCACGCAGCTGATACAGCTGCGCGAGCCCGAGCAGGTCCGCGCGGTCGACCACGAGCGTGTTGACCGTCGGCATGTCGAGGCCGCTCTCGACGATCGTCGTGCACACCAGCACGTCGTACTCGCGCTCGGCGAAGTCGAGCACCACGCGCTCGAGCCGGCCCTCGTCCATCTGCCCGTGCGCGATCGCGATCCGCGCCTCCGGCACGAGGTCGCGCACGTGCTCGGCGACGTGGTCGATGTCCTGCACGCGGTTGTGCACGTAGAAGACCTGGCCCTCCCGCAGCAGCTCACGGCGGATCGCCTCCGACACCGCGCGGTCGTCGTACTCGCCGACGTAGGTGAGGATCGGCTGGCGCGCCTCGGGCGGCGTCTGCACCAACGACAGGTCGCGGATGCCGGTGAGGCTCATCTCCAGCGTGCGCGGGATCGGCGTCGCGGTGAGCGTGAGGACGTCGACGTGCTCGCGCAGGTGCTTGATCTTCTCCTTGTGCTGGACGCCGAACCGCTGCTCCTCGTCGATCACCAGCAGCCCGAGCTGCTTGAACGCGACGTCGTCCGACAGCAGGCGGTGCGTGCCGACGACGACGTCGACCTCGCCCGTGCGGAGCGCGGCCACCACCGCGTTCTGCTCCGCGGTCGTGAGGAACCGCGAGATCATCTCGACGCGCACCGGATAACCCGCGAACCGCTCCCGGAAGGTCTGACCGTGCTGGTTCGCGAGGAGGGTCGTCGGGGCCAGGATCGCGACCTGCTTGCCGTCCTGGACCGCCTTGAACGTGGCCCGGATCGCGACCTCCGTCTTGCCGAACCCGACGTCGCCGCAGATCAGCCGGTCCATCGGTACGGTCGACTCCATGTCGGCCTTCACCTCGGCGATCGCGGTGAGCTGGTCCGGCGTCTCCTCGTACGGGAACGCATCCTCGAGCTCGTGCTGCCAGGGAGTGTCGGGCGCGAACGCGTGCCCCGGCGTCGCGAGTCGCTTGCGGTAGAGGATCACCAGCTCGGCGGCGATGTCGGCGACCGCGCTGCGCACCTTGGCGCGGGTCTTCTGCCACTCGGCGCCACCCATGCGCGACAGCGACGGCGAGTCGCCGCCGGTGTAGCGCCGTACCGTGCCCACCTGGTCGGTCGGCACGTAGAGCTTGTCGCCACCGCGGTACGCGACGAGCAGGTAGTCGCGCTCGACGCCGCCGATCGCGCGGGCGACCATCCCCTCGTAGCGACCGACGCCGTGCACCTGGTGCACGACGAAGTCCCCGGGCTTCAGATCGTCGAAGTAGTCGACCGTCTTCTGCGCGCGCCGCACCGTGCGATGCACGCGCCGTCGACCGGTGAGATCCGCCTCGGCGACGAGCGCGAGGTGCGCGGACGGGACGACCACGCCCCGTTCGAGGGGCGCGACGACCACGCTGACCGTGCCCGGATCCGGCGCGGCGTCGACGAGCGCCTCCACTCCCTCCCCGCTCAGCACGTCGGCGAGCCGACGGGCCGAGCCCTCGCCCTCGGCGGCGAGCACCACCCGGTGCTCCGCGCGCACGAGCGCGCGGATCCGGTCGGCCAGGGCCTCGACGTCACCGACGACGGGGTCGAACGCGGCGGCACCCAGCTGCGGCGTGTCGGGCGTGTCGGGCGCGGCGAGCACCGAGGTCGTGGCGACGTTCGTGTGGCTGAGCAGCCGGTCGAACGGCAGCGAGAGGCGCGGGAACTCGTGGCCCTCGGCGCCCCAGGTGCCCGAGAGCGCGTCGGCGAGCGCCGCCTCCTCGTCGAGCAGGTCCTGGGCGCGGTCCCGGAGCCGGCGCGGCTCCACAAGCAGCACGCGTGAGCCGGCGGGCAGGAGGTCGGGCAGGAGGTGCTCGGAGGCGGTGAGCCACGGCAGCCACGACTCCATGCCGTCGAACACCTGGCCCTCGGCGAGCCGGTCCCACTGCTCGCGGCCCCACGGCGCCTCGGCGAGCAGGGCCGCGGCGCGCTCGCGGACCTCGGGCGTCGGCAGCAGCTCGCGGCAGGGGAACACCGCGATCTCTCCGACGTCACGCGTGCTGCGCTGGTCGCCGACCGCGAACTCCGAGAGCCGCTCGACCTCGTCGCCCCACTGGTCCACCCGCACCGGGTGGTCGGCGGTCGCCGGGAAGACGTCGACGATCGAGCCCCTGACCGCGACCTCGCCCCGCGCCTCGACCTGGTACTCACGCCGATAGCCCATGCCGACGAGGCGCTCGACGAGCTCGTCGCGGTCGACGGTGTCGCCGACGCGCAGCCGGACCGGCTCGATGTCCTCGCCGTGCGGCCCGAGGCGCTGGACGAGCGCCCGGACCGGCGCGACCACGACCGCGGGGGCGGTGTCGCCGCCCACCCTCAGTCGCCACATCACCCGCAGGCGGCGTCCCATCGTCTCCAGCGCGGGCGAGACCCGTTCGAAGGGCAGGGTCTCCCACGCCGGGAACAGCTCGACCTCGCCGGGGCCGAGGAACGCCACGAGATCGCCGGCGATGCGCTCGGCCTCGGCCGCGGTCGGCACCGCCACGAGCACCGGGCGGACGCCGGCGAGTCGGTGCACCGCAGCGGCGAACAGCGGTCGGGCCGCCTCCGGGACCGCCACGACCTCGGCCCGGCCGGAGGCCACCGCGGCGACGGCGTCGTCGGTCGCGAGCAGGCGCGGCAGATCACCGAGGGGGAGGTCGGGCACCACCACACTCTGACCGACCACGCAGGTCACGAGCGAACGCTCGGCTGAGCCGCTTCAGCCGCGATCCGGAGCCGGAGTCGTTGTTCGGAGTGGTGCGCGTAGCCGTCGCGGAGTCCCGGCGGCTCAGGGTTTGGGAGTCCCGGCGGCTCAGGGTG
>CAZXCB010000200.1:0-6254 GCA_964639075.1 uncultured Bifidobacteriaceae bacterium | reverse complement strand
CGCGCTGGGTCTCGGCGAGAAATCGGATGTAGTCGCCGAGGCGGGCACGCTCGGGCGGGAGGGTGGGCTCTCCGCCGAGCGACCCGCGCTGATCGACCGGTTCCTCGAGGACGCGATCGAGGTCGACGTCGACGCGCTGCTCGACCGCGCCGGTGAGGTCGTCATCGGCGGTGTGATGGAGCACATCGAGGAAGCAGGTGTGCACTCGGGCGACAGCGCGTGCGTGCTGCCGCCGTCGACGCTGTCCGCGGAGACGGTCGCCACCATCTCCGGCTACACGGAGCGGCTCGCGGGCGCGCTCGACGTGTGTGGCCTCCTCAACGTGCAGTACGCGGTGAAGGACGGTCAGGTGCTCGTGATCGAGGCGAATCCGCGCGCGAGCCGGACGGTGCCGTTCGTGAGCAAGGCGACCGGCGTCCCGCTCGCCAAGGTGGCCGCCCGGGTCATGGTCGGCGCGACGCTCGCCGAGCTCCGTGACGAGGGGCTGCTGTGCGACCCGGCCGAGGGCGGGCACGTCTCGGTGAAGGAAGCGGTGCTCCCGTTCGACCGGTTCCCGACCGTCGACACGCTGCTCGGTCCCGAGATGCGCTCGACCGGCGAGGTGATGGGCATCGACCGATCGTTCGGGCTCGCGTTCGTGAAGAGCCAGGCCGCGGCGGGTGCGCGCCTGCCGGATTCGGGGACGGTCTTCCTCTCGCTCGCCGACCGCGACAAGGAGCAGGGCCTCGCGGCGGCGGCCCGGTTCGCGGAGCTGGGCTTCGCGATCATCGCGACGGCGGGCACCGCGACCGCCTGCGAGGCGCGGGGGATCCCGGTGAAGTCGGTGGTGGCGAAGGTCGGGGAAGCGGCGGGCGGCGACGCGGTCGGGCTCATCGCGTCCGGCGAGGTCGACCTCGTCGTCAACACGCCCCGGGGTCGTGGGCCCCGGGCCGACGGCGCGCACATCCGGCGGGCCGCGGTGGTGCACCAGGTGCCCTGTCTCACCACCGTCGCGGCCGCGCTCGCGGCGGCCGCGGGGATCGCCGAGGGTCGGACCACCGACATCACGGTGCGCTCGCTCCAGGAGTACCACCGCGACCGTCAGCTGCGGCTCGAGGTCTGACGGCCGATGTCACGCCGCCGGCACCTCGAGCACCCGGTGGACGCGAGCGTCATGGTGGGACCCGTGCGGCTGCGCAGCCCGATCGTCGCCGCATCGGGCACGTTCGGCCACGGCGACGAGGTGCTGCGCTTCGTCGACCCGGCCCGCCTCGGTGCGATCACGGTGAAGTCGCTCGCCGCCTACGCCTGGGCCGGCAACCCCGCCCTGAGGTTGCACGCGGCCCCGAACGGCGGGATGTTGAACTCGGTCGGGCTCCAGGGTCCCGGCGTCGCCTCCTGGGCCGAGCACGAGCTGCCCGTGCTCACGCGCGCGGGTGTCCCGGTCATCGTGTCGATCTGGGGCCGGTCGGTCGACGACTTCGCGGCGGCCGCGCGCCTGCTCGCGCCGCACACCGCCGCGCTGGCCGCGGTCGAGATCAACGTGAGCTGCCCGAACCTCGAGGACGCGTCGCGCATGTTCGCGCACTCGGCCGCGGCGACGAGCGACGTCGTGCGCGCCGTCGATGCCTGCGGTCTCGGCGTGCCGTTGCTCGCGAAGCTGTCGCCGAACACGTTCGAGGTGGTGGAGATCGCGCGCGCCGCGATGGGCGCGGGCGCGACCGGGCTGACGCTCGTGAACACGCTGCTCGGGTTCGCGGTCGACGCCGAGTCCCGTCGCCCGCTGCTGGGCAACCGCAGCGGCGGGTACTCGGGTGCGCCGATCAAGCCGATCGCGCTGCGCGTCGTCGACGACGTCACCCGGGCGCTGCCCGGAGTACCGGTCATCGGCACCGGGGGCGTCACGACCGGCGTCGACGGCGTCGAGATGCTGCTCGCGGGGGCGAGCGCCGTGGGGGTGGGGACCGTGAGCTTCCGGGAGCCCCGAGCCGTGAACCGGATCCACGACGAGATCGTCACGTGGTGTGCAGAGCGAGAGGTGGGTCGTATCGCGGATCTCACCGGTGCGCTCGAGGACGACGATCGGAACCAGGATCCGGACGAGGAGTGACGATGGACGTCGAAGGGAACGTGATGGCGGAGGCACCCCCGGAGGTGCGGAGTCGGCTCGCGTTGCCACTCGACGTCGGCGACCTCGAGGCGGCGCTCGCGATGGCGCGGCGCGTCGCGCCGTGGTTCGGCATCGCCAAGGTCGGATACGAGCTCTACGGCGAGTCCGGTCCCGAGGCGTTCGCGCGGTTGCACGACCTCGGGCTGGCCGTCTTCGCGGACCTCAAGCTGCACGACATCCCGACCACTGTCGAGCGCGGCGCGGCCGCGATCGCTCGGCACGGTGTCGCGTACCTCAACGCGCACGCGGCCGGCGGCGAGGACATGCTGCGGGCGTTCGTGACGGGCGCGCGCCGTGGCGCGGACGACGCGGGGCTCGCCGCGCCGGTGACGCTCGCGGTCACGGTGCTCACCTCGGATGCCGACGCGTCCGCGTTCCCCGAGCGGCTCGCGCTCGCGTGCACGTCGGGCTGCGTCGGGGTCGTGTGCAGCGGCCTCGAGCTGGACGCGGTGCGCGCGGCGGGGTTGCGCTCGATGGTGCCGGGCATCCGCCCGGCCGGCGCGTCCCACGACGACCAGGCGCGCGTGTTGACGCCGGGTGCCGCGATCAGCGTCGGTGCCGACTGGCTGGTGGTGGGTCGACCGGTGACCCGGGCCGACGATCCGGCGCGGGCCGCGGCGGCGATCGCGGCCGAGGTCGCCGGTGCGCTCGGCTGAGCCGGCGTCGAGCGGACGATCCGCGAAGGCGTCTGCATATACTCGCCACCGCCCGATCCCGAGATAGCCGTCACGCGCGGTGTCCGCCGTCACACCGCCCCCGGAGGTTCGCACCCATGCCGCTCCCGCCCGCGCTCACGCCCGAGCAGCGTCAAGCTGCACTCGCGAAGGCAGCGGAGGCACGGCGGGTTCGGGCCGAGATCAAGGCGCGGCTGAAGCTGAACCGCTTGACGCTCCCGGAGCTGTTCGAGCAGAGCGACACCGACGACATCGTCGCGAAGCTCAAGGTCGTGAGCGTGCTCGAGTCGTTGCCGGGCGTCGGCAAGGTGCGGGCGCGCCGGATCATGGCGGACCTCGACATCAGCGAGAGCCGCCGGCTTCGGGGCCTGGGCACCAAGCAGCGGGCCGCGCTCCTCAGCGCGTTCGCGGGGCAGTAGCGCGCTGGCGGTCCTGCTCGTCCTGACCGGGCCTTCGGGCGTCGGCAAGGGCACGGTCGGGCGGGCGCTGCGCGAGCGCGTGCCGAACCTCGAGTGGTCCGTGTCGGCGACGTCACGACCGCCGCGCGCGGGCGAGGTCGACGGCGTCGACTACCACTTCGTCACCCGCGAGGAGTTCGAGCGGGTTCGTGACGCCGGCGGATTCCTCGAGTGGTTCGACGTCTACGGTCAGCTCAAGGGCACTCCGCAGGCCCCGGTGGAGGCCGCGCTCGCCGCCGGCCGCGACGTGCTGCTCGAGATCGACGTGCAGGGCGCGCTGGCGGTGAAGGACCGGTTCCCGGACGCCCTGCTCGTGTTCCTGGCCGCACCGAGCCGCGAGGAGCAGGAGGCGCGGCTGCGAGGCCGGGGGACCGACGATCCGGAGCAGCTGGCCCGCCGGCTCCAGCGGGCCCGGGCCGAGGAGGCCCTGGTGGACCGGTTCGACGCCGTGGTCGTCAACGACGACGTGGAGCGAGCCGTGGGGGAGGTCGCTGCTATCCTGGCCGCCCGTCGTGCCGGTCCGGCACCGACGACCCCCTGACTGCTCCGGGAGCTGACTCCACACCATGGCCGACCGCCGCGCGTCCCTCACCGAGCCCCGCATCGAGCGCCTCCTCGATCAGGAGAACTCGAAGTTCACGCTCGTGACCCTCGCCGCCCGGCGGGCCCGGGAGATCAACGACTACTACAACCACCTCGGCGAAGGGCTCGGCAAGATCGTGCCGCCTCAGGTGACGTCGGTGTCCCGCAAGCCCCTGTCGATCGCGCTCGAGGAGATCGAGGTCGGCAAGATCATCAAGGCCGACCTGCCCACCGAGGCCGAGGTCGCCGAGGCCGAGCTCGCCGCAGCCGCCTCCGAGGCGGGCGAGGCTGCCGTGCCTCCGGCCGACGCCGGCTAGGACCCGTGACCGGATCCGACGTCTGGCGCGGTCGGCGCGTCGTCCTCGGCGTCTCCGGCGGCATCGCGGCGTACAAGGCCGTCGAGCTGTGCCGCCGGATGGTCGACGCCGGCGCGCACGTCGCCCCGGTGCTCACCGAGGACGCGACCCGGTTCGTCGGCGCGCTCACGTTCTCGGCACTCGCGTCCGAGCCCGCCCGCACGGGCCTGTTCGACGAGCGCGACGACCCGATCCCGCACACCCGACTCGGCCAGGGCGCCGACGTCGTGATCGTGGCGCCCGCGACCGCGCGCCTCATCGGCAAGTACGCGGCCGGGATCGCCGACGACCTGCTGAGCGCCACGCTGCTCGCGACCCGCGCGCCGGTGGTGATCGCGCCGGCGATGCACACCGAGATGTGGGAGCACGCGGCGGTGCAGGAGAACCTCGCCACGTTGCGCCGCCGTGGCGTGCACGTCGTGGAGCCGGAGACGGGTCGCCTCGCCGGAGGTGACCACGGTGCGGGGCGCCTGGCCGCGCCCGAGTCGATCCTCGCCGCGGTCGAGACGCTGCTCGCCCACGACCGCGATCTCGCCGGAGTCCGCGTGCTCGTCACGGCGGGTGGTACCCGCGAGGCGATCGACCCGGTGCGCTTCATCGGCAATCGCTCCTCGGGGAAGATGGGCCACGCGGTCGCGGCGCAGGCGGCGGCGCGCGGCGCGGCGGTCACGCTGCTCACCACCGCGTCGGCGCCAGTGCCGGAATCGGTCGAGGTCCTCCGGGTGGTGTCTGCCCAGGAGATGCACGACGCCGTGCTCGACCGCTTCGGCGAGGTCGACGTGGTCGTGATGGCGGCCGCGGTCGCGGACTTCCGGCCCAAGGCGCCCGCCGCCGGCAAGCTGAAGAAGGCCGACGGCCCGCCCGAGATCCTGCTCGAGCCGACCCCGGACATCCTCGCCGAGCTCGGCGCGGCGAAGCGGGGCCAGGTTCTCGTGGGGTTCGCGGCCGAGACGGCCGACGTCGCCGAGAACGCCGCCGACAAGCTCGCCCGAAAGGGCGCGGACCTGCTCGTCGCGAACGACGTGTCCCAGCCGGATGCCGGCTTCGAGGTCGACACGAACCGGGCGATCCTGCTTGAATCCTCCGGCGCGATCGAGACCACGCCGTTGGTCTCGAAGCTCGCGTTGGCCGATCTGATCCTCGACCGCGTGGCGGCGCGCCTCGGGCGCGGCACCACTTCACCCACTCAGGAGATGCGTTGAGCAGCTTCACCTTCACGTCGGAGTCCGTGACCGAGGGTCACCCGGACAAGATGGCCGACCCGATCTCGGATGCCGTGCTCGACGCGATCTTCGAAGAGGACCCGAACAGCCGGGTCGCGTGCGAGTCCCTCGCCACGACCGGGCTCGTCGTGGTGGCCGGCGAGATCAGCACGCAGGCCTACGTCGACATCCCGCGCGTCGTCCGCGACACCGTGCGCAGCATCGGCTACGACCGCGAGTCCTACGGCTTCGACGGCAACACGTGCGGTGTGATCACCTCGATCGACGAGCAGAGTCCCGACATCGCCCAGGGCGTCGACAAGGCCGAGGAGCAGCGGGCCGGCGACACCGATCGGCTCCTCGAGACCGGTGCGGGCGACCAGGGCATGATGTTCGGCTACGCGTGCGACGAGACCGAGGATCTCATGCCGATGCCGATCTGGCTCGCGCACAAGCTCGCGTACCGCCTCTCCGAGGTGCGCAAGTCGGGCACGCTCCCGTACCTGCGACCCGACGGCAAGACCCAGGTCACGATCGACTACGAGGGCGGCGTCCCCAAGCGCCTCTCCACGGTGCTGATCTCCACCCAGCACGCGCCCGGTATCGACCGCGACACCATGATCAAGCCCGACCTGATCGAGCACGTGATCAAGCCGCTCGTCCCCGCGCAGTTCGCCGACGACGACTTCGAGGTGCACGTCAACCCGACGGGCACGTTCGAGCTCGGCGGTCCGCACGCCGACTGCGGACTCACCGGTCGCAAGATCATCGTCGACACGTACGGCGGCATGGGTCGCCACGGCGGTGGTGCCTTCTCGGGCAAGGACCCGACC
>CAZXCB010000199.1:0-6272 GCA_964639075.1 uncultured Bifidobacteriaceae bacterium | reverse complement strand
ATAGGACACGCGGTCGGCGCGATCGAGCGTCCGAGCGACGCGGAGCATGATCGGCGCGGGGTCCACGCCGGTGACCGCCGCGCCGAGCCGCGCCGCCCGCCGTGCCGCGGTGCCGGGTCCGCAGCCGAGATCGACCAGACGGTCGGCGGCGGTGAGCCCGGTCAGCTCGATCGCCACGGCCGCGTCGGCCTCGCGTCCGACGCTCATGCTGAGCGCCGCGAGCAGGCCGGACGGGCCGGCGAAGCCGGGGTAGTGGGCGTGGTGGTTCGGGACGTGGGTGTCGGGGTTCGTCGTCATGCGACGACCTTGACAGTTGAACCCGAGTTCAAGTCAAGTGGTGGGATGGAGGCAGCGACCCTGACCATCGGCGAGGTCGCCCGGCGAGCCGGGATCGCGACCTCGGCCGTGCGCTACTACGAGCGGCGCGGTCTGGTGGCGCCCGACGCGCGCCGATCGGGGCAGCGGCGGTACCGGACCGAGACGTTGCGCCGCCTGGTCTTCATCGGGATGCTCCAGGACGCGGGGCTCTCGCTCGACGACATCGCCGGCATCCTCGCGGCGCCCGACGTCGAGACGTGGAAGGCGATCGCCCGGACCCGGCTGGCCGCGCTCGACGAGGAGATCGAGCAGCGCCAGCAGGCCCGCGCCTACCTCAGCGGCGCGCTCCTCTGCCGCTACGACCACCCCGCCACCGAGTGTCGCATCATGGGCGCCGAGATCGACCGCCGGCTGCACGCACGCTGAACATGCGCGCCGGGCCGGTGCAGGACCGCGCGACGGTTCTCCAATTTTCAGCGTGGCGGCGAGGAATTCCCTCTGCGCGCCGACGACCCGGGTCATCATGCGATCAGCCGTTCGCGTCCACGCCTGACGAGTCGACGGGATGGAGGTGCCTTGAACCTCAAGGAAGCCGCTCAAACTCTTGGCGTGCACTATCAGACCGCGTACAAGTGGGTGCGGTCGGGCGCGATCGCCGCGGTGCGCGTCGGAGGTCGCTACGAGATCTCGGAGGCCGCGATCGGCCAGTTCGTCGCGGGCCGACGATCGGTCGCGACTGCGCCCGTGCGGCGGGACGAGCCACCGCGAGCCGCCGAGGTGACCTACGACGCGGTCCTGGCCGAGCTCGATGCGATGGGCGCCGGCCAGGTGCTCGCGGCCGGAGCGGTGACGCGGTTCGTGGCCCGGCGGTGCGCCGAGGTGCTCGGCGACGTCTGCCTCGTCGTGCTCATGAATCGCGACGGTGTGCATGCCGATCATGCGGCGATCGACCATCCCGTCCCCGAGCGAGCGGCGTTCTTCGGCGCGCTGCTCGCGAGCCTCGAAGACCGGCGGACGCTCTACCCCAACGCGGCGTCCCAGCCGTTCTTCAGCGGCCGGAGCGTGCGGATCTCGCACATCCCCCAGGATCTCCTCCGATCCGCCGTTCGGCCGTCGTTCCGACAGCACCTGGCGCAGCACTCGCTCTACAGCCTCGTCTCCGTGCCCATCCTCGATGCCGGATCGCCGGTCGGGCTGGTGGCGGCGGCGCGCGACACGATCGGGCGCCCGTACACCTCGACCGACGAGGCGTTCCTGGTCGCCGTGGCCAGGCGCGTCGCGCGGCTGACCAGGGCGGCTCGTGACATCGACCGGGCGTGGGCGATCCGCGACGAGCTCGCCGAACACATGCGCGAACGGGTCGAGCGCGGCGCGTGGCGACGACGGCTCACGGCTGACGACGTCGCCGCGCTCCTCGCCGAGCATCCGGGCTCGTCCGCGTTCCCGGTCGCCGTCATCGGACCCGACTACACGTTCCTCGGAGCCAACGACACCCTGTTGAGCACGACGGGACACGTTCGGAGCCGGCTCGTCGGCCAGAGCGTCGACGCGGTGACGCATCCCGGTGATCGTGCCTGGACGCACCAGAACTTCGAGCTGCTCTTCTCCGGCGAGCTCGACTTCCACGACGTGCGGGCCCGTTGCCTGCTGGCGGACGGAACCGGAGCTCCGTACGCCGCGCACCGCGTGGCCGTGCGCGACGCCGGTGCCGACCTGCAGTGCATCATCGGCGTCGCCCGGCCGGGTCACCTGGCAGCGGCGACCGGGTAGTCGCGTGCTGTCTCGAATCCGTCAGGGTGCGCCGGCTGGCCGCGTCCGGGGTGTGACGATGACCACGACGTAGGGCGCGCCCGGGTCGGCACCGACCCGGAGGGTGGCGCGGTCGCGGGGTCCGAGGATCCTCCCGCCCGCCACCGAGGCCCGCCACCCGTCGGGATACGCACGCCGGGGCACGCTGAACACGGTGCTCGCGCCGGGCCGAAGGCGCGCGCCCGCCGGTCCGGCGGTGGCGTAGGCGAACACCATGGACCGCGTCGTCGAGTCGTACACGGACCATGCGGGGGTCCCGGCGACGGCGACCGGGTGCGGCCGCCCGAGCTGGTCGGCGATCGGGGTGTTGACGTTCGTGCCCTCCGGTGGCAGCGCGAGGTCGCGGACGACGGATCCGTAGTCCCACCAGATCCACGGGACGAACGCCGCGTCGAGCTCGCTGACCTGACGGTCGGCGTCGACGGGGTTCGGAGGACCGAGCACGATGCTGAACTCGGTGTTGAGAACGGGCGCGCCGCGCGTCGTCCCCCACGCGATGGCGTTGGCGATGACCTTCGGCTCGTCGGCGGGGCTGAACGGGTACATGTGGAACGACAGCCCGCCCCCCGCCGCGCCGCCCGGTGCCGCGACGCTCGTCGGTGCGAGCCCGAAGTTGAACAGCACGAACGGCTCGGTGAACACGAGGTGGCGCGGGTCGTGCGCGCGGATCGCGGCGGTCATCCGCGCGCCGAACGGGTCGAGCTCGGCGCGGTCGAGATCCGGGCAGCCGTCCGGACCGTTGAGGCACGGACCCCATCCGGAGCCGGGCCACGGCTCGTTGAGCAGGTCGTAGCCGAGGACGCCGGGATCGGATCCCACCGCGGCGGCGAGCGCCGACCACATGGCGCCGAAGGAGTCCTGCAGCCCGGTCCCACCGGGGCCGGGCTCGTCGTGCCAGAAGCTCTCGAACGCGGCGGAGATGGCGGGATTCGTGATGTAGCAGAGCGGGAAGCCGGTGTGCGTGTTCTCGGCGCCGTGGGTGAGCGTCATCCAGTCGGGGAAGCCGTTGCCGGACGTGGTCGGTCCCCAGCAGTCCTGATGGATGTCGAGGAGCACGTACAGGCCGTGCCCGGTCAGGTCGCGCACCGTCGCCGCGAACGAGTCGAGGTACGCGGCGTCGATGACGCCCGGGCCCGGCATGAGCGCGGAGGGGGAGAGGCCGAGCCGCACGACGTCGAAGCCGTTCGCCGCGAGCCACGCGGCGTCCTCGCTGCCGAAGCCTTCCTGGGCCGGGGTGCGCGACCCCTTGGCCACCACGTTCACGCCGTGCAACAGGACGACGCGACCTTGACGATCGGTGAGCCACCGGCCCGCGTGGCCGACCGCGCCGAGCCTCGCACCGGGAGACGCGGTGTGCGCGGCACTCCCCGATGCCGCGAGCGTCGCGACGGCGACGAGGAGGGCCATGACCACGACCAGCGACGTGCGTGCCGCCCGTCGTCCGATCTGCATGGCCATTCCGTCCCCCCGGAACCGAGACGAGATTCGCTACTACGACTCGGACGATTCGGTCAAGAGGTGCACGCGCGGGCTCGGTGTCGGGCATGGGACCTTCGGCACTGGAACACGTTCTCATTCCGTTCGTACGGTCGCCGCATGCGCGAGCTGCCCTGGATCATCTCCGTCGACGACCACGTGATCGAACCGCCGCACCTCTGGCGCGAGTGGCTCCCCGAGCGGTACCGGGCCGACGGGCCGCGAGTGGAGCGTCATCCGTGCGCCCGCATGGGCTACGTGGGCGGCGTGTTCAGCTACGAGGTGGGTACCGAGGGTACGCCGTGCGACTGGTGGCGCTTCGGGGACGCGCTGATCCCGCGCACGCGGGTCGAGTCGGCGGTCGGCTTCGAGCGCGAGCAGGTGACGGTCACCCCGATCACCTACGAGGACATGCGTCCCGGCTGCTTCGACCCGACGGCGCGGCTCGCCGACATGGATGCCGCGCACATCGAGGCCCAGCTCTGCTTCCCCAGCACCTTCCCGCGCTTCTGCGGCCAGACGTTCAGCGAGACCGCCGACCGTGAGCTCGGTCTCGCGTGCATCCGCGCGTACAACGACTGGATGGTCGGCGAGTGGTGCGCGGACTCGGGTGGACGCCTCGTGCCGCTCGTCGTCGTCCCGCTCTGGGACGCGGAGCTCGCCGCAGCCGAGGTCCGGCGCAATGCGGCACGCGGGGTGCGCGCGGTGACGTTCTCGGAGATCCCCGCGTACCTGGGTCTGCCGTCGATCCACACCGACTTCTGGGATCCGTTCTTCGCCGAGTGCGACGCGAGCGGCGTCTCGGTGCACATCCACATCGGCTCGTCGTCGAAGATGCCGTCGACGTCGGCCGACGCGCCCCCGCTCGTGGCCTCGGCCCTCACGTTCGGCAACGCGATGTCGTCCCTGGTCGACTACCTGCTCTCGGGGGTGCTCGTGCGCTTTCCGAACCTCGAGCTCGCGTACTCCGAGGGCCAGATCGGGTGGATCCCGTACGTCCTCGAGCGCACCGACAAGGTCTGGGAGCAGAACCGGGGCTGGGGTGGCGTCGCCGATCGGATTCCGGAGCCGCCCAGCACGTACTTCCATCGTCAGGTGTACGGGTGCTTCTTCGACGACGACCACGGGCTGAGTGCCGACGCGCTCGCGGCGATCGGGAGCGATCGCCTGCTCTACGAGACGGACTACCCGCACTCGGACAGCACGTGGCCCCGGTGCCGCGAGGTCGCGGAGAAGCAGATGGGCCACCTCGACGACGCGACGATCACCCGGCTCGTACGCGGGAACGCGATCGACCTGCTGGGCCTCGACCTCACGCCCTGATCGGCCGGTAGCGCAGCAGCGTGACGCCGCCGGCGCGGTGGTCGAACACGGGCTCGACCACCATGCCCGCGTGCAGGGGGAGCGAGGCCGGCTCGACGAGGCTGGTCGAGAGGCGGACGCCCTCGTCGAGCTCCACGATCGCGAGCCATTGCGGGACCGCGTCGGCGAACATCGGTGCCGTCGCGCGTCGTGCCGCTGTCCACGTGACCAGGCGACCGCGGCCCGGCACGTCGTGCCAGGCGAGCTCGTCGGACAGGCACTCGGTGCAGCGAACGCGCGGATAGTGCACCCACGCGCCGCACGCGCCGCACCGCTGGATGCGGACGCGGTCGTGTGCCAGCGCGTCCCAGTACGGCGCGGTGGTCGGAGTGGGGACCGGCCGGGGCGGGGTGAGCAGCTCGGCGGGGATGTCGAACATCTCAGGCGCCCTCCAGGATCAACGCGGCCTGCTCGCTCATCACGCCGCCGGTACCGGAGACGTAGGCGCGGTCGTGAGCCGCCAGCTGCCGGTCGCCGGCGCGTGCCTGGATCTGGCGGACGGCTTCGACCACGTGCGACATCCCGCCCGCGAGCCTCGACTGGCCGCAGCCGAGCTGGCCGCCATGGGTGTTGCACGGGAAGTCGCCCCGGTACGACAGGTCGTGGTCGCGTACGAACTGCATGCCCTCACCCTTGCCGCAGAAGCCGGAGTCCTCGATCGAGAGGAGCGCCGTGATCGAATAGCAGTCGTAGAGCTGCACCATGTCGACGTCGCCGCGGCCGATCCCGGCCATCGAGAACGCGAGGTCGGCGGCCGGACCGATGGGCGTCCGGGTGAGGTCGGCGGTGTAGGTCGGCGTCTTGTGCATGATGTGCTCGCCGAATCCGGTCACGAACGCCGCGCGGTGCCGCGTGCTGCGGGCGCGCTCCCGCGAGGCGAGCACGATCGCCGCGCCTCCGTGACACGGCATCACGATCTCGAACATGCGCAGCGGATCGGAGATCATCGGGGAGGCGAGGACCTCGTCGATCGTGACCGGCGCGCCGAAGAACACCGCGTTCGGGTTGACCGCGGCGCTGACGCGCTGGTCGGCGACGATCTTGGCCCGGGCGCGCTCGTCCCAGCCGTAGCTCTCGTGGTAGCGCATCGCGTACGCGGCGAACCCGGAGTTCTGCGCAAGGTGCCCGTACGGGATCTCGAACTCGGCCTGGGGCGAGCCGAACGTGTTGCTCGACGCGCCGTAGAGGATGCGCGGGTCGAACGGCGGGGGCTCCGGTGGCAGGGGCGACGCGGACGCGGGTGTCGCGATCACCACGACGTCGCAGAGCCCGAGCTCGATCGCCGCGGCCGCGCGCCAGACGCCGCC
>CAZXCB010000198.1:0-6299 GCA_964639075.1 uncultured Bifidobacteriaceae bacterium | reverse complement strand
GTCGGGATCGTCCAGCGGGTTGCCCCACTCCTCCCACTCGGTGACGGTCAGCGGGAGGTCGACGTCCTGCATCGTGGTCAGCACGTCGACGAAGGGCACCTCGGCGACGACGGCGCGGAACAGGTCGGGACGGAGGTTCGTCACGGCACCCATCAGGAGGCCGCCGGCGCTGCCGCCACGCGCACCGAGGCGGTCGGGTGACGTGTAGCCCTGCGCACAAAGGTGCTCGGCGCACGTGAGGAAGTCGGTGAAGGTGTTGGACTTCTCGCGCAGCTTCCCGTGCTCGTACCAGGGGCGGCCCATCTCGCCGCCGCCGCGGATGTGCGCGATCGCGAAGACGAACCCACGGTCGAGCAGGCTGAGACGCACCGAGGAGAACGCAGGGTCGGTCGACGACTCGTAGCTGCCGTAGCCGTAGAGCAGGGCGGGTGCGCTCCCGTCGATCGGGGTGTCACGGCGGTGCACGACCGACATCGGGACCCGCGTGCCGTCGGCGGCGGTGGCCCACAATCGGGCCGAGGTGTAGTCGGCCGGGTCGAACCCGCCCAGCACCGGCGTGCGCTTGACGAGCACCCGGTCGCCGCCGGCGAACGACTCGTCGTACGCCGTCGTCGGGGACACGAGCGACGTGTAGCCGAAGCGGAAGCGGTCGGCCGTGAACTCCGGGTTGTCGCCGATCCAGGTGCTGTAAGCCGGGTCGTCCATCGCGAGCACGTGGTCGACGGACGGGTCCGCGATCCCGAGGACGCGCAGCTGCTCGAGCCCGTTGGCCCGCTCGGAGACCACGAGCGCGTCGCGGAACGCGTCGACGCCGTCGAGCTTGACGTCGGTCCGGTGGGGAAGGAGCTCGCGCCAGTACGCGCGTTCGGGCGTTCCTGCGGGTGCGGCCATCAGCTTGAAGTTGGTGGCGCCGTCGGCATTGGTGAGCACGTACAGCGTCTCGGTGCCGTCGGGCGCGAGGTGGTGCTCGACGTCGTACTCGACGCCCTCGACGCGGGGTTCGACGACGCGCGGGGCCGCACTCGGGTCGTCGGGGTCGAGGAGGTGCACCTCGCTCGTGATCTTCGAGTCGATGCTCACGACGATCGCGCCGCCGCTGCGCGCGCGTCCGACCGATACGAAGTACCGCTCGTCGGCTTCCTCGTAGACCAGGACGTCGTCGGTCTCGCCGACGGTGTGGCGCCACACCTGGTACGGCCGCATCGCGTCGTCGGGCCGGACGTAGAACACGGTGCGGTCGTCGTTCGCCCAGGCGAGCCCGTAGTAGGTGTCGGGGATCACGTCGGGCCGGTCGAGCCCGGTGGTGAGGTCGCGCACGTGCAGCTCGTACAGCTCACCGCCGTCGTCGTCGCACGAGTACGCGAGCAGCGTCTGGTCCGGCGAGATGGCGAGACCGCCGACCGCGAAGTACTCGAGCCCTTCGGCGAGCTCGTTCTCGTCGAGGATCACGGTCTCGTCGGTCCCTTCGGCCGCGCCGGCCGGCCGGCGACCGTGGGCCGCGTACTGGAGGCCCTCGAAGGTGCGGGTGAAGTAGTCCCAGCCTCCCTTGCGGGCGGGCGGCGAGACGTCGGTCTCCTGCACCCGTCCCTTGATCTCGGCGAAGAGGGTCTCCTGGAGGTTCCGGGTGGAGGCGAGGACGGCGTCGGTGTGGGCGTTCTCGGCCTCGAGGTAGGCGATCACCTCGGGGTCGTCGCGGTCGCGGAGCCAGTACCAGGGGTCGACGCGCGTATCGCCGTGGCGGGTCAGCTCGACGGGCCGCGCCGGGGCGCGAGGCGGGACGGGGGTCACGAGGCCGAGTCTGCCAAACGAAACGGATCCCTCGGCACCGGGAGCCTTCGGTACGCTCGACGGTCATGAGCGCAGCGGGACGCATCGAAGTCCGTGGCCGGCGATCCAGCGCAGCGGGGCCCGAGACTCCGGCGCCGCAGGCGCAGGAGTGCGGACGATGAGCACCGGCACCCCGACCGCCACGCCCATCGCCCACACCGACGCCGAGATCGCCGCCGTCGCCTTCGACGCCGCGGGCCTGGTCCCCGCGATCGTGCAGGAGGCCTCCACCCGCGAGGTCCTGATGGTGGGGTGGATGAACGAGGCCTCGCTGCGCAAGACGCTCGAGACGGGCCGGACCTGGTTCTGGAGCCGCAGCCGGCAGGAGTACTGGTGCAAGGGCGAGACGTCCGGTGACCGCCAGTATGTCCGCGAGGCCCGCTACGACTGTGACGCCGACGTGCTGCTCTTCATGGTCGAGCAGGAGGGGCGGGGTGCCTGTCACACCGGCGAACGCTCGTGCTTCTTCCGGGCGTTCGGGTCGGGCGCGACGCCGGGTCCGGTGTGACGGCTCCGGCCACGAGGAACCAGCCGAGCCTCGACGAGTTCCGGGCGCTCGCGCGCGAGCACACCGTCGTCCCGGTGTGGCGCGAGGTGCTCGCCGACCTCGAGACGCCGGTCTCCGCCTACCGCAAGCTCGTCGGCGACGGCGAGGGCTTCCTGCTCGAGTCGGTCGAGCACGGCGAGCGGTGGGGTCGGTTCTCGTTCATCGGCCGGGACCCGGTCGTCACGCTCGTCGCCCGCGGCGGTGAGGTCGCGGTGACGGGCACGCTCCCGGATGGTGTGCCGACCGACCGGGGGGCGCTCGCCGCGCTCGAAGCCCTGCTGGCCCACCACCGGGCGCCGTCGCTCGCCGCGCTCCCGCCGTTCCACGGCGGGGTCGTCGGATACCTCGGCTACGACGTCGTCCGCGAGGTCGAGCACCTGCCGGACACCCCTCCGGACCCGATCGGCTGGCCCGACGCCGTGCTCGCGCTCACCGGCCACGTCACCGCGTTCGACCACTTCCGCCAGCGGCTGTTCCTGATCGAGAACGTGTTCGTGGGCGCCGGCGCCGACGACACCACCCTCGACGATGCCTACGCCCGCGCGGGAGCGCGGCTCGACGATCTCGTCGCCGTGCTGGCGCAGCCGTTGCCGTACGCGCCGGTGCCGCCGCCACCCGACGCGCTCACCGAGGTGCCGGAGTTCACGCGATCGATGAGCAGTGCGGCGTACGCGCGCGCGGTCGAGGCGGCCCGCGAGCACATCTTCGCCGGTGACATCTTCCAGGTCGTGCTCGCGCAGCGCTTCGACCTCGCGGAGACGTTCGACCCGTTCGCCGTCTACCGCGTGCTGCGCCAGGTCAACCCGTCGCCGTACATGTACCTTCTCCGCCACGAGGAAGCGACGCTCGTCGGCTCCTCGCCCGAGCCGTTGGTGCAGGTGACCGACGGTCGGGTCGTCAGCCGACCGATCGCGGGCACGCGCTACCGCGGTCGCAGCGAGGAGCACGACCGGCACCTCGCGGCGGAGCTCACCGAGGACCCCAAGGAGCGCGCCGAGCACGTGATGCTCGTGGACCTCGCGCGGAACGACGTCGGCCGGGTGGTCACGTTCGGGACCGAGCAGGTCGACGAGCTCATGACCCTGGAGCGCTACTCGCACGTGATGCACCTGACGTCGCAGGTGTCGGGCGACCTGGCGCCGGGCCGCAGCGCGGTCGACGTGCTGCGCGCGACGTTCCCCGCCGGGACGGTGAGCGGCGCGCCGAAGGTGCGGGCGATGGAGATCATCGACGAGCTCGAGCCGGTGAAGCGGGGCCCGTATGCGGGGGTCGTCGGCTACCTCGACTTCTCCGGCAACCTCGACACCGCGATCGCGATCCGCACGATGCTGTGGCGTGGCGACCGCGCGAGCGTGCAGGCGGGCGCCGGGATCGTGGCCGACAGCGACGCCGAGCTCGAGGACCTGGAATGCCACAACAAGGCGCGGGCGTTGCTCACCGCGGCACAGGCGGCGAAGCAGCTGATGGAGGACGCGTGAGCGACGCCCCAGGGCACGAGAGCCTCGATGCAGTTGGGCGGAGCGGGGCCCGAGCGGCCCGGCCCGGTCCGACCTCGGCAATGCCGAGACGGATGGGGACGAGAGCGGGAAGGACGTGAGCGGTCGGCGGGATGTCGTGCGGGTGTCCGGCCCGGACACGTGGACATTCCTGCAGTCGCTCCTCTCCCAGGACGTCGACGATCTCGCCGACGGCGAGCGGCGGGCGACCCTGATGCTCACCCCACAGGGCAAGGTCGACGTGCTCGCGGGGGTCCTCCGCGACGGCGACGACGCCGTGCTCGACACGGACCCGGGGTGGGGCGAGCGGTTGGCCGTGGCGCTCGGGCGGTTCAAGATCCGCACGAAGGTCGAGATCACCGTCCACCCGGCCCCCGAGGTCGACTCCGGGACGACGGCGGAGGAGGAGGTCGCCCGCATCACCGCCGGCGTGCCGCGCCTCGGAGCGGACCTCGACGACTCCGTGATCCCGCAGGAGGCGTTCCTGGAGCGCGACGCGGTGAGCTTCACGAAGGGCTGTTTCGTCGGCCAGGAGCTCGTGTGCCGCATCGACTCGCGCGGCCACGTGAACCGGTTCCTGCGCCACCTCGTGCCGGCCGACCGCGCCACGGTCCTGCCCGTCGGCGCGCAGATCAGTGTCGGCGGCACGACGGTCGGCGCGGTCACGAGCAGCGCCCCCGGCATCGCGCTCGGCTACGTCCGCCGCGAGGTCGAGCCGCCCGCCGACGCGATGGTCGGCGACATCACCGCGAGCGTGCGCGCGCTGCCAGCGACCTAGCGGCGCTGCCGCGGTGGCCGGAGCGCCCGGCTCATTCCATGGCGTTCGCCCGGGCGATCGCACCGAGCCAGCGGGCCGACGGCTTGACGCTGCGAGCCTGCGTCTCGCGGTCGACGCCGACGAGTCCGAAGCGCGGCATGTAGCCGAGCGCCCACTCGAAGTTGTCGAGCAGCGACCAGTAGAAGTAGCCGCGGACGTCGATGCCGTCGTCGAGGCACCGCCGCACGCCGCCCAGCGCGTCGGTGACGTAGCGGATGCGCTGAGCGTCGTCGGTCGTGCCGATGCCGTTCTCGGTCACGTGGACCGGTGAGCCGGTGACCTTCGCCGCGTGCCGGATGCTCACCTCGAGTGCCTGGGGCCAGTACTCGTAGCCCATGTCGAGCACCTCGACGCCGGGCTCGGGTCCGTCGGGGAGGCCCTCGGCGGTGAGGCGCGTGCGCGAGTAGGCCTGCACGCCGATGATGTCGTCGCCGGCCGCCGCCTCGAGGTGCTGGGTCTCGTGCATGTGGCGCGTCCGTTCGAGCGCCTCCTCGGACCCCTCGGGCGCCCACCAGTCTCCCATCGCGACGCACGAACCGACCGGGAAGTCGCCGGGCCCCGCCTTGATCGCGTCGTACCCGCGACGATGCGCGGCCTTGAGGTGATCGTTCGCGGTCGCGTACTCACCGAGGTCGTGGTGGCCGGGCGGGAACGCACCGACCAGGTGACCCATGAGCGAGACGATGTTCGGCTCGTTGATCGTGCAGGCCATGCCGATGCCCTCGCCGAGCCCCGCCGCGGCACGTTCGCAGAACCGGGCGAAGCGGTCGACGATCGCCGGGTCGGTCCAGCCGCCGTCGGTGACCGCCCATCGAGGCGTCGTGAAGTGGTGGAACGTGACGACGGGGAGGAGGCCGTGGTCGCGCGTCGTGTCGATCATGCGGCGGTAGTGGTCGAGCGCGGCGTTCGAGAACTCGCCTTCGTCGGACTCGATGCGGGACCACTCGAGCGAGAACCGGTAGGCGCCGAAGCCGAGCTCGGCGAGGAGCGCGATGTCGGCGGGGTAGCGCCAGAAGTGGTCGCACGCATCGCCCGCGGGCTCGGTCGTGCCCGATCCGGGCGTGTGCTCGAACGCCCACCAGTCGTTGTTCCAGGTGCCGCCCTCCACCTGGTGCGCGGCGGTCGCGGTGCCCCACACGAATCCATTCGGGAACGTCGTCGTCATGGGCCGAACCCTAGACTTCGACTCCCATGACGGTCCTCGATCGCATCCTCGCGACCAAGCGCGACGAGGTCACGGTGTTGCACCGCCCGGCGACGCGAGACCTGCTGCGCGAGCAGGCGCTGCTCGCCCCGCCACCGCGTGACTTCGCCGCCGCGCTGCGTCGCGCCGACGGCCACCCGGGCCTCGTCGCGGAGATCAAGCGCCGGTCGCCGTCGAAGGGCGACCTCCAACCGGACCTCGATCCCGCCGCCCTCGCCCGGGCGTACGCGGCGGGCGGCGCGACCGCGCTGAGCGTCCTGACCGACGCGCCCTACTTCGGGGGTTCGGTCTCGGACCTCCAGGCCGCACGCGAGGCGTGCGCGCTCCCGGTGCTGCGCAAGGACTTCACGATCGACGAGATCCAGGTCTACGAGACGCGCGCGCTCGGCGCCGACGCCATCCTGCTGA
>CAZXCB010000197.1:0-6329 GCA_964639075.1 uncultured Bifidobacteriaceae bacterium | reverse complement strand
GTCCGTGTCCTGGCCCGGACAAGTGACACAAAGTCCGTCGCTGGTGACATTGGCGCACCGCTGGGTGTTCGGGCAGTGGCCCACCGTGACCTCGAACGAGGCTCAGCGCGGCTCTCGCGGCAGCCCGAGGACCCGCTCGCCGATGATGTTGCGTTGGATCTCGCTCGCGCCGGCGTAGATGGTCTCCGACCGGCTGAACATGAAGATGCGCTGGAGCTCGTCGAGCTCGTAGTCCTTGCCGGGCTCGCCGGCGACGATCGCCGCGTCGGCGCCGAGCACGTGCATGGCCCGCTCACCGAGCGTGCGGTGCCAGTTGCTCCAGTACAGCTTGCCGATGCTGCTCGACGGCCCGAGCACGCCCTTCTTCACCAGGTCGGTGAGCATCCGCATGCCGTTGTACTTCATGATCTGGACGCCGATGTAGGAGTCGGCGAGCTCCTGGCGGATGGTCGGCTCGGACGCGCGCCCCTTGGCCTGGGCGACGTCGATCAGGGAGGCGAGCTCGTTCTGGAACGCGAGCTGCTGGCTGAGGAACGCGGTGCCGCGCTCGAAGCCGAGCGTGGCCATCGCGACCTTCCACCCGTCGCCGACGTCACCGACGACGTTCTCCTTGGCCGTGCGCGCGTCGTCGAAGAACACCTCGTTGAACTCGGCGCTGCCGGTCATCTGGCGGAGGGGCCGGACCTCGATCCCGGGCTGGTCCATCGGGACCAGCAGGTAGCTCAGTCCCTTGTGACCGGTGCTGTCGGGGTCGGTGCGCACGACGGCGAAGCACCACTGCGCGCGGTGCGCGAGCGTGGTCCACACCTTCTGGCCGTTGACCACCCACTCGTCGCCGTCGAGCTCGGCCCGGGTCGAGACGTTGGAGAGGTCCGAGCCGGCATTGGGCTCCGAGTACCCCTGGCACCACATCTCGTCGACCGACTGGATCTTGGGAAGGAAGCGACGCTTCTGGTCCTCGCGGCCGTAGGCGAGCAGCGTGGGCGAGAACAGGCCCTCGCCGAAGAAGCTCACCCGCGCGGGCGCGTCGGCCTTCGCGTACTCCTCGTTGAAGATCACCTGCTGGCTGAAGTCCAGCCCGCGGCCGCCGTACTCCTCCGGCCAGGACATCCCGACCCACCGGTCCGCGCCGAGCACCTTCTCCCACTCGATCCGCAGGTCGTAGTTGTCCTCGTCCGCGGGGCCGCCACTGCCACCCAGAGTCGCGAACTCGCCCACGAGGTGCTCGGCGAGCCAGGTGCGCACCTCCTCGCGGAAGGCGGCCTCTTCGGGCGTGTCACGGAAGTCCATACGGCGCATCGACGGTACTCGGCCCTCTCCGGAACCCGCCAGGGGCTGTGACCCATGCCCGGAGACGTGGTCACACCCCGGGGGTAGCGTCGTTGTCGATGCATCCGGCCCGACACCCGGCCCATTACGAGACGTCCGCCGTGCGGATCGACAAGTACATCGTGGGTCCGTTCGAGAACAACGTCTTCGTCGTGCGCGACAAGAGCACGGGCGAAGCGCTGATCATCGACGCTGCGAACGAGCACGACCTGCTCCTCGAGGTCTCGCGGGCCACCGGGGTCCGGCGGGTGCTCACCACCCACGGCCACTGGGACCACATCCAGGCCGTCACCGCCCTGCGTGACGCGGGGATCGAGGTCGGGGTCGCGAGCGCGGATGCCGAGATGCTCCCCAGCTACGACTTCACGATCCCCGACGACGACGTACTCACCGTCGGCGATCTCCGGCTGCGCAGCATCCACACGCCCGGCCACACCCCCGGCTCCACGTGCTTCCTGCTCGAGGGCGAGCCGGTCGTCTTCAGCGGCGACACACTCTTCCCCGGCGGTCCCGGGAACACCTCCTTCGAGAACGCCGACTTCGACACGATCATCAACTCGATCGACCGCCGGCTGTTCACCCTCGATCCAGCCACGCTCGTGCTGCCCGGCCACGGCCTCGACACCACGATCGGCACCGAGGCACCCCACCTCGACGAGTGGGTCGAGCGGGGCTGGTGATCCGGATGGACACGTGTAACGAACCACGGCGGAGAGGAACGATGACCCCGATGCATCCCGACGTCTGGCTCGCGCCCGTCCGCAACCTCACCTGGGTCGCCGCCCGGTTCGGCCACCGGTAGGAACGTCACGCCATGCCCACCGCCCGCGCGACCCTCTCCCTCGCCGACGCGTGCGCCGTGATCGGCGACGCGGGCTTCGGGCACCGACCCCCGGGAGTCGGCCTCGAGCTCGAATGGTTCGTGGTGAGCGCGGACGGCGCTCGCATCACCGACATCGCGCTCGTGCGCGATGCGCTCGAGGCCGACGGACCACTGCCGTTCGGGAGCCGGGTGACGTTCGAACCCGGCGGGCAGCTCGAGCTGAGCACCCCTCCCTCGACCGACGGGCCCGGCGCCATCGACGCAGCGAGTGCCGACGCGCTGGCGGCGCGGACACGGCTCGCCGACACCGGACTCGGCCTGGTGGGCGTGGGCGTCGACGCCGAAGGGCCGCGCCCGCTCGTGCTCGCCGAACCGCGGTACACCGCGATGGCCGAGTACTTCGCCGCGCAGGGCTCGGCCGGTGCCGCGATGATGCGCACGACCGCGTCGCTCCAGGTGAACGTGGGCTTCACCGGCGACGTCGCCGCGCAGTGGGAGCTGGCCCACGACCTCGCGCCCGTCCTCGCGGCCATGTTCGCGAACTCGCCGCTCGTCGACGGCCGGCCGAGCGGGTGGCAGTCCACGCGTCTCGCCACGTGGGCCGCGCTCGATCCCGCGCGCACCCGGCCGGTCCTCGATGCGGCCGACCCTCGCCGTGCCTGGGTCGACTACGCGCTCGACGCGCCCGTGATGCTGGTGCACGACGGCAGCGAGTGCCTGGTACCCCAGCGACCGCTCTCGCTGCGCCAGTGGGTGACCGGCGGGCATCCGCTGGGGTTCCCCGAGGTCGCCGACGTGGAGTACCACCTCACCACGCTGTTCCCACCCATCCGACCGCGCGGCTGGCTCGAGCTGCGCGTGCTCGACGCGCTGCCCGAGCCCTGGTGGCGCGTCGCCGCGGCCGTCGCGGTCACCGCGCTGACCGACGGCGAAGCGCGCCGGCAGCTCACCCCGGCCGTCGCCGGTGCGCGGGACCGCTGGCTCGACGCCGCGTGGCACGGCGTCCACGACCCGGACCTCGCCCGCATGACCGCGGCCGTGCTCGACGCGGTCGAGCCCGCCCTCGCGCGCACCGGCTACGACAGCGACGTCCGCGCGGCCGTCGACGACTTCGAGTCGCGGTTCGTGGCGTTCGGCCGCTCGCCCGCCGACGACCTGCTCGACGCGTGGACCGCCCGGGGTGCGCTCGCCCCCGCACCGGATCCGGTCCTGGTCCCCGCGCGATGACGCCCGAGGCCCGGCAGGCCCTGGCCGACGCGCGCGCTCGGACGCTCGACCTGCTCGCACCGTTCTCCGACGACGCGCTCACCGCTGCGCACTCGCCGCTGATGTCGCCGCTCGTGTGGGACCTCGCGCACGTCGCGTACTACGAGGAGCTGTGGCTGCTGCGCGAGCTCGGATGCGGCGAGGGGACTGATCCCCGGTTCGACGACGTCTACGACGCGTTCCGTCACCCGAGGGCCGAACGTCCGCATCTCGAGCTCCTCGACCCGACCGCGGCCCGGGAGTTCGGCGCCGCCGTGCGCGCACGCGTGGTCGCGGCACGACCGCAGGACCGGGGCGATCCCCGCGTGGCCGCACTGCTCGCCGACGACTTCGTCGTGGGGCTGGTGGTCCGCCACGAGCACCAGCACATCGAGACGATGCTCGCGACCATCCAGCTCATGGCCGAAGGCGGCCCCGCGGGCGCGGGCGACGGGCCCGGCGCACCGAGTGTGGATCCCGAGGCCGCCCACCGCGAGGTCCGGGTCCCGGCCGGGCCGGTCGTGATGGGAACCGACGCGGACCCGTGGGCCTACGACAACGAGCGGCCTGCGCACGCGATCGACCTGCCCGCGTTCCGCATCGACGCCACACCGGTCACGAACGGTGCGTACCGAGCGTTCGTCGACGCCGGTGGCTATGCCGATCCGCGCTGGTGGACCGACGCCGGGTGGGCGTGGCGGACCGACGCCCAGCTCGAGCACCCGCAGTTCTGGCAGCACGCCGACGGGATCTGGGTACGGAGCCGGTTCGGCCGCGTCGAGACGCTGCCCGATCTCGAGCCCGTGCAGCACGTCGGCTGGTACGAGGCCGACGCGTTCGCCCGTTGGGCGGGCAAGCGCCTCCCCACCGAGGCCGAGTGGGAGAAGGCCGCCAGCTGGGACGCGGGCGAGGGGCGCGGCACGAAGCGCGCGCGCCCGTGGGACGACGATGCGGACGCCGACCCGATCGCGGTCGGCGCGCTGTGGCACGACGGGCGGCGTTGGGGTCCCGACGAGGTCGGCGCGCGCCCGGCCGGTGCCACCCCCGCCGGGGTGCACGATCTGCTCGGCGGCGTCTGGGAGTGGACCGCCTCGGACTTCACCCCGTACCCGGGGTTCGAGAGCTTCCCCTACCGCGAGTACTCGGAGGTGTTCTTCGGCCCGGAGTACAAGGTGCTGCGCGGCGGGTCGTGGGCGACCCATCCGAGCGCGGTCAGCACCACGTTCCGCAACTGGGACTTCCCGATCCGTCGCCAGATCTTCAGCGGCTTCCGCTGCGCCCGGGACGTCTGAGCCCGTGTGCCGCCATCTCGCGTACGTCGGCCTGGCGCGCCCGATCGGTGACCTCCTCTTCGACGCACCCCATGCGCTCGTCCGGCAGGGCTGTGCGCCACGGGAGATGGTCGTCGCCAAGGACAACCCCGACGGGTGGGGTGTCGCGTGGTGGACGAGCCCGCGCCTCGAGCCGTTGCACTACCGGACGACGGTACGCATGTGGGACGACACCGCCTTCCGATACGCCGACGATCGGACGACGGCCGTGCTCGCGGCGGTCCGCAAGGCGTCCCCGGCGACCACGCTCGACCCGGTGAACAACGCGCCGTTCGTCGCGGCGACCCGCGCGGGCGCCGTCGCGTTCTCCCTCAACGGGCACGTGTTCCACGAGTCGTGTGCCCGCCGCGTCCGCGCCGCCGTCCCCCCGGGCTCGACCCTCGTCGGCGACACCGACTCCGAAGCCGTGTTCGCGATCGTCCGGGACCGCATCGCCGCCGGAGCGGACCTCGCCGCGGCGCTCGCCGCGAGCCACCACGTGATCGATCCCGGACCGGCGGTGTACGTGAACCTGCTGCTCACCACCGTCTCGCAGATCGTCGCGACCACATGGCAGCACACGCTCTACGTGCGACGGGCCGACGGCGGCACCACCGTGGCCTCCGAGCCGCTCGACGACTCGGCCTGGCAGCGCGTCCCCGACGCCCACCTGCTTGTCGCCGATGCCGACACGGTGACCCTCACTCCCCTCGGAGGACTTCGATGACCGTGCCCACCCTGCGCGTCGACACCCACCTCGAGCCGGCCGACCTGCACCTCGCGCTGCGCGCCGACGCGCGCCGAGGGCTCCGCGCGTCCCCCAAGGACCTGCCGCCGAAGTGGTTCTACGACGATCGCGGCTCGCAGCTCTTCGACGAGATCACCCGCCTGCCCGAGTACTACCCGACGCGCACCGAGCGTTCGATCCTGCTCGCCCACGCCGCCGACATCGTCCGCGAGAGCGGCGCCGACACCCTCGTCGAGCTCGGATCGGGCACCTCCGAGAAGACACGGATCCTGCTCGACGCGTTCCACTCGTCGGGCCGCCTCCAGGCGTTCGCGCCGTTCGACGTGTCCGAGGCGACGCTGCGCGACGCAGCGGCCGCGGTCGCGCGCGAGTACCCCGACGTCGCCGTGCACGCGGTCGTGGGCGACTTCGAGCGCCACCTCGCGCACGTACCGGCCGACGGCGACCGCATGGTCGCGTTCCTCGGCGGCACCATCGGCAACTTCGCGCCCGGACCCCGCGCGCGGTTCCTCGCCGCGCTCGCGGCGACGCTGCGCCCGGGCGAGACGCTCCTGCTCGGCACCGACCTGGTGAAGGATCCCGACCGGCTGGTCCGCGCCTACGCCGACACCGCCGGCGTGACGGCGGAGTTCAACCGCAACGTCCTGCGGGTGATGAACCGCGAGCTCGGCGCGACGTTCGATCCCGACGCGTTCGACCACGTCGCGGTCTGGGACACCGCGAACGAATGGATCGAGATGCGCCTGCGCGCCCGCCGAGCCCACGACGTGGCGGTCCCCGACCTCGGCCTGACCGCCACGTTCGCCGACGGCGAGGAGATGCGCACCGAGATCAGCGCGAAATTCCGCCGCGCGCGCGTGGAAGCGGAACTGGG
>CAZXCB010000196.1:0-6400 GCA_964639075.1 uncultured Bifidobacteriaceae bacterium | reverse complement strand
GCGCCGACCTGCCGCAGCTCCGTGAGGTCGTGGTGATCGACGAACCCGTCGCCGGCGTGCCCGACGGCGTCCATGCCTGGTCCGACCTGCTCGGGAGCTCGCCCGGCGACCTCGATGCGCTCGTGGCCAACGCGGCGCCGTCCGATCTCGCCACCGTGATCTACACCTCGGGCACGACCGGTCCGCCGAAGGGCGTGATGATCGACCACGCGAACGTCGCGTGGACGATGAAGTCGCTCTGGGAGACCCTCAGCGACGTCGACCTCACGAGCGCGCGTCTCGTCTCGTACCTGCCGATGGCCCACATCGCCGAGCGCAACGTCTCGCACTACCTCGGCCTCACGTTCGGGTACGAGGTCACCACGTGTCCCGAGCCCGGTCAGGTCGCGCAGTACCTGCCCGAGGTGCGGCCGCAGGTCTTCTTCGCGGTGCCGCGCGTGTGGGAGAAGATCCACGCGGGCGTCATGGCGATGGCGAGCGCGGATCCGGCCCGGCTCGCGCAGCTCGAGGGTGCGCTCGAGGTCGGGCTCCGCGCTGCCGACTGCCGGGCCCGGGGCGAGGAGTATCCCGCTGAGCTCGCCGGCCCGTTCGCCGAGGCCGACGCCGCGCTCGGGATGGTGCGGAGCATGCTCGGACTCGACGAGTGCATCGCCGCCATCAGCGGTGCAGCCCCGATCTCGGTCGAGATCTTCGACTTCTTCCGCGGCCTCGGCGTCCCGCTGTCCGAGGTGTACGGCATGAGTGAGACGACGGGCATCATGACGTGGGACCCGTTCGCGGTGCGGGCCGGGACCGTCGGCCGTGCGTTCCCAGGCGTCGAGCTCCGGTTGGGTGATGACGGAGAGGTGCTCACCCGCGGAGGCCAGCTCTTCCGCGGCTACCTCGACGACCCGGAGAAGACGGCCGAAGCCGTGGACACCGACGGGTGGCTCCATTCGGGTGACATCGGCGTCCTCGACGACGACGGGTACCTGCGCATCGTCGATCGCAAGAAGGAGCTGATCATCACCGCGGGCGGTAAGAACATCTCACCGGCGAACCTCGAGTCGGCGCTCAAGGCCCAGGCGCTGATCGGCCAGGCGTGCGTGATCGGCGACCAGCGGCCCTTCATGAGTGCGCTCGTCGTGCTCGATCCCGAGGTCGCGCCCGCGTGGGCGAAGGCGCGGGGCATCGAGCCGACCAGCCTGGCCGAGCTCGCGGACCACGCCGACGTGCGCGCCGAGGTCGACCGCGAGCTCGAGGCGGCGATGGCACCGTTCAACAACGCCGAACGGGTGAAGAAGGTCGTCATCCTCCACGAGGAGTGGCTCCCGGACTCCGAGGAGCTGACGCCGACGAGCAAGCTGAAGCGCCGCGGGATCCACGGCAAGTACGCGCGCGAGATCGAGTCGATCTACGGCTGAGGCGGCGCCGTGCGTCCGTTGGCGGACGACCGCCGCGCGAGCCAGCGTCCCAGCTCGTCGGCGCCGAGCGCGGGTGCGTAGTGGAATCCCTGCACGAGCGTGCAGCCGAGCGTGCGCAGCACGCCGAGCTGCTCCGGGGTCTCGACCCCTTCGGCGACGGCGTGGATCTCCAGCCGGCGCGCGAGCTCGGTCACGGCGGCCACGATCGCGCGGTCACCGCGGTCGTCACAGATCTCGGCGATGAAGCTGCGGTCGATCTTGAGGCAGCAGATCGGGAATGCCTTGAGATACGAGAGTGACGAGTAGCCGGTACCGAAGTCGTCGACGACGACGCCGACGCCCAGGTCGGCAATGGCCTTCAGGACCCCCGTCGCGCCGCCGAGCTCCTTGACGAGCATGCTCTCGGTGATCTCGAGCCGCAGCGTCGTTCCGTCGGTGCCCGTCGACGCGAGCGTGTCCTGCAGCGTCGCGACGAGCTCCGGGTCGTCGAGCTGGCGGGGCGAGAGGTTCACGGACATCGCGAGTTCGGGGTCACCCAGGTCACGCTGCAGCCGACCGAGCTGCTGACATGCCGTGCGCATGACCCGGCGTCCCATCTCGAGGATGAGCCCGGTGTCCTCGGCGACGCCGATGAACTCCCCCGGAGCCACGAGGCCGCGCGTCGGGTGGGCCCAGCGCACGAGAGCCTCGAAGCCGACGACGCAGTCCCTGGTGGTATCCATGATCGGCTGGTAGTGCACGCGCAGCTCGTCGCGCTCGAGCGCAGCGCGCAGGCCGCGCTCGGTGGACACGCGCTTCAGCAGCCGGGACCGTACGCCGCGATCGAAGATGGCGTACCGGTCACGCCCCTGGCGCTTCGCCTCGTACATCGCCGCGTCGGCATCGCGCAGGAGCGTCTCGGCGGTGTCGATCGGTGCCGTCGACAGAGCGATCCCGATGCTCGCGGTCACGAAGAGCCGATGGCCGCGGACCTCGTACGCCGCGCGCAGATCCGCGACGAGCCGGTCGGCGAAGCGGAGCGGGCTCTCGAGCGTCTGGCCCGCGCGGGTCACGACCACGAACTCGTCGCCACCGAAGCGCGCGACGGAGTCCTCCTCTCGCACCGCGGCCTGGAGCCGCCGAGCAACCTGGCGGAGCAGCTCGTCGCCCACCTCGTGGCCGAGTGCGTCGTTGACCTGCTTGAAGTCGTCGAGGTCGACGAAGAGGACGACGAGTGGGTTGGCCGGTGATCGGCGCACCGCCGCGAGACCGAGCTCGATCCGGTCGACGAGCAACGCGCGGTTCGGGAGCCCCGTGAGGGGATCGTGCAACGCCTGGTGAGCGAGCTGTTGGTCCGCGTGCGCGCGCTCGATCGCCGACCCGAGCACGTTCGCGATGGCCTGGACGAAGTCTGCTGCGGTCGGGCTGAACCGCCCCGCGCTGGCGGAGAGGACTCCCAACACGCCCCATGGCCGGTCCACCCCGCCGATGGCCACGCCGACGCTGCTGCGGTACCCGCCGGTACGGATCTGCTCCTGGGTGGGAAAATCGGGCTCGGTCTCGTAGTCGTCGATGATCACCGGAGCACCCTGCGCCAGGGTGCGGTTGCTCGGTGACCCTGCGGGCGCGTGGATCAGCTGCCCGAGGGCCTCGTCGGACCAACCGACGCACGCGCGAACGGCCAGCTCGTCACGCTCGGGATCGACGTGCTCGAGCACCGCGGCCGCGTCCGCGCCGAGTAGCCGCACCACGACCTCGGACGCGGCGCGGGCGAGCTCGTCGACCGGCATGCCGCGCAGCGCTTTCCGACCGAGCTCGGCTACCGCCTCGCGCTGGGCTTCGGCCGCTTTGCGCTCGGACACGTCGCGGAAGTTGATGACGAGCCCGCCGACGTCGGTATCGTCGAGCAGGTTCGTCACAGTCACGTCGAGCCAGACCCAACCGCGGTCGTTGGGCCGGACCCGTGCCTCGTGGCGGACCGGTGTCCCCGGTCGGTCGAGTGCCTCGTCGAGAATCGGCCTGACGGCCCCGAAGTCCTCGGTATCGAGGAAGTCGCGGGAGTCCCTGCCGACGAGGGCTCCTTCGGCGGTGCCTGCGTACTCCTCCGCGAGTGGACTGGCGAAGCTGATGATTCCCTCGGCGTCGATGATGACGATGCCGTCGGTCGCGTGCTGGATGAGGGAACGGAAGTAGCGCGCACTGGCGCGCAGCGTCTGCTCCTGCTGACGCTTTCGAGTCATGTCGCGGATCACTGCGTTGAACAGCTGCCGACCGCTGTGGTGGATCCGGCCTACGGCGATCTCGACCGGGAACTCCTCGCCGCTGCTCCGCCGCGCTCTGACCGGCCGTTCCCGGCCCAGCAGTGCTTGTGGGACTCCGCTCGCCGCGAACGCGACGACCCCGGCCCGGTGCGCCGCTCTCCCGGCCTCGGTCACCAGCATCTCGAGCGGGTGACCCAGGACCTCGGCGACCGAGTAGCGGAACATCTGGCACGCGGCCCGATTGAAGACCACGATCCGCTGGGACTCGTCGATCATGACGACCGCATCGGCAACGCGGTCCACCGCCTGCCAGAGTGCGCGCTCGACCGGCTGGTGCTCGTGGTGCGGCGGCGCCACGAGGGAGGAGATCACGCCCAGCCGGTCCTCGGCAGCCTGGCTCATGGCCTCCATTCGGCACCGGAGCGCCGTCCCTCAACCGGCTGGACGGTGAGGAAGGTACCTGTCGGCCGTGCGCGACGGCGGGAGCCTCGGACGTCGGGCCTCGACGAGCGAGGATCGAGGAATTCCCGGTCGTTCAGTCCGCGTTCGCGACCTCGAGGCGGTCGCGGCCCTGCGAGCGGGCGTGGTCGAGGGCTCGCTGGGCACGCTCCATCAGCTCGAGCGCGCTGAGCGCGTGGGTCGGATAGCACGCGATCCCGGCGGAGATCGTGAGCCGGTCGCCGATCTCGGTCTGGTGCAGCGTGCCGCGGATCCGCTCCGCGGCCCACACCGCGCCCGCCTCGGCCGTGTCCTCGAGGATCGCCGACGCCATGCTCGATCCGATCCGGCACGCGGCGTCGGACTCGCGCAGCGTCGTGGTGATGACGTCGCCCAGCGCGGCCACGGCGGTGTCGCACTCGGCGGTGTTCGCGTCCTCGAGGCCGTCGACCTGGAACAACACGATCGAGATGGGTTGGAGCGCGCGCCGCGCCGCCGCGACCCGCTTGGAGACCAGCACCTTGTAGTGCTGCTCCTCGAGCAATCCGGACACGGTGTCCACGTGAACCTCCGTCGTGGGCGTGGAGAGAGGGAGCGCTCGCGCCGTGGACGAGCTGGCTTCGTCGGCGAAGATCGCCGCGAGGGCATCGAGCTCCCGGCGGAGCCGATCGCGTTCCGCGGTCACCTCGGTGACCTCGTCGCGGGCGCCACGCAATCGGGCGCCGAGCGCGGTGGCGAAGATGGCGGCGAGGAAGCCGAAGACGCCGGCGAGCGTCGCGATCTCGTGCCACCCGCGGATGCCGGCGGCGAGCCCGCACGCGAGCGCGGCGAATCCGCACGCGATCGAAGCAGCCACTCGCCGGTCTGTCACGCCCGTTGCATCGGCGCGAGTGGGGCGTCAGTGGAGGGTTTTCGCGCGTTCTTCCCGTGCGGCGGTGGCCAGGTCGGCGAGGTCGTCCATGATCGCCGCGAGCTCGTAGTCCTTGGGGGTGTAGACACGCGCGATCCCGGCCGCGACCAGCGCTTTCGCATCCGGCGGCGGGATGATCCCGCCCACCACCACCGGAACATCCACGTCGGCCTCCCGGAGCCGCCGGACCGTCTCGGGGACGAGCTCGAGGTGTGAGCCCGAGAGGATCGACAGACCCACGATGTCGACGTCCTCGTCCCGGGCCGCGGCCGCGATCTGCTCCGGCGTGAGGCGGATGCCCTGGTACACGACCTCCATGCCGGCGTCCCGGGCCGCGACGGCGATCTGCTCCGCCCCGTTCGAGTGGCCGTCGAGGCCCGGCTTGCCGACGAGCACGCGCAGCGGTCCACCGAGGCGCGCGCCGGCCGCGCGCACCTTCTCGCGCACGGCGATCATGCCGTCGCCGGCAGACGCAGCGACGCCGCTCACCCCGGTGGGCGCCCGGTACTCGCCGAAGACGTCGCGGAGCGCGCCGGCCCATTCGCCCACGGTGCCGCCCGCCTTCGCGAGGGCGATCGTCGCCTCCATCAGGTTCTCGCTCGTGGCCGCGACCGCACGGACGTGCGTGAGCGCGTCGGCGACCGCCGCGTCGTCGCGCGCGGCGCGCCATGCGACGAGTCGCTCCAGCTGCTCGCGCTCGGCTGCCGGATCGAGCGTGAGGATGTGGCCCTCGCCGCCACCTTCGGCGGTGAGCGGCGACTCCGCGGTCTCGGTGAAGCAGTTGACGCCGACGACCTTGCGCGTGCCGGCCTCGATCGCGCGCACTCGCTCGGCGTTCGACTGCACGAGCCGGCCCTTGACCGCGTCGATCATGGCGAACGCACCGCCGCCCTCGAGCACCCAGTCGAGCTCCTCGGTCGCCGCTGCGACGAGCTCGGCGACCTTGGCCTCGACCACCTTCGAGCCTTCGAACAGGTCGCCGTACTCGAGCAGGTCGGTCTCGAAGGCGAGCACCTGCTGCATCCGCAGCGACCACTGCTGGTCCCACGGGCGGGGGAGACCGAGCGCCTCGTTCCAACACGGCAGCTGGATGGCGCGGGCCCGCGCGTCACGCGACAGCGTGACGCCGAGCATCTCGAGCACGATGCGTTGCACGTTGTTCTCCGGCTGCGCCTCGGTGAGGCCGAGCGAGTTCACCTGGACGCCATAGCGGAATCGGCGCAGCTTCTCGTCGGTGACGCCGTAGCGCTCGAGGCAGATGCGATCCCACATCCGGGTGAACGCGCGCATCTTGCACATCTCCTCGACGAAGCGCGTGCCCACGTCGATGAAGAACGAGATGCGCCCGACGACCTCGGGGAACTCGTCCTCGCTCACCTGGCCCGATTCGCGGACCGCGTCGAGGACCC
>CAZXCB010000195.1:0-6443 GCA_964639075.1 uncultured Bifidobacteriaceae bacterium | reverse complement strand
GTTCGTCCGCGGCACCAGCAACCAACTCTGGCAACGCACCTGGGGCTGACCCCAAACACACTCGGAACCCGCGCGCCGGCTCACTCCTGCCGGAGGGGGAGCCGGTGCAGGGCCCGCGCGACCGATCGCATCAGCAACGTCGCGCTGAAGGTCAGCCCGCCGAACCCCAGCACCCACAGCGTCTCGCGGACCCCTTCGGCGTGGGTCACGCCCGCGGCGAACAGCAAGCCGGCCGACGCGACCGCGCCCGCGCTGCCCGACAGCGCGATGACCCCTCGGTCCACCCATTGGTCAACCACGATGCGGTCGTGCCCGGCGAACCGCTCGGTGCGCAGCGTCAGGCGGCCGACGCGGAGCTGGGCCGCGATCGCCTCGGCCGCCTCCGGCAGCGTCCGCAGCGACGGCAACGCGCGCACGAGCTCGCGTTGGAGGAGCTCGTCGGGCGTGCCGATGGTCTGCGCGGCGTCGGCCTTCGCGAGCTCCTGGCCGGTGGCCGCGAAGTCGAAACCGCTCGAGAGCACGCCGAGCGTTCCCTCGAGGGTGATGAGGGAGCGCGAGAGGAGGGTGAGCGCGCTCGGGACCCGCAGGCCGTGTCGGTCCATCGTCGCGAGGAGCTGGCGGATCAGCCTCGGGTCGAATCCACTGCCCATCTCGGTGATGACCGCGCCGAGGTCCGATTCGAGCGCCTGGAGGTCGGTCGTCGCGGTGTCACCCGCGAGCCGGCGGACTCCGCGGGCGACGAGCGAGACGTCGTGCATCCCGAGGCCGACCGCGATGCCCTGCAGTCCCTCGAGGACATCGGGCGTGAGGCGCCCGACGGAGCCGAAGTCGATCAGCCACAGCCCGCCCTCGGCGTCGACGAAGACGTTCCCCGGGTGCGGGTCGGCGTGGTAGAAGCCGTCCTGCAGGATCTGGCGCAGGAAGGACTGCAGCAGGCGACGCGCCAGCTCGGGCCGCGGAACACCGCAGGCGTCGACCGCGTCCGCGTCGGCGATGCTCCGGCCCGGCACCTCCTCCATCACGAGCACGGTCGTCGTGCACAGCGTGGGGTACACGCCGGGCACCTTCACGCCGGTGCCCGCCAGCGTCTGGGTGAAGCGGCGGCCCGCAGCGGCCTCCTCGTTGTAGTCGAGCTCCGCCTCGATGCCCGTGATGAGCTCGTTCGCGAGATTCACCGCGCCGACGCGGCGCGCGACCTCGATGCGTCGCTCGGCCTGACGGGCGACGAGCCGCAGCACCGCCGCGTCGCGCTCGACGAGGTCCGGGACACCCGGCCGCTGGACCTTCACGACGACCGCCTCGCCGGTGAGGAGGCGAGCACGGTGGGTCTGGCCGATCGACGCGGCGGCCAGCGGCTCGAAGTCGAAGTCCGCGAACGCGGTCTCGACCGGCTCGCCCAGCGCCGACTCGATGACCTCGCGCACCTCGTCGGCGGCAATCGGGCGCACGCTCGACTGCAGCTTCGACAGCTCGTCCGTGAGGGTCGGCGGCAGGAGGTCGGTACGCGTCGAGGCGATCTGGCCGAACTTCACCATCATCCCGCCCGCGTCCTCGATGGTGAGGCGGACCCGGTACGCGAAGTCGGCGCTGTCAATGGCCTGCGCGGAACGGAACCGGACGTGGACGAGGTTGTGCGTGCGGGCGTCGCGCACGAGCTCGCGCATCCGTCCGATCGGCGCGAACGCGCTCTTCGTCGTGCGGATCGGGTGCAGCACCTTGCGCCGCCGGCGGCGGCGGCGGGCCGGGTCGGGGTGGTCCGAACGCGTGATGAGGTCGACGATGATCGCGATCGGCATCGCGATGATCACGCCGAAGAACAGGCTGACCGGGATCGCCGCGACGAGCGGCGGGTCCTTGTCGAGCACGAGCGCCATGCACGCCACGCCGCCGATCCATCCGAGGATCGCCGCGACCGAGGCGCGCAGCCGCCCGAGGTGGACGCCCAACACCCGGGACGCGAGCCAGCCGACCGCGACGATCCACGGAACGATCAGGAGGACGAACTCGAGGGCCGTCGCCTTGATGTCGAGATTCATGGCACCTCACGCCCGTCCGGGATCGGCGGGAGAGTACCGGCCCGTCGCCCGGGAAGCTGCGGACGAGGCGGCGGTAGCATCGCCGGCCGTGCGACGTGGCCGATTCCGCGGACGTGTGAGCGCGTTCGGCGTCGTGGTCGTCGCGGCGATGGCCGCGGCGATGGCCGCGGCGATGGTCGCGCCCGCGCTCGCCGACGCCGCGGAGCCGTCGCGGCATCGCGGCATCCGGCTCCACGAACGCCGAGCGGACCCGGTGGTGTCGCGGGCCGAGCGGTTCGAGGCGGGCGCCGACCTCCGTGCGCCGGTGACCAATCCGTTCGATTCCTCCCAGGCGACGGTCCAGGCGGTGTTCCGGTCTCCGACCGGCGCGACCGCAACCGTGCGCGCCTTCTGGTTCCAGGACTACTCGCGTGCGCTCGTCGACGGTCGGGAGCAGCTGACCCCGCGCGGCGCTCCCTACTGGAAGATCCGCTTCACGCCGTCCATCGCCGGAAGCTGGTGGTGGCGGTGGGACGCGAGAACCGCCGCCGGCGCGACCCGCGGCCGGTGGCACCACCTGCAGGTCCGTCGGGCATCGGCCTCGCACGGGTTCCTCCGGGTGAGCCGGCGGGATCCGCGCTACGTCGTCCACGACGACGGCACCCCCTACTTCGCGATCGGTGAGAACCTCGGGTGGTACGACCAGCGAGGCACGTTCGCCTACGACGACTGGCTCGACCGGCTCGAGACCCAGGGAGCGACGTGGGTGCGCGTGTGGATGCCGAGCTGGGCGATGGGCATCGAGTGGTCGGACACCGGCCTCGGCAACTACACGCGCCGCCTCGATCGGGCGTGGCAGCTCGACTACGTGCTCGATGCGGCCGCGCAACGCGGCATCGCGGTCCAGCTCGTCCTCCAGAACCACGGTGCGTTCTCGACCGTCCACAACCCGGAGTGGGAGCGCAACCCCTACAACTCGGCCAACGGCGGTCCCCTCGTGACGCCCGCGCAGTTCTTCACCGACCCCGTCGCGGAGAGCTACTTCCGCCGCCGCGTTCGCTACATCGTCGCCCGGTACGGCGCCGCGACCAACCTGCTCGCGTGGGAGCTCTGGAATGAGGTCGACCTGACCGACGGCTATGCGCCCAGCGTGAGCGCGACCTGGCACCGCGAGACCGCGGAGTACGTCCGCGGCATCGATGCCGCCCGCCACCTCGTCACCACGAGCTTCGGCTACTTCTTCGACGACCCGGTGGTGTGGGAGCAGTCGGGGCTCGACCTGACCCAGATCCACTTCTACAGCCAGGCCGGCGGCCTGACGCTGTTCCCCGATCTCGCCCGCGTGGTCGTGGACTGGCCGGCGCAGCGTGTGCAGGCCTTCGGCCGGCCGAGCCTGTTCGCCGAGCTCGGCGTCGCGGCGGCCGGGCCCGGCGAGACCGTCGCGGCCGATCCCGAGGGCATCGGCGTCCACGACGGGCTCTGGGCCGGGGCGTTCGGCGGCGCGATGGGCTCGGCGATGACGTGGTGGTGGGACAACGTGATCGCGGCGGATCCCGCGCGCTACTACCCGATGTTCGGCTCGGTCGCCAGGTTCCTCTCCGACATCGCGTGGGACCGCGAGGGCTTCGTCGTGGACGAGCCTGCCGTGAGCGGGACCGCGAGCACCGCAGTGCGCGCCCACGTGCTCGCCGGGCGCGATCGCGTCCTGCTCTGGGTCAAGGACGGCCGCGTCCGCTACGACGCCCCGGTCGGTGCGCGCGTGTCCGGTGCACGCGTGTCGCTCGCCGAGTTGCCGGCCGGGAGATGGTGCGCCGGGTTCTGGGACACATGGTCCGGCGGCTGGTACTGGCTCGCCGTGGCGCACGCCGGCCCCACCGCGACGCTCGCCATCCCCCCGTTCCGGCGCGACACCGCCGTCCGGATGCACCGGTGCTGATCCATCCCGGTCCGGAGAAGGTGCCCAACTAAGGTGACCGTCCCCATGGACACGTCGGTGGAACCCCTCGAAGGCAACAAGGTCAAGCTCCACATCGCGGTGAGCGAGGCGGAGTTCGAGCCCGCACTCGACGCCGCGTGCCGCCAGCTCGCCCGCGAGGTGCGCATCCCCGGCTTCCGTCCCGGCAAGGCGCCGCGGCGGATCCTCGAGGCCCGGTTCGGGCCCGAGGTCGCCCGCGAGCAGGCGCTCAAGGACGGGCTCGCCGAGTTCTACGCCGACGCGGTCGTCGCCCAGGACATCGATGTGATCGCGCCGCCCGAGATCGAGATCACCGAGGGCGAGGAGTCGGGCCCCGTCGCCTTCGACGCGGTCGTGGAGACGCGCCCGGTGGTGCAGCTGTCGGGGTACGAGGGCCTGCGCGTCGAGATCGACTTCGAGCCCGTCGACGACGACGCCGTCACGCGCCAGATCGACGCCCTGCGCGAGCGCTTCGCGGACCTCGAGGACAGCGACGACCCGCTCGTCGACGGCAGCTACGCGTCGTTGGACCTCTCCGCGACGGCGGACGGCGAGCCCGTCGACGCGCTGAGCGCGGAGGACCTCTTGTACGAGGTCGGTTCCGGCGGGGTCGTCCCGGCCCTGGACGAGCAGCTCCACGGCGCGGGACCCGGCGCCGTGCTCGAGTTCACCGACACCCTGACCGAACGGTTCGGCGAGCAGGCCGGCACCGAGGTCACGTTCCGCGCGCTCGTCAAGGACGTGAAGCGCAAGGTGCTGCCCGAGCTCACCGACGAGTGGGTCACCGAGAACACCGACGCCGAGACGGTGGAGGCGTTGCGCGACGAGAGCCGGCGTCGCATCGACCTGTTCGGCAGGCTCCAGGCGCAGATGGCGATGCGCGATCGCGTGCTCGACGAGCTCGCGGGCCTGGTCGACATCGAGGCGCCCGAGCCGCTCGTCGGCCAGGAGATGGAGCAACGTCTGCACGACCTCCAGCACCGCGTGCAGGGCCAGGGCCTGTCGATCCCGCAGTGGCTCGCCGTCACCGGTCAGGACCAGACGGAGTTCATCGACCAGCTCCGCGCCGGCGCCGGCCGCGCCGTGCTCGCCGACCTCGCCCTGCGGGCCGTGGTCGCCCAGGAGGAGATCGAGGCGAGCGAGGACGAGCTCGAGGCCGAGATCGCCCGGCTGGCCGAGCGCACCGGGGAGAAGCCCCAGAAGGTGCGGCGCGATCTCGACCGGCGGGGCCTCGTGGAGGCGGTACGCTCTGACATCGCCCGCGGCAAGGCGTTGCAGTTCGTCGTCGATGCCGCGATCGCGGTGGATGCCTCCGGCAACGTCCTCGACGTGGCGATGCCGTCGCCGGAGTCCGAGACCGCGGGCGACCAGCCGACCGACGAGACGACCGACACCGAAGCCAGCGCAGAGGAGCCCGAAGCGTGATACAGCCGGCCTACAACTCGTTCGCCCTCCCCGAGGTCATCGAGAAGACCCCGTACGGCGGCGAGCGCGGCATCAGCCTGCTCGGCAAGCTCCTCCGGGAGCGGATCATCCTGCTCGGGACCGCGCTCGTCGAGCACGTGGCGAACATCATCATGGCCCAGCTCCTGCACCTCGAGAGCGAGGACCCGGACAAGGACATCTCGCTCTACATCAACTCGCCCGGTGGCGAGATCACCGGTCTGTTCGCGATCTACGACACGATGCAGTTCATCAAGCCGGACGTCTCGACGATCTGCATCGGCCAGGCCGCGTCGGCCGCCGCGGTGATCCTGGCGGCGGGTGCGCAGGGCAAGCGGGTCATCCTCCCGCACTCGCGCGTGCTGATCCACCAACCCCACGGTGGGGCCCAGGGTCAGGCGGTGGACATCCAGATCCAGGCCAAGGAGATCACCCGGATGCGCGAGACGCTCGACGAGATCCTGGCGCACCACTGCGGCCAGACCGTCGAGAAGGTGGCGGCCGACACGGACCGCGACTTCATCATGGGTGCGAACGAGGCCAAGGAGTACGGCATCGTCGACGAGGTCATCACCAACCGCGAGCTGGCGGCGGTCAGCGTGCCCGCCGGTGTGAGCTGACGGCGCGACACACGGATACGGACGACTCCGGGGGGAGACGGCGTGGCGAAGTTCGGTGACGGAGGCGACCTCCTCAAGTGCTCGTTCTGCGGGAAGAGCCAGAAGCAGGTCAAGAAGCTGATCGCGGGCCCGGGCGTCTACATCTGCGACGAGTGCATCGACCTCTGCAACGAGATCATCGAGGAAGAGCTCTCGCAGTCGACCGAGGTCAAGTTCGACGAGCTCCCCAAGCCGCGTGAGATCTACGAGTACCTGAACGACTACGTGATCGGGCAGGAGGGTGCCAAGAAGATCCTCTCGGTCGCGGTCTACAACCACTACAAGCGCGTGCAGGCGGGCTCCTACGGCGACCCCGACGTCGAGCTCCAGAAGTCCAACATCCTGCTGATCGGGCCCACCGGCTGTGGCAAG
>CAZXCB010000194.1:0-6453 GCA_964639075.1 uncultured Bifidobacteriaceae bacterium | reverse complement strand
CGGCGCGACGCCCGCTTCGACCTGACCGGCGCGCTCACCCTCTCGGTGGCGGTCGGCGCGCTGATGATCCTCGTGAGCCAGGGTACGGAGTGGGGGTTCGACCATCCCGCCGTCGTCGCGTCCGCGGTCGTCGCTCCGATCGCCCTCGCGGCGTTCATCGGCATCGAACGCCGCCAACGCGCCCCGCTGCTGCCGCTCGAGTTCTTCGGGCGCGGCGACTTCAGCGCGTCGATCGCGGCGTCGTTCTTCTCCAGCGCCGCGTACATGGGCTCCTTCTTCCTCGCGAGCCTCCTGATGCTCCAGCGCTTCGACTACTCCCTGACCGGCGCGGTCCCGATCCTGACCGTGCGGCCGATCCTGTTCGCGGCCGCGTCACCGGTCGGTGGCCGCCTGGCGCAGCGGTTCGGCAACCGGGTCGTCGCGACCGTCGGCTGCGCGCTGATGGCCGCCGGACTCGCCGGGCTGGCCGTCGGGAGCGCGGCGAAGTCGCTCGCGATCGTGGTCGGCGTCGGCTTCCTGCTGCAGGGCGTCGGCTACGGGTTCCTGCGTCCGCCGATCACCACGGCGCTGACGAACTCCGTCGAGCAGAGCGACGTCGGGGTCGCGGCCGCCGCCGAGCGGCTCATGGGCCAGATCGGCGTGGCGTTCGGCATCACCGTGCTCGCGGCCGTCTACGGCGGCGACGTCGACGGGTTCGCGCCCGGCTTCACCGTCGGCGCGGTCCTCGCGGCCGTCTCGGCCGTCGTGTGCCTCGGGATGCAGCCGGGCCGGACGCGCCCGACGCCGACGTCACCGGTCGGGGTCGCCCTCGACGAGACCGCGTACGAGGAGACCGCGCTCGGCATCCCCGTGGTGCTGGCTCCCCGGGACGCGCCCCCCGCACCGCCGTCCTGACCCGGAAGGTCGGTGAACACGTGCCGGACCATGACTCCGATCTGCGAGTGCGTGTAGGTCGTTCGAGCGGCCCGCTCGCGCGGCGTGTCACCCGCGGCACCCCGGGGATCGTCTGTCGATCGAGGACACACGATCCCAGCGCAGATGGGGGCGGCTGCAAGTGAGTAGACGTCGCACGAAGCTCGTCGGCGGCGGCCTATGAGGTCGGTACGACCGCGGGGACGCACTCGGCGCATTCGACGCGACGCTCACCGCGACGGCGCACCCGCGGCTCCCGGGCCACGTCGCACCCGACCCTCGACGGTCGCGGCCGCGATCATGGTGTGCTTGGTGGTCTCCGGGTGTCGAACGCCGACCCACGACGCCTCCGATGTCCTGCAGGTTCGTCTTCAGGCAGCGATCGATCGGCTGCTCGACACGAGGGACATCCCGGGCATGAGTGTCGCCGTCATCACGAACGGTCATCTGGTTCGCGCCGTCGGTGGACTCGCCGATGTCGAGGCACACCGCGAGGTCGTCGTCGACGACGAGTTCCGGTTGGCGAGCATCACCAAGACCTACGTCGCGGCCCTTGCCGTCGATCGCTCGAAGGCCGGTCTCATCGGACTCGATGACACCGTCGGCCGATGGCTCCCCGACCTGCCCGAGTCGCTCGCGCGTCTGCGCGAAGCGACGCTGCGAGAGTTGCTCTCGCACACCAGCGGCCTCGCGCAGACGTTCACCGCCGACCGCGATCGCGGCCGCGTACTCAGCGTCGACGACGCTCTCGCCCGCATCCCACCATCGGTCTGCGATCCCGGCCAGTGCTGGAACTACGCGGACGGCAACTACGTCGTGGCCGGACTCATGCTCGAAGCTGCCACCGGCATGCCGCTCTCAGCAGCCGTGGACGAGCAGTTTCTCGATCCTCTCGACCTCCGGCACACGCGCTTCGTCGGCGACCGCGTTGCCGTGTCGGTACCCCAGTACGCGCTCGTACCCGACGCCACCGGCGCGGTGGTCACGCGGCATCGACTACGCCGGCAGCTCCTCCCGATCCGCGCCGACGACGCCGCCGGCGGAATGCGTGCCAGCGCATCCGATCTCGCGCGCTGGGGTGATCTGCTCTTCCGTGACCGAGCCAGCAGACCGGGCGTCGTCGAACGGATGCTGGACACCAGCACGACGCGCGGGCTCCCGTGTCCGAACCGCTGCCCGTACCCGTACGGACTCGGCGTGTTCCACTACTCGGTCGACGGTCGCCAACTCGTCGGGCACGACGGGTCGTCCGGTGCGATTCTCGCTCACGACACGAGACGAGCAACCACCATCGCCGTGGTCACCAACGGCGGCGAACGAGACAACCGAGCGCTTCTCGCCGCGGTACTCCACGCGATCGACGGCCGGGACTGAACCACACCTTGCCCGTCGTCTCGAACCCACACACCCCACGGAGAGCGCGATGCCGCGCGCTGAACGTCTGAATTCGTACCCGAGTCCGGGGACCCCGGGATCGGTGCGCTCGCCGCCGAGAGCACATCCATCGAACCCGGTCATCCACCAGCAGGGCGCAGGCGCGACGTCGGTGCGCGTACGCTCCCGGATCGTGGGGACCACGAAGCCGAACCGAGCCGACACGACACCCGCCGAGGACCAGCTCCCGTTGATCATCTCGGTCGACGACCACGTGATGGAACCGCGGGACCTCTGGCAGGAGCAGCTCCCGGCGAGCATGAAGGCCAGGGGGCCCCGCGTCGTCCAGGAGCGGGTCAAGCTCGAGTTCGTCGGCGGCCACTACGGCTTCGAACGCGACCATCCCGACGGTGAGATGTGCGACGTGTGGCTCTTCGAGGACACCGCCGTTCCCACCGGCCTGCTGCACGGCCCGGCCGGCATGCCTCGCGAGGACCAACGCAACATCGCCGCCCGCTACGAGGACCTGCGCCTCGGCACGTGGGATCGCGACGCGCGCCTCGCCGACATGACCGCCAACCACGTGGATGCGGCCCTGAACTTCCCCAACATCTTTCCGCGATTCTGCGGCCAGGGCTTCCTCGAGCGCGACGACAAGGAGCTCGCCCTTGCGTGCCTGCAGATCTACAACGACTGGATGATCGACGACTGGTGCGCCGACTCTGCGAGAGGTCGGCTCATCCCGCTCACGCTCGTGCCGATGTGGGATCCCGAGCTCGCAGCGGCTGAGGTCCGCCGCTGCGCCGAGAAGGGAAGCTACGCGATCACGTTCAGCGAGAGTCCGTCGAAGCTCGGTTGCGCATCGATGTACTCGGGCGACTGGGACGTTCTGTGGGCGGCGTGTGAGGAGACCGACACGACGGTGTCGATGCACATCGGCTCGTCGTCGTCGATGCCGACGACGTCGCCGGACGCGCCGCTGGCCACGTCCATGTCGATGTACGCGCAGAACGCCGAGGGATCGCTGGCCGACTGGGTCTTCTCCGGCACGCTGGCACGTTTTCCCGACATCAAGATCGCCTACGCCGAGAGCCAGGTGGGCTGGATGCCGTTCATGCTCGAACGGCTCGACGCCGTCTACCGGGAGGGTCGCGGCGGCGTCGGAGGCGACGGCGTGGTGCCGAGCGAGGTCATGCAGGGTCGGGTCTTCGGATGCATCTTCGACGACCTGTTCGGCTTGAAGGTCCGCGACGAGGTCGGCGTGGAGCAGATCCTGTTCGAAACGGACTACCCCCACTCCGACGGAACGTTTCCCCACTCGCGCAAGGTGGCCCACGGCTTGTTCACCGCCGCGGGGATGAACGCGCACGAGTGCTCGCTCGTGCTGCGCGGCAATGCCATTCGGGCCTACGGCCTGGAGCGGTTCGGCATCACCGAATAGCCCAGAGGAACCGGCTCGCGATCCGGGCCGGTGAGCCGGGAAGGAGCCCGAAGTGAACGCGACGTCCCCTCGCATCGACGGCCTGACCCACACGATCATCCGTCCGGACGGACCCAACGACGTGCCCTGGATCGCGGTCCGGAGCCAGCGCAATCCGGATGGGAGCGAGTCTCACGTCTGGGAGCGGTGGGTGGCATTCTCGGTCGAACCGCTCTACCTGGCGCTCTTCGCCAGATGGGACCCGGGGATGATCGTCCGCCGCCACGGTCACCACAGCCCCCACACCCTGACCGTGCTGTCCGGCGACTTCACCTGCGGCGACGAGCACTGCGGCGTCGGCACCCACATCGAGTTGCCCTTCGGCGCCGCGTTCGGGCCATTCGTCGCCGGCCCGGACGGGGTCGAGCTCTACGAGGTGATGATGGGCGACCCCCGGTCGTGGAGCGACGAACCCGAGGTGATGAACCAGCTCCTCGCGGCGCGCGGGGTGGAACCGCTCCCCGATCCACCGATCGAGCTGCCTGGCGGCCTCGAGGACCTTCGAGCGGTCTTCAGCGCCGGCACCAGGCGGGACTGATCTCGGAGGGGTCTGCCGCGTGGTCCGGTGACCTCTGATCTGTGGTGCCGAGGGGTGCTGCTGGAAGGATGTTCACCATGCCCAAGCCCTATCCCCGTGAGTTCCGCGAGGAAGTGATCCGCGTCGCGTAGAGTCGAGAGCCCGACACTCGGCTGCGAGACGTCGCCGACGATTCGGGATCTCCGAGTCGTGTTTGAACAACTGGCTCGAGCGCGCTGATGTCGAGGATGGGCATCAAGCCAGGAGTCACTGCGGCGGAGCATCCCGAGCTGCGCGAGGCGAAGCGGCGGGTTCGGCTGCTCGAGCAGGAGAACGAGGTGTTGCGCCGCGCGGCGGCGCATCTGTCGCAGGCGAACCCGCCGGGAAGAGGCGCTACCCGCTCGTGAGGGAGCTGGCTGTGGACGGGATCCCCGTCACGGTGACGTGTCGGGTCCTCGAGTTCGTCTGCCAGCCCTATTTCCGGTGGCTGCGCCAACCCGTCTCGGACGCGGAGTTCGACGAGGCGCATCTCGCGAACGCTCTGTTCGACGCGCACCGCGACGATCCCGATCTCAGTCGGCTCAGTGTGCATCGTCTCTTCTCTCACTTGCTCTGCGTCGGTCGGCGCCGACCGTCGCGGTCGCGATTCGCCACCCCCGAGATGGCTGCGCCGACGAGCATACGGGCCGACCATCGGATGACCTCGTCGGCTTCCGCGTCGGTGAGTTCGCAGAGGTCATGGAGAACGATCTGCGCCTCGATGCCGACGATCATCGCCACGGCCGCGGTGACGGTCCGCCACTCTCGGGCCGTGAGGTCGTCTCGAATCGGAGCGAGCACCTGCTCGACGTAACGGAGACGTGTTCCGCGTTCGACCGGGCTGTCCTTGTACACCGTGTCGGAACGTTCGGACGCCTTCTGGTCGAGTGCGACACGCAGTGCCGCACGTAGCTGTGCGTCGCCATTGCGCATGATCGGAAGGGCCTCGTCGAGGAACAGCGAGACGCGCGCGGCGGGGTCGTCCGATGCGGTCTCCTGAACCGCCTCCCAGCGGAGGGGCGTCACCGTCTCTCTGAGGACGGCATTGAGCAGTGTCGACGCGTCGCTGAAGTACCGGTACGCGGTCGCGCGCGAGACGCCGGATGCCTGGGCGGCATCAGCGACCGACGGGATCCGCCCGACGCGCAGCACGTCGAGCGCGCCCGCGATCAACGCGGCCCGCGTGCGCGCCCGCTGCGGCGCCCTACCGTCTTGACTCGCAACCGACACCGCTAGATAATACGCCAGGTCTCATTATGAGACGCATCGTCTTATCGGTGGGACCCTGTGTCAGGAGGCCGGAGTGCGCGCGAACCGTGAAGACCTGACCGATCCGGTGGTGGGCGGCGTTTCGGCACAGTGGGGTGGAATGGAAGTGTCGTTCCGCTCATTTCCGGCGGGCTTCGATGCCCGTCCGCTCGTGCGGGGGCTTCCCGGCGACCTCTGCCCGTGCCCGCATTGGGGCTACGTCCTCAAGGGCCGGATGGACCTCGGGCTGCCGGACGAGACCGTGATCGTCACGGCCGGGGACGCCTTCTACATGCCTCCCGGGCACGTGCCGCGCTTCCTGGAGGACACGGACTTCTTCGAAGTGAGTCCGCACGACGAGATGCAGATCGTGCAGGACGTCGTACAGCGGAACCTGGCGACACTCGCCGAGGCAGTCTCGCCCGACGCCGAACCGTGACCGGCCTCGCGGCTGGCGTCGAGCGGTCGCTCCCGCGTGTGGCCGGCCACGAGATCGCCGAATGGACGTTCGAACAGCTCTCGGGAAGCGTCGGCAACCGGGCCGGCGAGGTGCTGCGAGTTCGCGAACGCGCACCCGGACGTCCGTGGTCTGCTGTGCTCAAGGTGCTGCGTCCTGCTGCGGCCGGATCGACGTTCCCGGTGATCGGCACCATCCCTGCGGATTGGGGCCGGTCGGCCGAGCATTCGCACTACTGGCGCCGCGAGGCACTCTTCTACGCCTCGGAGCTTCCCTCGCAACTCGCGACCTCCAGCGTGCGCGCGCCTCGGCGGCTCCTCGTCGAGGACCACGGCGACGAGATGTGGATCTGGCTCGAAGACATGGCCGACGAGCTCGTTGGACCGTGGGCGCCCGATCGACTGGTCCGCGCGGACCTGCTCGCGG
>CAZXCB010000193.1:0-6478 GCA_964639075.1 uncultured Bifidobacteriaceae bacterium | reverse complement strand
GGGATGCCGATCGTCGACGTCGAGGCCGGGTGCGCGAGCGGCGGCGCGGCGCTGCAGCTCGCGGCGGCCGCGATCCGCGCCGGCCAGTACGACACCGTGCTCGTGTTCGGGATGGAGAAGATGCCCAGGGGCATCATCCGCTCGAGCTTCTTCGAGGCGTGGCGCGAGGAGTCGGGGCTCGCGGCCACCCCCGCGTACTTCGCGCTGCGCGCGCAACGGCTCATGCGGGAGCGGAGCATCACGAAGGAGCACCTCGCGCAGGTCGTGGTCAAGAACCGCGCGCACGGCGCACGGAACCCCGATGCGATGTACCGGTCGGAGACCACGGTCGACGCGGTCCTCGCGAGCCGACTCGTGTGCGAGCCGTTGCACCTCCACATGCTGTGCTCGCCGAACGAGGGCGCCGCCGCGGTCGTGCTGCGCCGCGGCACGGGCGCGCCGGGCGCGGTCCGCCTCGACGCCGCCGTGCTGCGCTCGCACCTGCCGGGCAGCGTGCTCGGCGAGGCGACGCCCCTCGCCGGCATCGACGACACCACGATCACCCCGCCCACCACACTCGCGTCGGACGCCGCGTACGGCGAGGCGGGCATCGGCCCGGACGACGTCGACGTCGCGGAGTGCCAGGACACCGACGCCGCCCGCGAGCTGCTCGGCTGGGAGGAGCTCGGCCTCTGCGCACCCGGCGACCAGGCCGCACTGCTCGCGTCGGGCGCCGCCACCCTGGGCGGGACCCGACCCGTGAACCCGTCGGGCGGGCTGCTCTCCAAGGGCGAGCCGCTCGGCGCGTCGGCCCTCGGTCAGGTGGTCGAGCTCGTCCGGCAACTGCGGGGCACGGCGGGTCCGAGGCAGGTGGAGGGCGCACGCGTGGCGCTCGCGCACACCGTCGGCCGCGGCGCGAACGCCAGCGTGACCATCCTCTCCCGCTGACCGCCGCGAAGGGAGCTCAGGCGCCGATGCGAGTGTTGTAGTCGCGGATCGCGGTGTCGGCACCCTTCTGGGCACGCGCCATCGCCGCGTCGACCGACAGCCCGTTCGCGAGCATGGCCACGAGCGCGTCCCGGACCGCGTCGCGTACTCCCTGGTACGCGCCGATGACCGAGCCGTTCGCAGCCGGACCGCCGGGTTGGAGGAGCTGGTCGTAGGCGACGCGGTACGCCGGGTTCGCCGCCCAGAAGCTCTGGACCGACGGGCTCGCGGCCGCGGACTTGCGGATCGGCACGTAGCCGCTCGCCGTCGCGAACCCCGCGATCTGCGCGGGCGCATCGAGGAACTTCACGAGCTGCCACGCCGCGGCCCGCTTCTCGGGCGAGGACCGCTTCGAGATCCACAGCGACGCGTCGCCGACGGGCACCCCTCCCCGGCCGGTCAGGCTCGGCAGCGCCGACGCCGAGATCGTGACTCCCGGGTACTGGCCGCTCTGCAGCACCTCGTTGATCGGCCCGATCGCGCCCGACGCCTCGATCGTCATCGCCGCCTCGCCGGTGGGGATCGCGAGCAGATGGTCGAAGTTGCCCTCGGTCGCGCCCGTGTTGAGCGCGAGCCCGGAGTCGACCATCCGCTTCCACCACGACCAGATCTTGCGACCGGTGGGGTTGTCGAGCGTCGCCGCGGTGGCGCGCGACGCGCGGCCGCCGTTGTGGTTCACGTAGCTCTGGCCCGACTTCGCGTAGAAGAACTCGAAGAAGTAGTCGCGCGCCGGGAGCGCCATGCCGTGCTTCGCGACGCCGCGTTGCACGATCTGGCGGGACGCGGCCTCGAGCTCGTCGAACGTCTCGGGCGGGTTCGCGGGGTCGAGCCCCGCCGCGCGGAGCTTGCCCGGGTCGAACATCAGGATGGGGTTCGACACCGTCCAGGGCATCGCGCGCAGCCTGCCGTCGACCGTGTAGTAGTCGAGCGAACGGGGCAGGAAGTCGGCCGTCGGGTACCGGTCGGCCGCGATGCAGTCGGCCACGGTGACCGTGCTCTTCGAATCGAGGAGCTGTTGCACGGTGGTCTCCTCGAACTGACCGAGGTCGGGCAGGTCGCCCGAGGTCAGACCGGCCTTGTACTTCTCGAACAGCTCGCGGTAACCGGTCTGGTCGACCAGCTTGACCCGTACCTTGTCCTGCGAGGCCTCGAACTCGTCGATCTGACGTTCGAGCTCCGTGAGGTTCGCCCGCGCCTGGGTGTGCCAGAACGTGATCGTGACGGGTTCGGTCACCTTCGCGAGCGCGTCCACCGGGCAGGCCGACGACCCGCCGGATCCGGAGGCGTCGCCGTCGCCGCCGCCCTTGCTCCCGCCACCCGAGCAGCCGGCGACGACCGCCAGCGCGATCGCCACGGTCCCGAAGACCCGCAGGCGCGCGCGCATCACCCTCCGATCCGCTGGTTGTAGCTCGCGATCGCCCGGTCGGCGTCTCGGGCCGCGCTCGCCAGCGCCTGCTGCGCCGACGCGCCACCGGTGAACATCCGTTGCTCACCGGCCAGGACGGCGTCGCGCACCTCCTGGTACGGCCCGACGATGGGACCGGCGGTGGCCACGTTGTTCACCCCGGTGACCAGCTGGTCGTACGCGACCTTGTAGCCCGGCTCCTCGGCCCACAGCTGCCGGATCGTCGCGGTCTCGGTCGCGGACTCCCGCAGCGGCACGTACCCGGTCGCGGCCGCCCACTCCGCCTGGCGGTCCGACGACACGAGGAACTTGATCAGGTCCCAGGCCGCGGCCTGCTTCGCTGCCGACGACACCTTGGGGACGTACAGCGCCGCGCCGCCGACGAGGACGCCACCGTCGCCCTTCGGGCCGGGCATCGGACCGACGCCGAGCGTGACGCCGCCGCCCTGACCCGACGCGAGGATCTGGGACACGGTCCCGAGCGCGGCCGAGGTGTCGATCGTCATCGCGTTGCGCTTGGACCGGATGCCGAGCAGGTTGTCGAACGCGCTCGGACCCTCGGCGCTGTTGGTGACCGCGAGCCCCTGGTCGACCATCGCCTTCATCCAGGAGAAGATCTCGAGGCCGGTCTCGTTGTCGAACACGACCTTCGTGGCGCGCTTCACGCGACCGTTGCCGTTGTTCACGAACGGCACGCCCGCCTTCGCGGACATCTGCTCGATGACCCACGGGTCGAGCTTCAGGCCGTAGCCGTACTCGTAGCCGGCGCCCTTCAGCTTCTCGGCGTACTGGGTCACCTGCTCGAGCGTCGTCGGCGGCTGATCCGGGTCGAGACCTGCGGCCGTGAACGCGTTGCGGTCGTAGTAGAGCACCGGGTTCGACACGTTGAACGGCATCGGCCACAGGACCTTGTCGACGCTGTAGTACGCCAGCGTGCGCGGGATGAAGTCCGACGTGTCGTAGTCGTCGGCCTTGACGCACGCGCTCATCGGCACGATCGACTTCGTGTCGATCATCTGCTGCGTGCCGGTGTCCTCGATCTGGACGAGGTCGGGGAGGTCGCCGGTGCGCAGACCGGCCTTGTACTTCTCGAAGGACTCGCGGTAACCGGTCTGGTTGATCAGGTTCACCTTCACCTTCGGCTGCTGCGCCTGGTACTCGTCGACCAGCTTGACCAGCGCCTCCTCGTTGGCGCGGTTCATCGCATGCCAGAACGTGATCGTGACCGGCGCACTCGCCTTCGCCAGCGCACCGACCGGACAGGTCCCGGCAGCCGCGGATCCCCCGCCACCGCCGGACCCACCGCCGGAGCTGTCGCTGCCGCCGCCGCACGCGGCCAGGACCAGCGCGAGCGCGGAGAGCAGGAGCAGGGGGATCCGTGTTCTCGACATGGGAGTACCTCCGGGGGACGGTGCCACGGGCTCAGCCCTTGACCGCGCCGGCCGTCAGGCCGCGCACGAGTTGCTTCTGGAAGAACAGGAGCAGGATCACCAACGGCAGCGCAGCGATCACCACGCCGGCGAAGGTCACGTTCACCTGGTCGATGCTGGTGGCGCGGAGCTGCTTGAGACCGATCTGCACGGTGCGGTACCGGTCGTCCTTCGTGACCAACAACGGCCAGAGGTACTGGTTCCACGCGCCGAGGAACGCGAAGACGCTGAGCGCGGCCATCGCCGGTCGTGCGAGCGGCACTGCCACGCGGGTCATGAACCGCCAGTGGCCGTAGCCGTCGAGCGCGGCCGCGTCCTGGAGGTCCTTGGGCACCTGCAGGAACGCCTGACGCAGCAGGAACGCGCCGAAGCCGGTCGCGATGAACGGCACCACCAGGCCGGGATAGCTGTCGTACCACCCGAGGTTCGTGACCGTGGTCAGGTTGGTGATGATCGTGACCTCGAAGGGCACCATCAGCGTCGCGAGGAACACGACGAAGATCGTGCGCTTGAACGGGAAGTCGAGGAACGCGAACGCGTAGCCGGCGAGCGTCGCCGTCACCACCTGGCCGGCGGTGATGAGGAGCGTGACGATCGCGCTGTTCAGCAGGTACCGCGACATGTGCCCCGAGTCCCATGCCGTGCTGTAGGTGTCCCACTGCGGGTCGAACGGGAAGAACTTGGGCGGGCGCGCCGCGATCTGGCTGGGCGTGAGCAGCGAGTTCACCACCGTGATGTACAGCGGGAAGATCACGATCAGCGCGAGGAACGAGAGCACGAGATAGCGCGCCACGATCCCGACGTGACGGCGGGTCCGCGACGTACGCGAGCGAGAGCCGGGTGCCACGGCCGTCTCAGCGGCCATAGTGCACCCGCCGCTCGAGCACCCGCATCTGCACCAGCGTCAGCACCATCGTGATCGCGAACAACGCGACGGCGAGCACTGCCGCCTTGCCGTCGTTGTTCTCGGTACGCAGCGTCCGGTACACGAAGTAGGTCAGCACGTTCGTCTTCTTGAGCGGGCCGCCCTGGGTGAGCAGGTCGATCTGGCCGAAGGTCTGGAAAGCGAAGATGCCCCCGATGACGATCGCGAAGAAGATCGTCGGCGACAGGAGCGGCAAGGTCACCCGCCAGAAGCGCATCCACGGGCCGGCGCCGTCGACGCGAGCGGCCTCGTGGAGCTCGTCGGGGATCGCCTGCAGCCCCGACGACATCAGGATGAACGTGAGGCCGAGCGTCTGCCACACGGTCACCAGCGCGACCGCCGGCAGCGCCCACGTCGGGTTGTCGAGGATCGGCGGGGTCGGGCTGATCCCCAACCACGGCAGCAGTCCGACGACCGGGTTGAACAACGTGCCGAAGATCACCGACGCGACCGCCACCGACGTCGCGACCGTCGACGAGAAGATCGTGCGGTAGACGCCGACGCCCTTGAGCTTCTGGTGCGCGAGCACCGCCAGCGCGAGTCCGAGCACGATGCCCGCCGGCACGGTCATGAACGCGAACGCCACGGTCGTCTTCACGCTGTCGAGGAACTCGGTCGACGTGAGCACCTCGCGGTACTGGTCGAAGCCGACGTAGGTCTTGGGCAACCCCGGGAACGGCGGCGTTCGATAGAAGCCGAGGTAGAAGTTCTTGAAGAACGGGTAGAAGATGAAGACGCCGAAGATCACGAACGACGGCAGCAGCATCAGGAACGCGAGCCCGACCTCGCGTCGCCGCTTGCGGCTGAAGCGGGGTGGCCGGCGTTCCCGGACGTCGACGGTCTCGGCCGCGTCGAGCTCACGGAGCTCGGTCGCCGCGGCGATCTCACCCGCGTCGCCCGCGAAGCTCACTTCGGCTCCAGCCGCCGCGTCGTGTCGCCGTCGAACACGTGCAGGTGCTCGGGATCGACCGCGAGCCGCACCGCCTCCCCCGCCGCGGGTGGCACGGTCTCCGACGGCTGGCGCACGATCACCATCTGCGCGTCCGCGAGCCGGCAGATCACGTGGCGCTCGTGACCGAGCGACTCGATCACCGACACGGTCGCCGGGAGCGCACCGTCCGGCGTGAGCCGCACGTGCTCCGGGCGTACACCGATCACCACCGAGGTGGAGCCGGCCTCGGCGACCGCGGCCGCGTGCCCCGGCGGGAACGGCACCCGGCTGCCCTCGAGCTCGAGCACCCGGGTGCCGTCCACGTCGATGACCTTGCCCTCGATCGTGTTCATCGGCGGGTTCCCGATGAAGCTCGCCACGAACAGGTTCGCCGGCCGCTCGTAGACCGCCTGCGGCGGACCGACCTGCTGGAGCACCCCGTCGTTCATGATCGCGATGCGATCACCCATCGTCATCGCCTCGACCTGGTCGTGGGTGACGTAGACGACCGTCGTCCGGAGCTCGCGCTGGAGCTCGATCAGCTCGGCGCGCGTCTGCACCCGCAACTTGGCGTCGAGGTTCGACAACGGCTCGTCCATCAGGAACACGAGCGGGCGACGCACGATCGCCCGGGCCAGTGCCACCCGTTGGCGTTGCCCTCCCGAGAGCTGTGCCGGCTTGCGGTCCATCAGCCCCTCGAGACCGAGCGACGCCGCGGCGTCGGCGACCAGACGCTCGCGCTCCGCGTGATCGACGTGCCGGGTCCGCAACGGGAACTCGATGTTCTTGCGCACCGACATGTGCGGGTACAGCGCGTAGCT